>NZ_JBJDQL010000002.1:0-80881 GCF_044903305.1 Streptomyces sp. NPDC019531 | reverse complement strand
CACGCGGAGCTGCGGGCGTTCGGGCCGCGGGGGCGGCGCCCGACCCCCAGACGCGGCACCCCGCCCGCGGGGGCGCGCGGGCCCCCCCCCCCCGGCCCACAGCGGCAACAGTGCCTCAGAACCCCGCCGGCTCCGTGTAGACCCCCCACTCGTCCCGCAGCACCCCACAGATCTCCCCCAGAGTCGCCTCCGCCCGCACCGCCTCCAGCATCGGCCCGATCATGTTGGAGCCGTCCCGCGCAGCGGCAAGCATCCCGTCCAGTGCCGTACGCACAGCACCCTCGTCCCGCCCCGCCCGCCGCGCGGAGAGCACCCGCACCTGCTCCCGCTCGACCTCGTGACTCACCCGCAGGATCTCCAGATCCCCGGTGACGGAACCATGGTGGACGTTCACCCCCACGACCCTCTTCTCCCCCTTCTCCAGCGCCTTCTGGTACCGGAAGGCGGACTCGGCGATCTCCCCGGTGAACCAGCCGTCCTCGATCCCCCGCAGAATCCCGGACGTGACCGCCCCGATGGGATGCCGCCCGTCCGGATGCGCCCGCAGTCCCCGCTCCTTGATCTGCTCGAAGATCTTCTCCGCGTCCGCCTCGATCCGGTCCGTCAGCTGCTCGACGAACCACGAACCACCCAGCGGATCGGCCACGTTGGCGACCCCGGTCTCCTCCATGAGCACCTGCTGGGTGCGCAGCGCGATCTCCGCGGCCTGCTCCGACGGCAGAGCCAGCGTCTCGTCCAGCGCGTTGGTGTGCAGGGAGTTCGTCCCGCCCAGCACGGCCGCGAGCGCCTCCACCGCCGTACGCACGACGTTGTTGTACGGCTGCTGCGCGGTCAGCGAGACACCGGCGGTCTGGGTGTGGAACCGCAGCCACTGCGCCTTCTCGGACCGTGCCCCGTACACGTCCCGCATCCAGCGGGCCCAGATCCTGCGCGCTGCACGGAACTTGGCGATCTCCTCGAAGAAGTCGACGTGCGCGTCGAAGAAGAAGGACAGCCCGGGCGCGAACACGTCGACGTCCAGGCCGCGCGACAGCCCGAGTTCCACATAGCCGAAACCGTCCGCGAGCGTGTACGCCAGCTCCTGCGCGGCCGTCGAACCGGCCTCACGGATGTGGTACCCGGAGACGGACAGCGGCTTGTAGGCGGGGATGCCGGCCGCGCAGTACTCCATCAGGTCGCCGATCAGCCGCAGATGGGGCTCGGGCTTGAAGAGCCACTCCTTCTGGGCGATGTACTCCTTGAAGATGTCGGTCTGGAGCGTGCCGTTCAACACCGACGTGTCCACGCCCTGCCGTTCGGCCGCGACCAGGTACATGCAGAAGACGGGTACGGCAGGACCGCTGATCGTCATCGACGTCGTGACCTCGCCCAGCGGGATGTCACGGAAAAGGACCTCCATGTCGGCCGCCGAGTCGACGGCGACCCCGCAGTGCCCGACCTCGCCGAGCGAGCGGGGGTCGTCGGAGTCCCGGCCCATCAGCGTCGGCATGTCGAAGGCGACGGACAGCCCGCCCCCGCCGTTGGCGAGGATCTTCTTGTACCGCTCGTTGGTCTGCTCGGCGTTCCCGAACCCGGCGAACTGCCGGATGGTCCAGGTCCGCCCCCGGTAGCCGGTCGGATAGAGCCCACGCGTGTAGGGGTACTCCCCCGGCCATCCGATCCGCTCGAAGCCCTGGTACGTGTCCCCCGGCCGTGGCCCGTACAGCGGCTCGACGGGGTCCCCGGAGAGCGTGCCGAAGTCCGCCTCCCGCTTGCGCGAGGCGTCGTACCGGGCCTGCCAGCGTCGGCGGCCCTCTTCGATGGCGTCAGCGTCCATACCTTCGAAGTTACTCGGACGTCCGAGTAAACGCCGAAGAACGACCGCCGCACGCGTGCCGTACGGCGGTAAGGGTTACGCCTTGACGGGCGCCGGAGTCCCATCCACGATCTTGCCCTCCAGCTCGCGGCTGATCTTCCGCTCGACGAAGAAGGCGGCCGTGGGAATCGTGCCGGCGAGCAGTACCCACACCTGCTTCAGGATCGGCCACCTCGCCTTGGAGCCCAGGTCGAAGGCGAAGACGAGGTAGACCACGTACAGCCAGCCGTGCGCGATGGCGACGACGCGGGTGACGTCCGCTGCGCCGTCGATGTCCAGGCCGTACTTGGCGATCATGCTCAGGCACAGCAGGACCAGCAGCACACCGGTGACATAGGCCAGGACGCGGTAGCGGGTCAGCACGCTCTTTTTCATGCGTACGAGCGTAACGACCCGTTCCGGGAGATCTTGCCCCGGGTCAGTCCTCGTCGAAGTCGTGCGCGGCGACCCTGAGCGGCCTCAGCATCGCGAAGATCTCCGCGCACTCCTCGGCGTCGTACACCCCGAGCCCGAAGTCCATCGCCATGAGGTCGCGGGTGGCCGCCTCGACGACCTCGCGCCCCTTGTCGGTGATGGAGGCGAGGGTGCCGCGGCCGTCGTTGGGGTTGGGGCGCTTGTCGACCAGACCGGACTTCACGAGCCGGTCCACGGTGTTGGTGACGGACGTCGGATGCACCATGAGCCGCTCGCCGATCTTCGACATCGTCAGCTCGCCGGACTTGGAGAAGTTCAGCAGCACCAGCGCCTCGTACCGCGCGAACGTCAGTCCGTACGGCTTGACCACCGCGTCGACCTCGCCGAGCAGGATCTGGTGTGCTCGCATGATCGAGGTGATCGCGGCCATGGACGGCACGTTTCCCCAGCGCTGCTTCCAGAGCTCGTCGGCGCGGGCGATGGGGTCGAAGGGAAGACTGAGCGGCTTCGGCACGGCAACGACCTTACCGGCCGGTCACATCGTGGTCAGCCCTGTCTCGCTCTTCGGTCCCGCGGCCGTTGTATGCCTGCGGGTGCGGGTGGGTGGGGGCGGACGTTTTGCGCAGTTCCCCGCGCCCCCATATATGCCTGCGGTGCGTTGCGGGGCGGGGCCGGGGTGGGGGGTGTCCGTCCTCGGTCCGGCGGCTCGGTCTCTTGAGCAGGGCTCGGTAACGGACGCCGGCCGCTGCGGGCGGACGCCCCCCACCCCGGCCCCTTCGCGCCGTCGGCGGCTGCAGGTTTTTAGGGGCGCGGGGAACTGCGCGATCAGCCCCCACCGGGCCGCGACCTCTACACTCTCGCCGCTCCCGTCACCGACATCACCAGGGAGTACAGAGACGTCGTGGCCGCGATGAACAGCCGGTTGCCCTTCGGGCCGCCGAAAGTCACGTTGGCCACCGGCTCAGGCACCCGGAGTCGCCCGATGAGCGTGCCGTCGGGGGCGTAGCAGTGGACACCGTCGGCCAGGGCGGCAGCCCACAGGCGGCCCTCGTCGTCGAAGCGGATGTTGTCGAAGTGGACGCCCTCGGGGGCCTCGGCGAAGACCTTGCCGCCCGAGAGCGTGCCGTCCTTGTGGACGTCGTACTCATGGATCCGGGCCGCCCGCGAGTCGGAGACGTACAGCCGTGTCTCGTCCGGCGACAGAATCACCCCGTTGGGCCCCTCGAACCCGTCCGCGGCCAGAGACACCTCACCGGTCGTCACGTCGATCCGGTACACATGGCACGCGCCGATCTCGGAGTCGGCCCGGTGCCCCTCGTAGTCGCTGAGGATGCCGAAGTCCGGGTCGGAGAACCAGATCGTGCCGTCGGAGCGTACGACGGAGTCGTTCGGGCTGTTCAGGCGCTTGCCCTGGTACCGCTCGGCCAGGACGGTCACCGTGCCGTCGGGCTCGGTGCGGGTGACGCGGCGCTTGCCCTGTTCGCAGCTGACGAGGCGGCCCCGGTGGTCGACGGTGTTGCCGTTGGTGTTGCCTGCCGGGGTGCGGAAGACGCCGACCGTGCCGGTGGCCTCGTCCCAGCGCAGGAGGCGGTCGTTCGGGATGTCGCTCCAGAGCAGCTGGCGCCAGGCGGGCAGGTACACCGGGCCTTCTGCCCAACGGCAGTCGTCGTACAGGACTTCCAGCCTGCTGTCGCCGTTGGCGCAGGGGCGGAAGCGGTCGTCCAGGATCTCGTAGAGGCTGTCGGAGCCGGGCATGGTGTCCTCTCGTCGGGTGGCGGGTCAGCGGCGGCCGGTTCTGCGGAGGTGGTGGCGTACCGCGCGTTGGGCGACCGGGCCCAGGTCCTCCAGCGCGGCGACGAGCACGCCGAGCTGCTCCAGTGCGTCCAGGGCTGCCGTGGCGCCCGCCTCGTCGACGCCCTCGTACAGCTCGATGCCCACGAAGGACGCGGCCACCGCCCGGGCCAGGCCCGCCGGGTCGGCGAACTCCCCGAAGGGCGTGGCCGCGAGCACCCTGGTGAGGACCCTCTCGATCTCGGCGATCCACAGTTCCAGGCCCGCCGCGGTGGCCGGGCCGAGGGTGGCGTGGGTCTGTGCGCCGGCCAGCAGCTGGCCGAGCAGGGCGACATGCCCTCCGGCTCGCTCCTCCTCGTGGACCTGCCGGCCCACCGCGAGGAGTTCGGAGAGCGAGGTCACCGCGGCGAGCCGCTCCCGGTACCGGGACACCGCGCGCTCGGCGCCGTAACGGCAGGACGCCGCGAGGAGTTCGTCGACCGAACCGAAGTGATAGAAGACCAGCGCCTGGTTGACGCCGGAGGCCGCCGCGACCGTGCGGGCGGACGTCTTGGCGATGCCCTGTTCCGTGAGGGTGCGCAGGGCGCCCTCCAGGAGTTTGGTCTTCGTCTCCAGCGACTTGGCGCTCTCCGGGCTCATGCGCGGACCTCCTCGCGGACGGGACGGAGACCGGGACGGACTCCGCAGGCCGCGACGTCGGTGTACGTCGCCTCGAAGGAGCCCTCGTAGCCGAAGAGCGGGCCGAAGTACCTGTTCACGACCCGGACCCGGATACGGAAGCGGCCCGCCCCGTCGTCGTACGACTCCCGCACCTCCGCCGTCGCGCCGACCAGCTCGGGCACCCGGGCGTCCACCACGCCCTCCCGGAACCGGTGTTCCCCCGAGCGGATCAGCAACGAGCCGTCGGGCTCCGCGTGGAAGTGGAGCTCGCTGGCCAGGTGCTGGTGGGTGCCGAGGTAGTCGAGGATGCGGTCGCCCTTGGGGCTGAGCACCATCTGGGCGTCGAAGCGGCGAGGTCGGCCAGGGAGGTGGAAGGTGCGCACGAAGGTCACCGTCTCACGGCCGTAGGTATCCACGTAGGGCACATTCTCGATCACGAACGGCACGTTCCGCCCCGGTCTCGGCACGAGGATGTTGCGCGTGGTGCCGAGCGCCAGGAACGGCTTCACGAAGGTCCCGCCGTGCCAGATCCGGTCCATCACGCCACGACCGGTGCACACCTCGCCGATCGCCAGACCGACCGAGAAACGGCGCCGGAGCTGAGGGTGGAGGCGGTCGAAGTCGTCGCCCATCACCGTGCGGAACATCGAGGTGGTCGCGGGAGCGCCTGGGCGTGTGTCCGGGGTCATCGGGGGTTCTCCAGGGTGCGAAGGACACGCGGGGCACGCACGCGCGTGGGGGGCTGACGCAGACAGCGGCGGGCGGCGGGGGTGCAGGGCAGGGGCGACGCGAACAGGGCCAGCGAGATGACCACGGCGAGCACCAGCGGCCAGACGTACGCCATCGACACGGCCAGCGGTCCGAAGAGCCGCAGGAACCGCTCCAGGCCGAGGCCCGTGCAGCCGACGGTGACGACAAGGGCGCGCACCAGCAGTTCGGCCAGCCAGTTGCGCAGCGCCCGCTCCGGGGTGATCCCGCGCTCCAGCCACAGGCGCAGACGGTCGAAGGACCAGGCCGTCGCCCAGCCGATGAGCGGGCGGAAGAGCAGGCGGTCGGCCACGGCACCGACGCGGCCCCAGCGGGGACGGTAGCCGTAGCCGGTGAGGAAGGTGACGCCGTCGCCGTCGGGCAGGTAACGCCAGTAACCGCTGCCCTCCGCGAGCAGTGAGAGGGGGTGCGGGGACGAGAAGCGCAGAGCCGAGGTCCGGGTGCCGTCGGGGCGTTCCCGCTCCCCCGCCGAGACGCCGGTGCCGGCGACGGTGAGACCGGGCAGCACGCGCGTGGCGTACTGGAATCGCTGCGGCTCGCCCTCCCCGCGCGGCAGGTACGTGATCCGAGTGAAGCGGAGATCCCAGCGCTGATGCTGGGACGGCTCCTGTGTACGCATCCACAGCTCGTCGAGATCGGCACGGATGCGTGTCTCGATGTAGAGCCCCATCGGTTCCCCCAGGTGAACTGGCAGTTTGAGCGACCGCTCAAATATTCCAGCCAGGAACGTACACGATTTTGAGCGATCGCTCAATCATCAGGCACGAGAAAACCCCGGCCCGCGCGGGCCGGGGTTCGTCCGTGGGTCAGCCGGCGAGGTGGCGCTCCACCGTCTCCACCTTGGAGGTCAGACCGTCCGTCACTCCTGGGCGGATGTCCGCCTTGAGGACCAGGGACACCCGCGGGGCCCGATCCTCGACGACAGCCACGGCACGCCTGACGACGTCCATGACCTCGTCCCACTCACCCTCGATCGAGGTGAACATGGCGTCGGTACGGTTGGGCAGCCCCGATTCGCGAACCACCCGCACCGCGTCGGCGACGTACTCGCCCACGTCCTCGCCGACCCCCAGCGGGGTCACGGAAAAGGCGACGATCATGCGTTCACGACCCCTTCCTGGCGAGCGCGCGAGGCGATCACCGCGTCTTCGGCCTCCCGGCGCAGGGCACGCTCAATGATGAAGCCGCCGCCCGGGATGATCGAGTACGCGAAGTAGAGCGCCGCCTTGCCCTTGGCCCACTTGGTGCGGTTCCAGGCGTCCGCCCAGAAGATCACGTAGAGGATGAACAGCACACCGTGAATCGGGCCGAGCACGGGGGCGACGTCGAAGCCGGAGGCGACCGTGTACTTGATGACGGTGCAGGTCGCCAGGATGATCCAGGAAACACCCTCCGGCACGGAGATGAGTCGGAGGCGTCGGATGGCGGAGGCTGTCTTGAGGTCCACGGGTCACCTTCGGTGGGAGGTACGTCGGTTTGTGAACGCGCGCACAAGCGTTCGCCCATTGTGACAAACGGTTCCGCGATCCCGGCCCGGGGGGTCTGACTCAGGGTGCGGCTGCGCCCCGGTGGGGGCTGGTCGCGCAGTTCCCCGCGCCCCTAGGGTGGGGACGGTGGACGCACCTTTAGCCGCGTACGGCGCGCAGGGGACGGGGTGGGGGGTGTCCGCCCGCAGCGGCCGGCGTCCGTTATCCAGCACATCTGAATCAACAGCACCCGCCGGACCGAGGACGGACACCCCCCCCCCCCGCCCCCCCCCCCCCCCCCCCCGGCCCCGACCCACCACACACCCGCACGCGCTACACAAACCCCCACCGGACCCGCACAGGCCGCCGCAGGCACTCAGGGGCGCGGGGAACTGCGCAAAACGCCCGCCCCCACCCACCCCGCACAGGCCGCCGCCAGGCACCCCGCCCCCTAGGGGCACGATCAGGGTGGACCTCCACCCCCAGGACCTGTCGGCAAGGGCTTGCGGCCAGCTACCTTCACTCCGTGGCGATGTTTCGACTTCAAGGCAGCAAAGTGCTCGCCGTCGACATGACCGGGGACGCCGTCAAGGCGAAGAACGGCTCGATGGTCGCGTACGACGGACAGATGGCGTTCAAGAAGCTGAGCGGCGGTGGCGAGGGCATCCGAGGCATGGTGACCCGGCGGATCACCGGCGAGCAGATGACCGTGATGGAGGTGTCGGGGCACGGAACGTGCTGGTTCGCGGACCGGGCCTCGGAGATCAACCTTGTCAGTCTCCAGGGGGACAAGCTGTACGTGGAGTCGAGCAACCTGCTCGCGACCGACGCGGGCCTGAGGACCGGCACCAGCTTCACCGGGCTGCGCGGCGCCTCCCAGGGCAACGGCCTCTTCACGACGACAGTGGAGGGCCACGGCCAGGCCGCGCTCACATCCGACGGCCCCGCGGTGGTCCTGCGCGTGAGCCGCCAGTACCCCCTCACCGTCGACCCCGGCGCTTACATCGCCCACCAGGGCAACCTCAACCAGTCCTTCCAGTCCGGTGTGACGTTCCGCACGTTCATGGGCGAGGGCGGCGGCGAGGCCTTCCAGATCCGCTTCGAGGGCGACGGCCTGGTGTACGTCCAGCCCAGCGAGCGCAACACGATCGCGGGGGATGTGTGACATGGCGTTCCGCGAGGTCAACTCCAAGATGGTCGAGGCCACGGTGATGCCGGGCCAGCGGCTGTTCAGTCAGCGCGGCGCGATGCTGGCGTACAAGGGCGAGATGTCCTTCACGCCCAACATCCAGGGCGGCCAGGGCGGGGTCATGTCGATGATCGGCCGCCGGGTGGCCAACGAGGACACCCCGCTGATGACGGTCGAGGGCAGCGGCACCGTCCTCTTCGGGCACGGCGGTCACCACGTCCAGGTCATCAACCTCACCGGCGACACCCTGTACGTCGAGGCAGACCGGCTGCTCGCCTTCGAGGGCACTCTTCAGCAGGGCACCATGTTCATGGGCTCGCAGGGCGGCGTCATGGGCATGGTGCGCGGCCAGATCAGCGGTCAGGGGCTGTTCACCACCACCCTCAAGGGGGTCGGCTCGGTGGCCGTCATGGCCCACGGCGGAGTGTTCGAGGTTCCGATCACCCCACAGCGCCCGGTCCACGTCGATCCACAGGCCTACGTCGCCCACCACGGCGACGTCCGCAACAAGCTGTCGACGGCCCTCGGCTGGCGCGACATGGTGGGCCGCGGCTCCGGCGAGGCCTTCCAGCTGGAGCTCAGCGGAAACGGCGCGGTGTACGTCCAGGCCTCGGAGGAGAAGCTGTGAGCCACTACCCGGGCGCGGGCCCCACCGTGTACGACCCCATGACGCTGCCCTCCGACGACAACGTCGACAACTACACCTTCTGCGTGGAGCTCAAGGGGAGCCAGTGGTTCCTGCAGAAGGGGAAGATGATCGCCTACTACGGACAGATGGATTTCAACGGCATCGGACACGGCCGCCTCGACGGTCTCATCCGTACGTCCTTCCATTCGCCTCTGCACGCAAGCGACTGGGTGGTGGCGCAGGGCTCGGGCAAGATGCTCCTCGCCGACCGGGCCTTCGACGTGAACTCCTACGACCTGGACAACGGCAATCTGACCATTCGCTCGGGCAACCTGCTCGCTTTTCAGCCAAGTCTCGCGCTGAAGCAGTCGATCGTGCCGGGCTTCCTGACCCTCATCGGAACCGGAAAGTTCGTGGCCGCGTCCAACGGTCCGGTGGTGTTCATGGAGCCCCCGATCCGGGTGGACCCGCAAGCGCTTGTGGGCTGGGCGGACTGCCCCTCGCCGTGCCACCACTACGACCACGGCTACATGACCGGTCTGATGGGCGGCCTACGTGCGATGACGGGCCTCGGCGGGGCCTCCGGCGAGGAGCACCAGTTCGAGTTCGTGGGGGCCGGCACCGTACTGCTCCAGTCGACCGAGGTCCTGATGGCCGAGCAGGCCACCGGAGCTGTTCCGCAGCAGGCCGGAGTGCCCGGCGGTCACGGGGCACCCACAGGGCATCCACAGCAGCCGGGGGTACCGCGCCTTCCCGGACAGCTGGGGGACCTCCAGCGTCGCTTCGGGCTGTGAGCGGTAGTCTGCGGAGTGTGACATCGAACGCGTGCGCACAGTCACACCGCCCTCATTAGTTCGCCTTTCAACCTTTTAGGTAGACTTCATTCATGGAGACCGAGACGGCCACGCGCTGGCTGACCGATGCGGAGCAGTGCGCCTGGCGCACCCACCTGGAGGTCAACAGGCTGTTGACGTATCAGCTCGAAAGGGACCTGCAGCCGTTCGGGCTGACGATGAACGACTACGAGATCCTGGTCAATCTCTCCGAGTCGGAGGGAGTACGGATGCGGATGAGTGATCTCGCGTCCGCCACCCTCCAGTCCAAGAGCCGGCTCTCGCACCAGATCACCCGCATGGAGAACGCGGACCTGGTCCGGCGCGAGAACTGCGAGTCCGACCGCCGCGGGCTGTTCGCGGTCCTGACCGAGCACGGCATGGAGACGATGAAGAAGGTCGCGCCCCATCATGTGGCGTCTGTGCGGAGGCACTTCATCGATCTCCAGACCCCCGACTCCCTGACGCAACTGAGCAAGGCGCTGAAACCGGTGGCGGAGCACCTGCGAGGCCACAGGGGCCGCCCGTAGGAGCGCCCGGCGGGGGCGCCTCCCAGGGGCGCGGACGTTCAGACGACCGGCAGGCGGAGCTCGAAAAGGGCCCCGCCTGTCGGCGCGTCACGCACGGTCAGCGTGCCCCCATGGCGCACCGCCACGTCCCGGGCGATGGCGAGACCCCGTCGAAGCTGCACGCCCGCTGTAGCAGCGCCTCGTCGTCCTGGGCGAGCCACGACCACACGGCCCGCATGGTCGGACCGAGCTGCGGGACGCAGGCTCCCGCCAGGGCGGCGAGGGACAAGCGCTCCGCGCGGCCCGCACCGGTCGATCAGCGTGGCCCGCGCGGGGCCAGGAAGACGACGATGGCACCGAAGAGCGCCATTGCACCGAGGAGCCACGGGAGCGGTGTGATCGGACCGCGGCTCGGTGTCCGTCCTACGCCCAGGAGAGGAACATGCCGGTCAACATGGCAAGGGCTCAGCCCTGGGTGAGTTCCTCCACCAGTTCGTCCGCCGCCCGGTAGGGGTCCAGCTGGCCGGTGACGATTCGCTCCGCGAGGGCGTCGAGGCGCCGGTCGCCGCGCAGGTCGCCGATGCGTTCGCGCAGGGCGGTGACGGCGATCGTCTCGACCTCGTGGGCGGCGCGGGCGCGGCGGCGCTCGATGAGGACGCCGTGCTCCTCCATCCACGCGCGGTGCTTCTCCAGGGCCTCGACGACCTCGTCGATGCCCTCCGCGCGGGCGGCGACGGTCTTGACGATCGGCGGGCGCCAGTCACCGGGCTTGCGGGACTCGCCCAGGCTCAGCATGTGGTTGAGCTCGCGGGCGGTGGCGTCGGCGCCGTCACGGTCGGCCTTGTTGACGACGTAGACGTCGCCGATCTCCAGGATTCCGGCCTTGGCGGCCTGGATGCCGTCGCCCATGCCGGGGGCCAGCAACACCACTGACGTGTCCGCCTGGGAGGCGATCTCCACCTCCGACTGGCCCACGCCGACCGTCTCCACCAGGACCACATCGCAGCCGGCCGCGTCCAGGACCCGGATGGCCTGCGGGGCGGCCCAGGCGAGGCCTCCCAGGTGGCCGCGGGTGGCCATCGAGCGGATATAGACGCCGGGGTCGGAGGCATGGTCCGACATGCGCACCCGGTCGCCCAGCAGGGCGCCGCCCGAGAAGGGGGACGACGGGTCGACGGCCAGGACGCCGACCCGCCTGCCTTGCTTGCGGTACGCGGTCACGAGGGCGGAGGTGGACGTCGACTTGCCCACCCCGGGTGAGCCGGTCAGGCCCACCACATAGGCGTTGCCCGTCAGCGGGGCAAGGGCCGCCATGACCTCCCTGAGCTGCGGGGACGCCCCCTCCACGAGGGAGATCAGCCGGGCCACGGCCCGCGGCCGGCCCTCCCTGGCCTGGGCCACCAGGGTGGAGACGTCCTGCATCACAGCTCCGTTCACATGGACGACGTACGAGGCGCTCAGACCTTGGGTACCCGCACGACGAGCGCGTCACCCTGACCGCCGCCGCCGCACAGCGCGGCCGCGCCGACGCCGCCGCCGCGCCGCTTCAGCTCCAGGGCCAGATGCAGGACGAGCCGGGCGCCGGACATACCGATGGGGTGGCCAAGGGCAATCGCACCACCGTTGACGTTCACCCGATCCGTGGAAACGCCGAGGTCCTTCATTGACTGGACGGCCACCGCGGCGAAGGCCTCGTTGATCTCGATCAGGTCGAGGTCGGAGACCTCCAGGCCCTCCTTCTTGAGGGCGTGCAGGATCGCGTTGGACGGCTGCGACTGGAGGCTGTTGTCCGGTCCCGCCACATTGCCGTGGGCGCCGATCTCGGCGATCCACTCCAGGCCCAGCTCCTGTGCCTTGGCCTTGCTCATCACGACCACGGCCGCCGCACCGTCGGAGATCTGCGAGGCGGAGCCCGCGGTGATGGTGCCGTCCTTGGTGAACGCGGGGCGCAGCTTGCCCAGGGACTCGGCGGTGGTGTCGCCGCGGATGCCCTCGTCCTTGCTGAAGACGACCGGCTCGCCCTTGCGCTGCGGGATCTCGACCGGGGTGATCTCGGCCTCGAAGATCCCGTTCTTCTGGGCGGCCGCCGCGCGCTGGTGGGACAGCGCGGCGATCTCGTCCTGTTCGGGACGGAGGATGCCGAGGCGGGTGTTGTGCTTCTCCGTGGACTCGCCCATGGCGATGTTCTCGAAGGCGTCGGTGAGGCCGTCGTACGCCATGGCGTCGAGCATCTCGATCGCGCCGTACTTGAAGCCCTCGCGGGACTTCGGCAGCAGGTGCGGGGCGTTGGTCATGGACTCCTGGCCGCCCGCGACGATCACGTCGAACTCGCCCGCGCGGATCAGCTGGTCGGCCAGCGCGATCGCGTCGAGGCCCGAGAGACACACCTTGTTGACGGTGAGTGCCGGGACGTTCATCGGGATGCCGGCCTTGACGGCGGCCTGGCGGGCCGGGATCTGGCCCGCGCCGGCCTGGAGGACCTGGCCCATGATGACGTACTGCACCTGGTCGCCACCGATCCCCGCACGGTCGAGGGCGGCCTTGATCGCGAAGCCGCCGAGGTCGGCTCCGGAGAAGGACTTCAGCGAGCCCAGCAACCGTCCCATGGGCGTACGGGCGCCCGCGACGATCACCGAGGTCGTGCTGTTCGATCCAGACATGAGCTGCGATCCCCTTACCGGCTGCACTGCCGAGGAGTGAACGAGGGTTTACTTCAAAGGTACTGAGTGGCACTCCGTGCCGTCATCGCCCCGTCAGTGTGATCGCGCGCACGTTGCGTAACCATCTCCAGAGCGCTGCACTAACACCATGCTGACGCGAATCGACCACATCGGGATCGCCTGTTTCGACCTCGACAAGACCGTCGAGTTCTACCGGGCCACGTACGGCTTCGAGGTGTTCCACTCCGAGGTCAACGAGGAGCAGGGCGTGCGCGAGGCCATGCTCAAGATCAACGAGACGTCCGACGGCGGAGCCTCCTACCTGCAGCTTCTGGAGCCGACCCGGCCCGACTCGACCGTCGCGAAGTGGCTGGACAAGAACGGCGAGGGCGTCCACCACATCGCTTTCGGTACGGCGGATGTGGACGGGGACGCCGCGGACGCCAAGAGCAAGGGCGTACGCGTTCTGTACGAGGAGCCGCGACGTGGCTCCATGGGGTCACGGATCACCTTTCTGCACCCAAAGGATTGCCACGGCGTACTGACAGAACTGGTCACTTCAGCGCCTGTTGAGTCACCTGAGCACTGACCCCCGTACATATGGGCCGGTAGGGTTGGGGGCGGTCGCTCCCGGAAAGGGGGTGGCCCGGTCCTGGCGTCAGAGGTGGCGCCTGCCGTGCAACGTCCGGCACGCACGCTCGCCGCGCTGCCGAAAGGCCCTGGTAGCTCGGCTACGAGGACCTTCCGGCGCCCTGCGATCGCGCACCGGAAGCCGCACGGCCTGCCCTTCGGGCGGACGACGCCACCTCTGACGCCAGGCCCACCGGGGTCCGGGTTTCGGGGGACGAGCGGCGGGCAGCAGCCCATGCTCCGTCGTTGATCTGACACCATTCCCCGGGGGCCCCGTTCGGCGGATGGACAGGGCTCGTTCGGAAAGACTTGCGACCAGGGGACGGATGGGACCGCGCAGTGCGGGGCTACGAACGCCAGGAGCGAGAGCCGGCGGCTGACGTCGACCACCTCTCTCGGTTCGAGGCCGAGATGGATCGGCTGAAGACCGAGCGGGAAAAGGCGATCCAGCACGCCGAGGACCTCGGCTACCAGGTCGAGGTGCTGCGCGCCAAGCTGCACGAGGCGCGGCGCACCCTCATGTCCCGGCCCGACTTCGGCGGCGGTGACATCGGCTACCAGGCCGAGCAGTTGCTGCGCAACGCCCAGGTCCAGGCCGATCAGTTGCGCCAGGACGCCGAGCGCGAGCTGAGCCAGGTCCGGGCCCAGACCCAGCGCATCCTCCAGGAGCACGCCGAGCAGGCCGCGCGTCTGCAGGCGGAGCTGCACCAGGAGGCGGTCACCCGCCGTCAGCAGCTCGACCAGGAGCTGGCCGAGCGCCGGCAGACCGTCGAGTCGCACGTCAACGAGAACGTGGCGTGGGCCGAGCAGCTGCGCGCCCGCAGCGAGTCGCAGGCCCGCCGGCTCCTGGAGGAGTCCCGCGCGGAGGCCGAGCAGGCCATGGCGGCCGCCCGCGCCGAGGCCGAGCGGGTCACCACCGAGGCCCGGCAGCGGCTCACCGCCGACGCCGAGGCGGCCCGCGCGGAGGCCGAACAGCTCCTGCTGCGGGCCCGCACGGACGCCGAGCGGCTGATCAACGCCGCCTCCACGCAGGCCCAGGAGGCCACCGACCACGCCGAGCAGCTGCGCAGCTCCACCGCGACCGAATCGGACAGCGCCCGGCGCCAGGCCACCGAGCTCAGCCGGGCCGCCGAGCAGCGGATGACGGAGGCCGAGGAGGCGCTGCGCAAGGCGCAGGCCGAGGCCGACAAGGTGCTCACCGAGGCGAAGTCGGCCGCCGAGAAAACCCTCGCCAGCGCCGAGTCCGCCAACGAACAGCGCACGCGTACGGCCAAGGAGCAGGTCGCCCGGCTGGTCAGCGAGGCCAGCCAGGAGGCCGAGGCGACCAAGGAGGCCGCCGAGCAGATCGTCGCGGACGCCCGTGCCGAGGCCGAGAAGATCGTCGCCGAGGCCTCCGAGAAGGCCCGCACGATCACCGCCGAGGAGAGTGCGACCCAGCTGTCCAAGGCGGCCAAGACCGCCGAGGACGTCCTCAACAAGGCGCAGGCGGACGCGCAGAACACCACCAAGGCCGCCGCCGAGGAGGCCGAGCGGATCCGCCGTGAGGCCGAGACCGAGGCGGACCGGCTGCGGGCCGAGGCGCACGACATCGCCGAGCAGCTCAAGGGCTCGGCGAAGGACGACACCAAGGAGTACCGCGCCAAGACGGTCGAGCTGCAGGAGGAGGCCCGCAGGCTGCGCGGCGAGGCCGAGCAGCTGCGCGCCGACGCGGTCGCCGAGGGCGAGAAGATCCGCGCGGAGGCGCGCAAGGAGGCCGTCCAGCAGATCGAGGAGGCCGCCAAGACCGCCGAGGAGCTGCTCTCCAAGGCCAAGGCGGACGCCGACGAGCTGCGCCAGACCGCCACCACGGACAGCGAGAAGGTCCGCACCGAGGCCATCGAGCGCGCCACCACGTTGCGCCGGCAGGCCGAGGAGACCCTTCAGCGCACCCGTCAGGAGGCGGAGCGGCACCGCGAGGAGGTCGTCGAGCAGTCTGAGGGCATCAAGGCCGACGCCGAGCGGGCCGCCCGCGAGCTGCACGAGGAAACCGAGCGGGCGATAGAGACCCGCCGTACCGAGGCCGCCGAGGAACTGACGAGGCTGCACACCGAGGCCGAGGAGCGCCTCGCCGCCGCCGAACAGGCCCTCGCCGAGGCCCGTGAGGAGGCCTCACGGATCCGTCGCGAGGCCGCCGAGGAGACCGACCGGCTGCGCACCGAGGCCGCCGAGCGGATCCGCACCCTGCAGCAGCAGGCCGAGGCCGAGGCCGACCGGGTGCGCACCGAGGCCGCGTCCGACGCGTCCGCCTCGCGTGCCGAGGGCGAGGCCGTCGCCGTACGGCTGCGGTCCGAGGCCGCCGCCGAGGCGGAGCGGCTCAAGTCCGAGGCGCAGGACACCGCGGACCGGGTCCGGGCGGAGGCGCGGGCCGCCGCCGAGCGGCTCGCCACCGAGGCGTCCGAGACGCTGGCCGCCGCTCAGGAGGAGGCCGACCGGCGCCGCCGCGAGGCCGAGGAGTACCTCGGCTCGGCCCGCCAGGAGGCCGATCAGGAGCGCGAGCGGGCCCGCGAGCAGAGCGAGGAGCTCCTCGCCTCGGCCCGCAACCGGGTCGAGGAGGCCCAGGCCGAGGCCGTACGGCTGGTCGAGGAGGCGGACCGGCGGGCCACCGAGATGGTGTCGGCCGCCGAGCAGCACGCCCAGCAGGTACGGGACTCGGTCGCCGGGCTGCACGAGCAGGCCCAGGAGGAGATCACCGGGCTGCGCTCGGCCGCCGAGCACGTGGCCGACCGCACCCGGCGTGAGGCGCAGGAGGAGGCCGACCGGGTCCGCGGTGACGCCTACTCCGAGCGGGAGCGGGCCAGCGAGGACGCGGCCAGGATCCGGCGCGAGGCCGCCGAGGAGACGGACGCCGCCAAGTCCCTCGCCGAGCGCACCGTGTCGGAGGCGATCGCGGAGGCGGAGCGACTGCGGTCGGACGCCTCCGAGCACGCCCAGCGGGTGCGTACGCAGGCCTCGGACACCATCGCCCAGGCCGACCAGGACGCTGCACGCGCCAGGGCGGAGGCCCGCGAGGACGCCAACCGCATCCGGTCGGACGCGGCGACGCAGGCCGACACCCTCATCACCGAGGCGCGTAGCGAAGCGGAGCGGCTCACCGAGGAGACCATCACCGACACCGACCGGCTGCGTACGGACACGGTCGCCGAGGCGGAGCGGGTGCGCGCCGAGTCGGTCGCCCGGGCCGAGCAGTTGATCGGGGAGGCCACCGGGGACGCGGAGCGGCTGCGCGCCCAGGCCGCCGACACGGTCGGGCAGGCCCAGCAGCACGCCGAGCGGGTCCGCGCCGAGTCGGAGCGGGTCAGGGCGGACGCGGCGGCCACGGCCGAGGAGTTGGTCAACTCCGCGCGCGAGGAGGCCGACCGGACCCTCGACGAGGTCCGCAGGGAGGCCAACAAGCGGCGCCAGGACGTGGCCGAGCAGGTCGACACGCTCATCACGGAGAGCACCGCCGAGGCGGACAAGCTCCTCACCGAGGCGCAGCAGCAGGCGCAGAAGACCACCGCCGAGGCCGAGGCGCAGGCCGACACGATGGTCGGTGCGGCCCGCAAGGAGGCCGACCGGCTGGTGTCCGAGGCGACGGTCGAGGGCAACGCGCGCGTGGAGAAGGCCCGTACGGACGCGGACGAGCTGCTCGTCGGCGCCCGCCGGGACGCGACCGCCATAAGGGAGCGCGCGGAGGAGCTGCGCGACCGGATCACGGGCGAGATCGAGGCGCTGCACGCCCGGGCCCGCCGTGAGGCCGCGGAGACCATGAAGTCGACGGGCGACCGCTGCGACGCGCTCATCAAGGCCGCGGAGGAGCAGCTGGCCAAGGCGCAGGCGAAGGCCAAGGAGCTGGTCTCGGAGGCCAATTCGGAGGCCGGCAAGGTGCGGATCGCCGCGGTCAAGAAGGCCGAGGGGCTCCTCAAGGAGGCCGAGCAGAAGAAGGCCACATTGGTCCGGGAGGCCGAGGAGCTCAAGGCCGAGGCGATCCGCGAGGCGAAGCGCACGGTCGAGGAGGGCAAGCGCGAGCTCGAAGTCCTCGTCCGCCGCCGTGAGGACATCAACACCGAGATCTCCCGTGTCCAGGACGTCCTGGAGGCGTTGGAATCCTTCGAGGCTCCGTCGGCGGGCAAGGACGGCGGCGTCAAGGCGGGCGCAGCGGTCGGTGCCCCTCGTTCGGGTAAGCCTTCGGACAGCTAACCGACAGGTTGCAACCGGTTACGGCCGGTCGAACTCGGATGCCATCTGGGGCCTTTGACCAAGTTTTTGGCAAGCCGTCCCAGGGTTAGCCACTCAAAAGGGGTGTCATTCTCCAGATCAAACACGTATCCGCTCGATGACACACCGCTTCGGCCCCTAGGATTCCCCCTATCACCTCACCGGTCTCATTTGACAGGAACCCCATGAGCGACACTTCCCCCTACGGCTTCGAGCTTGTGCGGCGTGGGTACGACCGCGCTCAGGTGGACGAACGGATCTCCAAGCTCGTCTCCGACCGTGACAGCGCTCTCTCCCGCATCACCGCCCTGGAAAAGCGCATCGAGGAGCTCCACCTCGAAACGCAGAACGCCCAGGCCCAGGTCACCGACGCCGAGCCGTCGTACGCCGGCCTCGGCGCGCGTGTCGAGAAGATCCTCCGCCTCGCCGAGGAGGAGGCCAAGGACCTGCGCGAGGAGGCCCGTCGCGCGGCCGAGCAGCACCGCGAACTCGCCGAGTCGGCGGCCCAGCAGGTCCGTAACGACGCAGAATCGTTCGCTGCGGAGCGCAAGGCCAAGGCTGAGGACGAGGGCGTCCGGATCGTCGAGAAGGCCAAGAGCGACTCCTCGCAGCTCCGTCAGGAGGCTCAGAAGGACGCGCAGCAGAAGCGCGAGGAGGCCGACGCCCTCTTCGAGGAGACCCGCGCCAAGGCCGCGCAGGCCGCCGCCGACTTCGAGACGAACCTCGCCAAGCGCCGGGAGCAGTCCGAGCGCGACCTGGCGTCCCGTCAGCAGAAGGCGGAGAAGCGCCTCGCGGAGATCGAGCACCGCGCGGAGCAGCTGCGCCTGGAGGCCGAGAAGCTGCGCACCGACGCCGAGCGCCGCGCCCGCCAGACGGTGGAGACGGCTCAGCGCCAGGCCGAGGACATCGTGGCCGACGCCAACGCCAAGGCCGACCGCATCCGTTCGGAATCCGAGCGCGAGCTGGCGGCTCTGACGAACCGCCGCGACTCGATCAACGCTCAGCTGACGAACGTGCGCGAGATGCTGGCGACGCTGACGGGGGCCGCGGTGGCCGCCGCCGGTACGCCCGCCGACGACGAGCCGATCTCCCGTGGGGTTCCGGCTCAGCAGTCCCGGTAACAACGCCTGACAGCGACGAAGGCCCGCACCGTCTCCCCCGGAGGTGCGGGCCTTCGTCGTCGGGTGCGGCCGCGTGGGGCCCGGTCGCGCATTTCCCCGCGCCTCTGAAGGGGCGCCCACAGCGCCTCCAGCACATCCCCTGCCTTCGCGTGGTCGACGGCTTTCAGCATTCTTGCCGCTCTCGTCGGTCTCCGTTTGCCCATAGGAGTGGCATCCGCCGGAGCGCACCCCTAGCGTGGTCGGCATGATCGAGCTCGAGGGGCTGACCAAGCGGTACGGCGAGAAAGTGGCGGTCAACAACCTGACCTTCACCGTCAGACCGGGCATCGTCACGGGCTTCCTCGGGCCCAACGGCGCCGGCAAGTCGACCACCATGCGCATGATGCTGGGCCTGGACCGGCCCACCGCCGGGGACGTGCGCATCGACGGCAAGCACTATGACCAGCTCAAGGACCCGTTGACGTACATCGGGGCCCTGCTGGACGCCAAGGCCATGCACGGCGGCCGGAGCGCCTTCAACCACCTGCTGTGTCTCGCGCAGAGCAACGGCATCCCTCGTATGAGGGTCCATGAGGTCCTCGACACCGTCGGGCTCACCGCCGTCGCGAGGAAGAAGGCCAAGGGGTTCTCGCTCGGCATGGGCCAGCGGCTCGGCATCGCGGGCGCGCTGCTGGGTGATCCGCGGATCCTGATGTTCGACGAGCCGGTCAACGGGCTCGACCCCGAGGGCATCCACTGGATCCGCAACCTGATGAAGTCGCTGGCCGCGCAGGGACGGACCGTCTTCGTGTCCTCGCATCTCATGAGTGAGATGGCGCTGACCGCCGACCACCTCGTCGTCATCGGCCAGGGGCGGCTGCTCGCGGACACCTCCATGGCGGACTTCATCGCGCAGAACTCGCGGTCGTACGTCCGTATCCGCACCCCGCAGCGCGAGCGGCTGCTCGACGTGCTGCACGCGGCCGGGGTCACCGTCGTGGAGACCGGCAACGGCACGCTGGAGGTGGACGGCAGCAAGTCCGAGTACATCGGCGAGCTGGCCGCCCAGCAGCAGATCGTGCTGCACGAGCTGAGTCCCCAACAGGCCTCCCTGGAAGAGGCGTTCATGCAGCTGACCGCGGAGTCGGTCGAGTACCACGCACACAGCGACACACCCGTCGAGGCACCGCAGCAGCAGCCGTGGGGCAACGGCTGGAAGGGGAACTGACCATGGCTGCGACCCAGGTCATCCGCTCAGAGTGGACCAAGATCCGTTCGGTGGCCTCCACGGTGTGGACACTGTCCCTCGCCGTGGTCGTCACCATCGGGCTGGGCATCCTGATCTCGGCCCTGTCGAAGAGCGAGTTCGACAAGATGAGCCGCCAGGACCAGCTCTCCTTCGACCCGACCTTCGTCAGCTTCGCCGGGATGACCCTCGGACAGCTCGCGATGATCGTGTTCGGGGTGCTCGTCGTGTCGAACGAGTACAGCACCGGCATGATCCGCACCTCGCTGGCCGCCGTGCCGCAGCGCGGTACCTTGCTGGCCAGCAAGATCGCGGTCGCCACGGGGCTCTCGCTCGCCGTCGGTCTCGTCACCAGCTTCGTGACGTTCTTCCTCGGCCAGGCGATGCTCGGCTCCCACGGGGCGGAGATCGGTGACACCGGAGTGCTGCGCGCGGTCATCGGCGGCGGCCTCTACATGACCCTCATCGCGATGTTCTCGATGGGCGTCGCCGCGATGCTGCGCTCGCCGATGCTGTCGCTGGGCATCCTGATGCCGTTCTTCTTCCTGATCTCCAACATCCTCGGCAACGTCTCGGCCACCAAGAAGATCGGCCGGTTCCTGCCCGACCAGGCCGGCAGCAAGATCATGCAGGTGGTCACCCCGATCGACGACGACACTCCCTACGGCCCCTGGGGCGGGCTCGGGATCATGGCGCTGTGGGTGGTCGCGGTGCTGATCGGCGGTTATGTCCTGTTGAAGAAGCGAGACGCGTGACGCGAAGAGCCTTTGCTTTCATTTGAGTGGAACCGTCAGCGCCCCGATAAGCTCCTAACCCTAACGGGGGGCGTGTGCCCCGCTGTCCTGAACCTTGCGATGGGTGCGGAGCATGATCGAGGCAGTCGGCCTGACCAAGCGCTACGGCGACAAGACCGCTGTGTACAACCTTTCCTTCCAGGTGCGTCCCGGTGCCGTCACGGGCTTCCTGGGCCCCAACGGCTCGGGCAAGTCGACGACCATGCGCATGATCCTGGGCCTCGACAACCCCACCTCGGGGCAGGTGACGATCGGCGGCTACCCGTACCGCAGGCTGCCGAACGCGCCCCGGCAGGTCGGCGCGCTGCTCGACGCGAAGGCCGTGCACGGCGGACGGGCCGCCCGTAACCATCTGCTCTGTCTGGCCCAGCTGTCCGGGATTCCGGCCCGGCGGGTGGACGAGGTGCTCGGCGTCGTCGGCCTTCAGGACGTGGCGAGGAAGCGCTCCAAGGGTTTCTCGCTCGGTATGGGACAGCGGCTCGGGATCGCGGCCGCGCTGCTCGGCGATCCGCAGGTGCTGCTCTTCGACGAGCCGGTCAACGGGCTCGACCCCGAGGGCATCCTGTGGGTGCGCAACCTGATGAAGGCGCTGGCGGCGGAGGGCCGTACGGTCTTCGTCTCCTCCCACCTGATGAGCGAGATGGCGCTGACCGCGGACCACCTCATCGTCATCGGGCGCGGGCAGTTGCTGGCCGACATGGGCGTGCAGGACTTCATCGCGGCCAACTCCGCGGGCTTCGCGCGCGTACGGACGCCGGACACGGAGCCACAGCTCAGGGAGAAGCTCTCGGCCGCGATCACGGAGGCGGGCGGGCACGTCCTCCCCGAGCAGGACGGGGCGCTGCGGGTGACCGGTCTGCCCCTCCCCCGCATCAGCGACATCGCCCACGACACGGACGTACGCCTGTGGGAGCTGTCCCCGCACCAGGCCTCGCTGGAAGAGGCGTACATGCGGATGACGCAGGGCGCCGTGGACTACCGCTCGACCATCGACCAGAAGGCCGGGCTCATGCAGCCCCTCCCGCCGGGCGCCCAGCCCCCCGTGCCGGTCCCCGGCCAGGGTCAGCCCGACTGGTACCCACCGGCACCGCCGCAGCAGGGCGGCCAGCCGTTCGTGGGGCCACAGGGCCAGGCCCAGCCACTGCCGTACGGCGGTCCCGGCACCCCCAACCCGTACGCCCAGGCTCCCGCGCCCGCCGCAGGTGCCCCGGCCCAGGCCTCCGCGCCCGCACCGCAGCCGCAGGCCTCGGCGCAGACCACCCCTCCCGCCCCGCAGGGACCCGCCCCGACCCAGCCCGAGGACGCCCGATGAGCACCCCGCAGCCCCCGATGCCGCAGACCGCCGCAGCGAACTGGCAGGCGGCCGCCGGACCCTCGTACCAGGGCTACACCTCGCCGATCCCCGTCGTGCGGACGCATCTTGGGCATGCGATCGCGTCGGAGTGGACGAAGATCCGGTCCGTGCGGTCGACGATCTGGACGCTGGGCGTGTTCGTGCTGCTCGTGATCGGGATCGGCCTCGCGGCCGGTGCGCTGGTCGCGGCCAATGCCTCGGAAGCGAGTCTGAGCAACGAGAACCCGCTGTCGTTCGGCTTCTTCGGGCTGCTGCTCGGCAGCATGTGCATCATCACGCTCGGCGTGCTGACCACGGCCTCGGAGTACGGCACCGGCATGATCCGTACGACGATGGTCGCCTGCCCCTCCCGCACCCGCGTCCTCGCGGCGAAGTCGCTCGTGTTCTTCTCCGTCGCCTTCGTGACCACCCTGGTCTCGGTCCTCGTCGTCGCCCTCGCCGACGTGGCCCTGTTGGACGGCGCCCGGACCCCGACCGGCCAGGAATGGCTGAAGGGCACCCTCGGCATCTCGCTCTACATCGCGCTGCTCGGCCTGCTCTCGCTGATCATCGGCTCGATCATCCGGCACTCGGCGGGCGCGATCACCGTCATGATCGGCGTCGTACTGGCCCCGCTGGTCATCGCGCTGTTCATGTTCTCGGAGTCCCTGGAGAGCCTGCGCCAGGCCCTGTTCGAGTACTCCATCCCGAACCAGCTCAGCGTGTTCTACTCCAACTCCCTCACCGAGACCGGCCCTTCGGGCTGGGACCCGCTGTGGATCGTCCTCGGCGTGACGGCCGCCGCGTTCGCCGGGGCCTACGCCCTCCTGGAGAACCGGGACGTCTAGAAGAGCCCTAGAACTTCGGCGCGTTACGGGACCGCTGCACCCGCGTGGTGCGGCGGTCCCGTGCGTTCCAGCAGGCCTTGTGCCAGTGCCGGCGTTCGTCGACGCCCGAGTGGTCCGGCCAGGCCACCACGTGCGGGACGCCGTCCGGGATCATCTGGTCGCAGCCCGGGCAGCGGTACGTCTTGCCCTGCGCGCTCGCCCCGGCCACATGCCGGACGTTCCAGTCCTCGCCCTGCCAGTGGGTCGAGGACTGGAAGCCGCCGTAGCGGCCCGACCGGTCGTCCTCGGCGCTCCGGCCGGCCGAGTCCGACGAACCGGAACCCTTGGGTCGGTTGCGACGCGGGGACACAGGACACCTCACGGGGCTATACAGGAAGCAGGGACTGTGTCCAGCCTACGCGGCGCGAGGCGGGGTACGCGTGGGGAACCAACCCCCACAAGTCCCCCTCCGCGGGGGCCCATTCTGCAGACAATCGGCAAATCTCTCCGCCAGGCCGTGTCCTCGGCACGTGTCAGACGGTTATGCCGAGTGGGGGAGCTCCGTGTCGGAGCCAAGGAAGCAGGAAAAGCACATGCACGTAGGAACATTCGTGTTGGCGGCCCAGTTCCCGGGGCAGGGCCAGGGGGAGGCGCTGCACCGCGCGGTCCGCTCGGCCGAGCTCGCGGAGGAGGCCGGACTCGACGCGGTCTGGCTGGCGGAACACCACTTCGTGCCGTACGGCACCTGTCCGTCCGCGGTCACGCTGGCGGCCCTGCTGCTGGGCCGCACCCAGCGCATCCGGGTCGGCACCGCGGTGAGCGTGCTGCCCACCGTCCACCCCGTCGCCCTCGGCGAGCAGGCCGCGCTGCTGCACATGACGAGCGGCGGGCGCTTCTCGCTGGGCGTGGGGCGCGGCGGACCATGGGTCGATCTGGAGGTGTTCGGCGCGGGCCTTCAGGCGTACGAGAAGGGGTTCCCGGAATCACTCGATCTGCTGGTGCGCTGGCTGCGCGAACCCTCCGTCGGGGCGTCCGGTGAGCGGTTCAGGTTCCGTGAGGTGCCCGTCGTGCCGCGGCCCTCGGAGTCGCTCACGGAGGTGGACGGGCCCGAGGTGATCGTCGCCTGCACCTCCCCCGCGAGCGTCCGGCTGGCCGCCGAGCGCGGGCTGCCGATGCTGCTCGGGATGCATGTCGGGGACGAGGAGAAGGCGGAGATGGTCGCCCTGTGGCGCAGGCAGGCGCGCGCGGCCGGGCACGCGCCGGAGAAGGTCCTGGACGCGCCCCATGTGTCGGCGGGTGTCTGTCAGATCGCGGACCGGCGCACGGACGCGGTGGAGGCCCTGGTGAAGGCGATGCCGGGCTGGCTCAGGCAGGGGCTCGGCGCCCATGTCACGGTCGACGGCCGGGCACGGCAGATGCGCGACCCGGTGGCCTACACCGAACTGCTCTGCGGACTGCACCCGGTGGGCACCCCGCGGCTGTGCGCCGACCGCCTCGCGGCGACCAGCGAACGGACCGGGGTCTCGCGCTTCGCCCTGCTCGTCGAGGGCTCGGGAGATCTGGCGGCCACCGAGGAGAACGTACGGCGGCTGGGTGCGGAAGTGCTGCCGCATCTGACCTGAAGTGGAACAGGAACCCTTGCCCGGCTGGAGCTTGCCGCCCCGGTACTGATGCACCTCCCGCGTACGGAGCGGCAAGCAAGCGGCGCCGTCTCAGCAGTCCCGGAACTCCGGAGACTGGTTCAGCAGCTGACTGCGCACCGAGGTGAAGCGGACCAGCGTCTCGTCGACCGAGGCGTCCAGCGGGAACACCGCCACCCGGTGGCAGTTCTGGAAGGCCAGCCGCACACCGAAGTGCCGTTGCAGCGCGCCGCGTATCGCGTCACTCGCAAGCGCACGCAACAGCTGACCGCGTGCCTGCTCGTCCGGCGGAGGCGTCTGGTTGTCGGCGAAGTTGCCGCCGTCGACCTTCAGCTGGGCCACCAGGGAGCTGATCATCTCCCATGCGTAGGGCAGGGAGGTCCGGACGCAGTCGACGAATTCGGCTTCGTCGACCTCGCCTCGCTCGGCCTTCTCGAGTAGGGCCGGTGAGACGTCGAGCGACATGGGTTCTCCTCTCGCACCCCTGATTTCCTCAGGGGTTGCCGGACAGATAAGGGAGTTCGCGATGTCGAACACTCTCAGTACACGCCTCGCGACCTCCCGTTTACTACGGTAGGCAACGGACGGTGACCGCACCAGGAGAATGCGAACAAAGGGCACTCCCAACAGGCCCACAATCGGCCACAAGTGAACAGGGTTTCTCCACAGCCTTACGGGCCGAATCGCGTGGACATGCGCCCGTCGAGTAGCGTTGCCGACCATGCGTCTCGTCATTGCCCGGTGTTCCGTCGACTACGCGGGCCGGCTCACCGCCCACCTGCCCTCGGCCCCCCGTCTGATCCTGGTGAAGGCCGACGGCAGCGTCTCCATCCACGCCGATGACCGGGCCTACAAGCCCCTGAACTGGATGTCGCCGCCCTGCACGTTGAAGGAGGGAACCGGCGACGAGGAAGGCGTCTGGACCGTCATCAACAAGGCGGGCGAGAAGCTCATCATCACGATGGAGGAAGTCCTCCATGACTCCTCGCACGAACTGGGCGTGGATCCGGGCCTGATCAAGGACGGCGTGGAAGCGCACCTTCAGGAGCTGCTCGCCGACCGCATCGAAACGCTCGGCGACGGCTACACGTTGATCCGCCGCGAGTACATGACGGCCATCGGCCCGGTCGACATCCTGTGCCGTGACTCCGACGGGCAGACCGTGGCGGTCGAGATCAAGCGGCGCGGCGAGATCGACGGCGTCGAGCAACTCACCCGCTACCTCGACCTGTTGAACCGCGACCCCCATCTCGCCCCGGTCCGCGGCATCTTCGCCGCCCAGGAGATCAAGCCCCAGGCCCGCGTCCTCGCGACCGACCGCGGTATCGGCTGCCACATCATGGACTACGACGCGCTGCGCGGCATCGAGGACGACAAGCTGCGGCTGTTCTGACAGCGCCTCTTCTTCTACTTCTACGACGACGAGGGCCGGGTCCGCTTCATGGACCCGGCCCTCCTGTCTCGTGCGCCGCTCAGATGGTCTGCTGCGAGCTGCTCGGCGAGCTCACGGCGCTGCTCTCCGGGGCGCCGGCCGAGCTGCTGTTCTCCACCGGGGTGGTGGAGCTCGGGCCGCTGGCCGAGTCGGAGGTGGTCGGCGTGGTGTCGGTCGGGGTGGTCGTGGGCGTGTCCGGGTCGGTGGGCGTCGCGGAGTCCGACGGCGTCGCGGAACCGGAGTCCGACGGCTTGCCGGACGGCGTCGGTGTCGGCTTCGGCGAGGTCGACGACGGCTTCGGCGACGGCTTGGACGTACCCGTCGAACCGCCCCCCTGCGTCCCGCTCGGGTCGTCGGACGGCTGCGCCGCCCCCGTAGGCGTCGGATCGTCCGAAGTCCCGTACGTGCCGTCAGGACCAGGGTCGGTCGGCCGGGATGTCGCCGTACCCGTGTCGCCCTTGTCGTCGCCGTCCTGCGGGGCCTCCGCGCCGAGGTTGCCGTCGTCGATGCCGACGCTGGCCGACGGGTTGACGCCCACCTCGTTGGACGGGGAGTTCGGGTCGTTGTCGGAGGTGGCACCCAGTGTCACGACCGTGCCGAGCACCGCCACAAGGAGCGCGCCCGCGCCGGCCGCGACGAGGTTGCGCTTGGCGAGGCCCTTGAGGCCGCCCCGGGCCTTGCGGGAGGGCGGGGGCGTGGCGGAGTCACGGTGGACGACGATGGTCTGGGAGTCGCCCGGCAGCTGGAGCGGCGGGAAGGCCGCGGGGACCCCTCCGGGCGGCGAGGCGGACTCGTCGTACCGAGCGTCGGGCACCTCCTCGCCCGCCATCGCGCCGAGGCCGGCCAGTCCGGGCGCGGTTCCGTCCCGGTCGGAGACCAGGGCGAGGGCGCGACGGCCCGCGACGGTGCCGCGCTTGTCGGCGAGGGCGCCGCGCAGGCCGATGGAGGCCTCAAGTTCGGCGCGGGCCCGGTCGAGCTCTCCGCCGCAGAGCGCGAGGATGCCGAGCTCGTGGTGGAAGTAGGCCTGTTCGGACACCTCACCGGCGAGCTGGGAGGCCTCCGCGCCGGCCCGCAGCGAACGCTCCCAGGCGCCCCAGTGGCAGCCTGCGGCGAACGCGGGCGCCGCTGTGCGGGCCAGCTGCACGGTGGCCGCCTCCTCGCCCTCGGCGGGCGCGGTGGTGGCCGGGGTCAGGACGGCGAGGGCGGCGAGCAGGGCGTCCGCCTCGGCGCACACCCGCTCCGGGGTGACCGAGGGGTGTCCGGCCCACCAGCTGTAGTGCTGGGCGGCGGTGAGGGCGGGGGCCTCGATGTCGTCGCCGTATCCGGCGGCCTCCAGCTGGGTGAGGACACCGGCGGCGAGTCGGTAGCGGGAGCCGACCGGGGAGACCAGGCCCGCGTCGGCGAGCTCGCCGAGGGCGGCGTCCGCGTGGGTGTCGCCGACCAGGGCGGGCAGGTGGGCCTGGTGGGGCACCTCGCCGCCGAGCGCGACGGCGAACCGCAGTGTGGCGCGCGCGGACTCGCTCAGCCGGGAGGCGAGCAGCGGGGCGGGGGCAGCGGCCTCGCCGAGGGCGGGCAGCGGTGTCTCCTCGCCCTCGTCGGCGGTGAACGGTGCGTCGGCCGGAGCCGCGTCCGCGAAGACGCCGAACTCGTCGACGGCGTTCGCCCCGGCCCGATGCCGGTCACGCTGTCTGAGCAGGGCACCGGCCTGGACGAAGCGCAGCGGCAGGCCCTCGGACTCGAACCAGAGGTCACCCGCCCAGTTCGACTCCTCCTCGGTCAGCACCCGGCCGACACAGCGCTCCAGGAGGTCGAGGCCGTCGGCGCGCTCCAGGCCGCCGAGGAAGACCTCCTCGACGGCGGAGTCGGCGGAGGGCGCGGGCACGTCGGGCGTGGCGCCGATCACGAAGGCGCACTCGGGCGTGGCGTCGAGCAGTTCGTCGAGACCCGCGCCGCCGAACTCGATGTCGTCGAGGACGACGACCGCGCCGATCTCCCGGACGCAGGAGAGCAGCTCGTCCCGGTCGGGGCGGTGCAGGGGCGAGTTGTGGACGGCGTAGAAGAGGTCGTACAGCAGCTCGCTCGCCGTGCGGTGGAAGCCGGTGAGGCGGACGACACCGTCGGGGGCGAGGTCCGAGCAGTCCTCGGCGACCAGGTCGAGGAGGCTGGTGCGGCCGGAGCCGGCGGGGCCGGTCAGGCGTACCGAGCGGCCGCGTGCGAGCAGGCGGACCAGGCGCTCCCGCTCGTCCTGGCGGGCCAGGAGCGGCAGCGCGGTACGAGTGGGTCCGGGCGGGACGGGCGGGCGGGCCGCGCGGTCCACCTCGGCGCGTTCGGCGGCGCTGAACTTCTCGGGCCGCCCCGGCCGCTCGCCGGGCGGGCAGGCCTCTATCTCGCTGCCGTCGACGGGGTTGACGGTGAGCAGGAAGTCGCCGGCGACGAGCTGCACGGTGCGGGCGAGCGCGGGCGAGTGCTGGCCGAAGTCGGATGTGAGGGAGTCCCTGGACGGGCGCTGACGGGGCGAACCGGCGTCGCCGTCATGGCCGTACTCCTCGGGTCCCCGGTTGTTCGGGTCCATAGGTCAAGCCCCCCAAAAGCGTCTCGTGTGCCTGTCGCGGCCCCTCCCGACCTGGCTGCACACAGCGCTGTCGCTTCTGGTCCGGGCCCGCTGGAAGGGATGTTGGCAGCGGGCGACCGAACCCTAAACCTTCGCACAGTATCTACGACAGCCCGGGGTACCGCGCCGTCCGAGACGTCACAGTCTCGTGAGGATTGCGCGTGACATGCGTTTCGCCGGGGTGTACGGGGGTCAGACGCGGGGCAGTGACTCCACCCCGATGCCGCCCTCGACCGCCAGGATCCGGTGCAGTCGGGTGGCGACCAGGAGGCGCTGCATCTGCGGCGGTACGTCGCGCAGCACCAGGCGTCGGCCGCAGCGGCCGGCCCGGCGGTGCACCCCCATGATCACCCCGAGACCGGTGGCGTCCCAGGAATCCAGCTCGGACAGGTCGAGCACCAGGTCGCCGGCTCCGTCGTCGACGGCCGAGTGCAGGACCGTACGGGCGTCCGCCGCGCTGCGGACGTCGAGGCGGCCCCCGACGACCAGCTCGGCGTGGTCGCCCCTGATGTACATATGCGCTCCCCGTGAGTGCGTGTAGTACTCCACGAATGTGATGTCCAGTGATGACACCTCTGACTGCGTTGCACGGTCGAAGGTTGCCGTCTGTAAGCGAACCGATACCGAATTCACCCCTGAGTGTGAAACCAGAGGGGCTTGTGCGGTTACGGTGACGGAAAACCGTCAGTGCTTGTAGAAGCCCTGCCCGCTCTTGCGTCCGATGTCACCGGCGTCCACCATCCGGCGCATCAGCTCCGGCGGGGCGAACTTCTCGTCCTGGGACTCGGTGTAGATGTTGCTGGTGGCGTGCAGCAGGATGTCGACGCCGGTCAGGTCCGCCGTGGCGAGCGGGCCCATGGCGTGGCCGAAGCCCAGCTTGCAGGCGAGGTCGATGTCCTCGGCGGTCGCGACGCCCGACTCGTAGAGCTTGGTCGCCTCGACGACGAGGGCGGAGATGAGACGGGTGGTCACGAACCCGGCCACGTCCCGGTTGACGACGATGCAGGTCTTGCCGACGGACTCGGCGAACTCCCGCGCGGTGGCGAGGGTTTCGTCGCTCGTCTTGTAGCCGCGGACCAGCTCGACGAGCTGCATCATCGGCACCGGCGAGAAGAAGTGCACGCCGACGACCCGCTCGGGGCGCTCGGTGGCCGCCGCGATCTTGGTGATCGGGATCGCGGAGGTGTTCGAGGCGAGCACGGTGTCCTCGCGGACGATCCTGTCCAGGGTGCGGAAGATCTCGTGCTTGACTTCGAGCTTCTCGAAGACGGCCTCGACGACGACATCGGCGTCGGCGGCCGCCTCCAGGTCGGTGGTCGCCGTGATCCGGGCGAGGGCGGCGTCGGCGTCGTGCGCCTCCAGTTTGCCCTTGCTCACGAACTTGTCGTACGAAGCCTTGATGCCGTCGGTGCCGCGCTTCAGCGCCTCGTCGGTGACGTCCCTGAGGACCACGTCCCATCCGGCCTGGGCGGAGACCTGGGCGATGCCGGAACCCATCAAGCCGGCGCCGATGACGGCAAGCTTCCGTGCCACTGTTGCGACTCCCCTTTGAAACGCCTTACACCCTGTTGAGGTTGCCTCTTCGGCGGACCCTAGCGCTCGTGAGGGGCTGTGTGACCGGTTAGTAATGCGCGTCACGTCTCAACTGACGGACATCACACCGGTAGCTGTCACGAGTGGTCTCGTACGGCGTAGTTGAGCACCTTGTCGCTCAACAGCTGCTCCATGTCATCGAGAAGCACGAGCGTCTCTCGTGATACTTCGTCCGGTTCGCGCCCCGCGACCATCTCGCGCCCGATGCTGCCCATGACCGTCTGGTGGAGCCAGTTGATCTGACCGGCGATCAAGGCGGGCAGCGGATCGCCGGGCGCTGCGCCGGTCTCCTCGCGCAGGGTCGCCTCCAGGTTCTCCTGGACCTCCTGCTGGATGCTCCACAGCCGGGAGCGGAGCGTCGGCGCGTCCTGGACGACCCGCATGAAGCGGTCGTAGCCCGCCAGCAGCCCGACGCGCGGCGAGACCGCCTCGACCTCCTCGCGCAGCTCCCTGAGTACGGCCGCGGCCGCCGACTCCCCCACGTCCCGTGCGCGCACCCAGCGCGAGAGCCGGTCGACGATGCCCTTGCTGCGGTCGAGGAAGAGGTCCTCCTTGGCCGGGAAGTAGTTGTAGACGGTGTTGACGGAGACGTTCGCGGCGTCGGCGATCTCGGCGACGGTGACCGCGTCGAAGCCGCGCTCGATGAACAGGCCGGTGGCGACGTCCGAGATGTACTGCCGGGTCTGTCGCTTCTTCCGCTCCCTGAGCCCCTCTGCCATGACCGCATCGTAGTCGTTCCTGGGTGCTCTTAAATTTTGGAGTCATTGCAAAATTTCATGGACTCTGTTTTTCTGGACCACATGACAGCAGTCATCAGCGCGGCCGGACTGGCCCGCACCTTCCAGACCAAGCACGGCCCCGTCGAGGCCGTCCGCGGAGTCGACCTCACCGTCCACGACGGCGAGATCCTCGGCTTCCTGGGCCCCAACGGCGCCGGGAAGACCACCACGCTCCGGATGCTCACCACCCTCCTCGCACCCACCGGCGGCACGGCCACCGTCGCCGGGCACGACCTCGCCACCGACGCCGCGGGGGTGCGCCGGGCGTGCGGGTACGTGGCCCAGTCGGGCGGGGTGGACACCCAGATCTCCGTACGGGAAGAGCTCGTCACGCAGGGGCGCCTGTACCGCCTGACGAAGGACCAGGCCGCCGCACGCGTTCAGGAGTTGGCTCACGACCTGGGGCTCACCGACCTGCTCGACCGAAAGTGCGGTGCGCTGTCCGGCGGTCAGCGGCGCCGCCTCGACATCGCGATGGCGCTCACGCACCGGCCCAAGGTGCTGTTCCTCGACGAGCCGACCACCGGCCTCGACCCCGGCAGCCGGGCCGACCTGTGGAACCTGGTTCGCCGACTGCGCGACGAGTACGGCACGACCGTCTTCCTGACCACGCACTATCTCGACGAGGCCGACGCCCTCGCCGACCGTCTGGTGATCGTCGACAAGGGCGTGGTCGTGGCCGAGGGCACGCCGAGCGCCCTGAAGCTGGAGTACGGCGGCTCGATCGACGCCCCGCTCCAGGACACGTTCCTCGCGATCACCGGCCGCGGTCCCGTCCCGGCCGACGCCGCCCCCGTAGCCGTATAGGAGAACCATGCTTGTGCACGACACCGCACTCGTCTACGGCCGTTACATTCGCCAGTCGCTGCGCTCCCGCTTCGCGCTGCTGTTCGGCGTGCTGATGCCGCTGCTGTATCTGGTGTTCTTCGGGCCGCTGCTCACCGGCCTTCCGCTCGGCGGGCACGGCAGTTCCTGGCAGGTCCTCGTGCCAGGGCTGCTGCTCCAACTGGGGCTGTTCGGGGCGCTGTTCGCGGGCTTCATGATCATCATCGAGAAGAGTCAGGGCGTGGTGGAGCGGATGCGGGTCACTCCCGTGAGCCGGCTCGCCCTGCTGCTGGGCCGGGTGCTGCGCGACGCCACGGTGTTCGTCTTCCAGGCGGTGCTGCTGGTGCTGGCCGCGGTGGCGATGGGGCTGAGGGCGCCGCTGGCCGGGGTGCTGATCGGCTTCGGGTTCGTCGGTCTGCTGACCGTCTCGCTGGCCTCGCTGTCGTACGCGCTGGCGATGAAGGTCCGTACCCCGCAGGAGTTCGGCCCGCTGATCAACGCGGTGTCGATGCCGTCCATGCTGCTGTCCGGCCTGATGCTCCCGATGACCCTGGGCCCGGCCTGGCTGGACGTCCTCTCCCACTTCATGCCGTTCCGCTATCTGGTGGACGCCATGCGGGACGCGTACGTCGGCTCGTACACGACCGCTCACATGCTGTACGGCGTCCTGGTCGCCGTCGGGCTCACGGCGCTCGCCGTGTCGGTCGGCACACGCGTGTTCCGGACGGCCGGAGCGTAACTACGCTGACCTCATGGTCAATCTGACGCGCATCTACACCAGGACCGGCGACCAGGGCACCACCGCCCTCGGCGACATGAGCCGGGTCGCCAAGACCGACCTGCGGATCTCCGCGTACGCGGACGCCAACGAGGCGAACGCGGTGATCGGCACGGCCATCGCCCTGGGCGACCTTGGGGAGGAGATCGTCAAGGTCCTCACCCGGGTGCAGAACGATCTGTTCGACGTCGGAGCCGATCTCTCGACGCCCGTCGTCGAGAACCCCGAGTTCCCGCCCCTGCGCGTCGAACAGTTCTACGTCGACAAGCTGGAGGCGGACTGCGACCACTTCAACGAGCAGCTGGAGAAGCTCCGCTCCTTCATCCTGCCGGGGGGTACGCCCGGGGCGGCCCTGCTCCACCAGGCCTGCACGGTCGTACGCCGGGCCGAGCGCTCGACCTGGGCGGCTCTGGAGGCCCACGGCGACGCCATGAACCCCCTCACCGCCACCTACCTCAACCGCCTGTCGGACCTGCTGTTCATCCTGGCGCGCACCGCCAACAAGGACGTCGGTGACGTGCTCTGGGTGCCCGGCGGGGAACGCTAGCGCTCGCGCTTGGGGAACAGCGTGTAGCTGGCGGCGATCACCACGTTGATGCCGATCAGCCACAGCATGCGCCGCTGCCAGGCGCGCAGTGACTCGGTCGGTCCGTCGCCGACGTACCAGACCGCGGCCTGGAGCAGGGCGGCGGCGACCAGCGCGGCGAGGATCCAGCGGCCCGCGACCTTCCACTCGTGGACGGCGCGGGCCGTGCCGTACCTCGGCGGCTTCACGGGGGGCGGGCCGCCCGCGAACCGGTGGGCGACCCTGGCGTCCGCCCACTTGATCGTCGAGTGGCCGAGGCCCACCGTGAAGCCGATGTAGACGGCGGCCAGGCCGTGCTTCCAGTCGGGCTCGGCCCCGTTCCTGAGGTCGATCGCGGTGACCGTGAACAGCACGAGCTCCAGCAGCGGCTCGCACAGCAGCAGGGCCAGTCCGACCCGCGGCATCCGCAGCCCGTAGCGGAAGGCCAGTCCGGCCGCGAGCAGCACCCAGAAGGCCACCTCACACGCGACGATCAGTCCCACGAGCACGGCTCGCTCCTCTCCCTCACCCCTCCAGGCTCGCGCCGCGGCCCGCCGCTTTCGTCGTCGGCGGTGACGACGTCGCCGTACATCGAACGATGCAGTCCAGGACCGTTCCCGGGGATCAGGCGCGGGGCGCGGGCACCGTGTTGGATGGAGTCATGGCCCTCCCCCGCCCGCACCGCTTCGACGTGTACATCGCGGCCGGCGGGCTGCTCGGCGGCCTGCTGCTGGTGGGCATCGGTCTGAGCACCCGGCCCGCCGACGACCCGATCACGCTCTTCGACGGCACCTGGCCGGTCCTCGTGCCGCTCACCGTGCTGGCCGGCTGCGAACTGCTGCGCCGGACGGCACCCCGCACCGCCCTGCTGACCGGCACCGCGGCGATCTGCGCCGACATCGTGACCCAGGGCAACCTGGCCACGATCCTGATGTTCACCGACGTCGTCTACGCGGCCGTGCTGTACGGCCCGCTCGCCTCGGCCCGCCGCATCCAGTGGATCAGCGGGCTGCTCACCGTGGCCGGGACGCTGGTGCCGTTCGCGATGTGGCGGACCGCGGAGTCGCTGCTGATCGGTGTGGTCGTCGGGGTGGTGGCGTACGGGCCCGCCGCCACCGGCTGGATCGTGCGCAACCACCGTGACGCCGCCGAGGCCGCCCGACTGCGCGCCGAACAGACCGCGCTGCTCGCCGAGATAGACCGCGCCCAGGCCGTCACCGCCGAACGGGCCCGGATGGCAAGGGAGTTGCACGACATGGTCGCCAACCACCTGTCGGCGATCGCCATCCACTCGACGGCCGCGCTGTCGATCGACGAACCGGCCACCTCCACGCAGGCGCTGACCGTCATCCGGGAGAACAGCGTGGCGGGCCTCGCCGAGATGCGGCGGCTGATCGGCATCCTGCGCGACGCCGGCGGCGACACCGAGCCCGCCGCCGCCCCCACCCTCGACGGCCTCGCGGCGCTGGTCGACGGCGCCCGCGCCAACGGCCTGGACGTGCGCCTCGACACCGACCACCACGGCAGGGTTCCCGCGCCGGTCGAACTCGCCGCCTACCGCATCGTCCAGGAGTCCCTGACCAACGCCCTCAAGCACGCCTGTCCCGGCCTGGTCACGGTCGCCCTCGGCCGCCGGGACGGTCTGCTCGACGTCCGGGTGACCAGTCCCTACGGCCATCGGGACGGCCCGCGGGCCCCCGGTTCCGGCGCGGGCCTCGCCGGGATGCGGGAGCGGGCCGCGCTCCTCGGCGGCACGTTCCAGGCCGGACCGCAGGGCGCGCTGTGGGCCGTACAGGCCACGTTCCCCGTGTCGGAAGGAGAATCCGAATGATCCGTGTCCTCGTCGCCGAGGACCAGTCCGCCGTACGTGCCGGGCTCGTCCTCATCCTGCGCAGCGCCCCCGGCATCGACGTGGTCGGTGAGGCGGCGGACGGCGAGCAGGCGGTGTCGCTGGCCCGGGAGTTGAGGCCGGACCTCGTGCTGATGGACGTGCAGATGCCGCGTCTGGACGGGGTGTCGGCGACCCGGGAGGTGGTCGGGGAAGGGCTCGCGGACGTCCTCGTGCTGACCACCTTCGACCTCGACGAGTACGTGTTCGGGGCGCTGCGGGCCGGTGCCGCCGGTTTCCTGCTGAAGAACACGGAGGCGAAGGACCTCATCACGGCCGTGCGCACGGTGGCCCGCGGCGAGGGGATCGTCGCCCCGGCCGTCACCCGGCGTCTGATCGCCGAGTTCGCGGCCAGGCCGGTCCGCGGGACGGGCGCCGACCCGGCCGTCCTCGACGCCCTGACCCGCCGGGAGCGCGAGGTGCTCTCCTGCCTCGGTGAGGGCCTGTCCAACGCGGACATCGCGGCCCGGCTCGACATGGCGGAGGCGACGGTGAAGACACACGTCAGCCGTCTGCTGGGGAAGCTGGAGCTGCGCAGCCGGGTGCAAGCGGCCGTACTGGCCCAGGAGTTGGGGGTCTGAAAGCGCTTCAGGGGGGCGCCAGGGAGCGCCGTATACAAGAGTGGTCCAGACCTATTGACCTGTGGTCCAGACCTTTCTATTCTCGCGGCACCGTGGGCGTGAAGGCTCAGTCACGCCCCCAACTCCCCGAGGAGGCGCACGATGCGCTTCAGACACAGAGCCGCGGCAGGCCTCGCCACGCTGCTGCTCCCCTTCGCCGGCCTGGTCGGCCTCGCGAGCCCCGCCCAGGCCGCGACCACCGCCACCGCGACCTACGCCAAGACCCAGGACTGGGGCACCGGTTTCGAAGGCAAGTGGACGGTGACCAACACCGGTTCCAGCAGCCTCAGTTCATGGACCGTCGAGTGGGACTTCCCCTCCGGCACCTCCGTCACCTCCGCCTGGGACGCCGACGTCACCTCCTCCGGCACCCACTGGACCGCCAAGAACAAGTCCTGGAACGGCACCCTCGCCCCCGGTGCCTCCCTCTCCTTCGGCTTCAACGGCACCGGCTCCGGATCTCCCGCCAACTGCAAGCTGAACGGCGGCAGTTGTGACGGCGGCTCCACTCCGGGAGACTCGGCGCCGTCCGCCCCAGGCACCCCCACCGCCTCCGACATCACCAACACCTCGGTGAAGCTGGCCTGGAGCGCCGCCACCGACGACAAGGGCGTCAAGAACTACGACGTGCTGCGCGACGGTGCCAAGGTGGCCACCGTGACGACGACGTCGTACACGGACAGCGGTCTGACCGCCGGCACCGACTACTCGTACACCGTGCAGGCCCGTGACACCGCGGACCAGACCGGACCGGCCAGCGGCTCGGTCGCCGTGCACACCACCGGCGGCACCACCGACCCGCCGCCCACCGGCTCCAAGGTCAGGCTCGGCTACCTCACCGAGTGGGACACCTTCGTGCGCAACTACCAGGTCAAGAACCTGGTGACGTCCGGCTCCGCGGCGAAGATCACGCACATCAACTACGCCTTCGGCAACGTCACGAACGGCCAGTGCGCCCTCGGCGACGCCTACGCCGACTACGACAAGGCGTTCACCGCCGACCAGTCGGTGAGCGGCGTCGCCGACACCTGGGACCAGCCGCTGCGCGGCAACTTCAACCAGCTGCGCCAGCTGAAGGCCAAGTACCCCAACATCAAGATCCTCTGGTCCTTCGGCGGCTGGACCTGGTCCGGCGGCTTCGGGCAGGCGGCGGCCAACCCGACCGCCTTCGCCGACTCCTGCTACAAGCTGGTCGAGGACCCGCGCTGGGCCGATGTGTTCGACGGCATCGACATCGACTGGGAGTACCCGAACGCCTGCGGTCTGTCCTGCGACACCAGCGGCGCCGCGGCCTACAAGAACCTGATGCAGGCCCTGCGCGCCAGGTTCGGCTCGAACAACCTGGTCACCGCGGCCACCACGGCCGACGGCACCTCCGGCGGCAAGATCGACGCCGCGGACTACGCGGGTGCGGCGCAGTACGTCGACTGGTACAACGTGATGACGTACGACTTCTTCGGCGCCTTCGGTACCACCGCCACCGGCCCGACCGCCCCGCACTCCCCCCTCACCTCCTACAGCGGCATCCCGACGCCCGGCTTCACCTCGGCCGACGCGATCGCCAAGTTCAAGGCGAAGGGCGTCCCCGCGAGCAAGCTGCTGCTCGGCATCGGCTTCTACGGCAGAGGCTGGACCGGAGTCACCCAGGACGCCCCGGGCGGCACGGCCACGGGCCCGGCGTCCGGCACCTATGAACCGGGCATCGAGGACTACAAGGTGCTCAAGACGTCCTGCCCGGTCACCGGCACGATCGCGGGCACGGCGTATGCGCACTGCGGCAGCAACTGGTGGTCGTACGACACTCCGTCGACGATCGCCGGGAAGATGAGCTGGGCCAAGTCGCAGGGCCTCGGCGGCGCGTTCTTCTGGGAGTTCAGCGGTGACACCAGCAACGGCGAGCTGGTGAGCGCCATCAACAGCGGGCTGTCATAGCCGCGTCGGCTAGGCGACGTTGACGCTCCCCCAGACTTCGTCCGGGGGGACCCCCACCCAGCGAGTGAATGTGGCTACGCCACATTCACTCGCTGTCCGGGCGGGGCTGCCTCCAGCCACGCGAGGAAACCGGTCAGCGCGTCTTCGCTCATGGCGAGTTCGAGACGCGTGCCCCGGTGCACACAGGTCAGGATGATGGCGTCGGAGAGCAGTGCCAGCTCCTCCTCGCCCTCGGGGAGACGACGGCCGGCGACCTCGATCGCGGCGCGCTCCAGGACGCGGCGCGGGCGGTAGGCGTAGGAGAACACGCGGTACCACTCCACACGGTCGCCGTTGTAGCGGGCGACACCGTAGCTCCAGCCTTTGCCGCTGGTGTCGGTTTTCTCCGGGACGTCCCAGCGCAGGGAACAGTCGAAGGTGCCGCCGGACCGCTGGATGAGTCTGCGGCGCAGACCGAAGACGAACAGCCCCAGCACCACCAGGGCCACGACGATTCCGCACACAGTCAGAGCGAGGACCATCGACACCGACCTCCTCGTCTCCTAGGTACCTTCGAAACAGGTAACGGAACGGAAAAAACATCCAGATCTGCCTCAGCCGCGACCGGCTCCGGATCGCTCCGGTGCCAGTCGCGGCTGAGTGACGTCATACAGCTCCGCGCGGCTCTAGCGCGCCGCCGCGGCACGCAGTCGTACGTCGGCGCGACGCTCGGCGGAGGCATCGCCCTCCGCCTTCGCGCGCTCCAGTTCGCGCTCCGCGCGCTGGACGTCGATCTCGTCCGACAGTTCGGCGATCTCGGCCAGCAGCGACAGCTTGTTGTCCGCGAACGAGATGAAACCGCCGTGCACCGCGGCGACGACCGTTCCACCTTCACTCGTACGGATGGTCACCGGGCCCGACTCCAGCACACCGAGCAGCGGCTGGTGACCGGGCATGACGCCGATGTCGCCGGACGTGGTGCGCGCGACGACCAGGGTGGCCTCGCCGGACCAGACCTCTCGGTCGGCCGCGACCAGCGCGACGTGCAGCTCAGCAGCCAAGGTGGCTCCTCGGGTCACCACCCGGCGGTTCGGCCGGGTGTTGGTTACAAGTCTAGTAGGCGTGAATGAGGGGGCGGGACGTGCCCCGCCCCCTCAGGCGTGAACCACAGGGTTCACTTCGAACTCAGGCAGTTCAGGAGACGCCGAGCTCCTTGGCGTTGGCCTTGAGGTCCTCGATGCCACCGCACAGGAAGAACGCCTGCTCCGGGAAGTGGTCGTAGTCGCCGTCGATGATCGCGTTGAAGGCCGCGATCGACTCGTCCAGCGGAACGTCCGACCCGTCGACGCCGGTGAACTGCTTGGCGACGTGGGTGTTCTGGGACAGGAAGCGCTCCACGCGGCGGGCACGCTGGACGACCAGCTTGTCCTCCTCGCCGAGCTCGTCGATGCCGAGGATGGCGATGATGTCCTGGAGGTCCTTGTACTTCTGCAGGACCCCCTTGACACGCATCGCGGTGTTGTAGTGGTCCGCCGCGATGTAGCGCGGGTCCAGGATGCGGGACGTGGAGTCCAGCGGGTCCACGGCCGGGTAGATGCCCTTCTCGGAGATCGGACGGGAGAGAACCGTCGTCGCGTCGAGGTGGGCGAAGGTGGTGGCCGGGGCCGGGTCGGTCAGGTCGTCCGCGGGGACGTAGATCGCCTGCATCGAGGTGATCGAGTGACCACGGGTCGAGGTGATGCGCTCCTGGAGGAGACCCATCTCGTCGGCCAGGTTCGGCTGGTAGCCCACCGCGGAGGGCATACGGCCGAGCAGGGTCGAGACCTCGGAACCGGCCTGGGTGAAGCGGAAGATGTTGTCGATGAAGAACAGCACGTCCTGCTTCTGCACATCGCGGAAGTACTCCGCCATGGTCAGACCGGCGAGGGCCACCCGCAGACGGGTGCCCGGGGGCTCGTCCATCTGGCCGAAGACCAGCGCGGTCTTGTCGATGACGCCCGACTCCGCCATCTCCTCGATGAGGTCGTTGCCCTCACGAGTGCGCTCACCGACACCGGCGAACACGGAGACACCGTCGTGGTTGTTGGCGACGCGGTAGATCATCTCCTGGATGAGCACCGTCTTGCCGACGCCGGCACCACCGAACAGGCCGATCTTTCCACCCTTGACGTACGGGGTGAGAAGGTCGATGACCTTGACGCCGGTCTCGAACATCTCGGTCTTCGACTCGAGCTCGTCGAAGTTCGGGGCCTTGCGGTGGATGCCCCAGCGCTCGCCCGTGTACTGCTCGTCGGCGTTCAGCACCTCACCGAGGGTGTTGAACACCTTGCCCTTGGTGAAGTCGCCGACGGGCACCGTGATGGAGGCACCGGTGTCGGTGACCGGGGCCTGGCGGACCAGACCGTCGGTGGGCTGCATGGAGATGGTGCGGACCAGGCCGTCACCCAGGTGCTGGGCGACCTCCAGGGTCAGCGTCTTCTTCGCGCCGTCGAGGGCCGGGTCGGCTACCTCTACGTGCAGAGCGTTGTAGATCTCCGGCATCGCGTCGACGGGGAATTCCACGTCGACGACCGGGCCGATGACCCGGGCGACGCGGCCCGTGGCAACGGCCGTCTCAACTGTCGTCGTCATTACCTGTCACTCCCCGCGGTCGCGTCGGCCAGGGCTGCGGAGCCACCGACGATCTCGCTGATTTCCTGGGTGATTTCGGCCTGGCGGGCCGCGTTGGCAAGTCGGGAGAGGCTGGTGATCAGGTCTCCCGCGTTGTCGGTGGCCGACTTCATCGCGCGGCGCGTGGCGGCGTGCTTGGAGGCGGCCGACTGGAGCAGCGCGTTGTAGATACGGCTCTCGACGTAGCGCGGCAGCAGGGCGTCGAGGACGTCCTCCGCCGAGGGCTCGAAGTCGTAGAGCGGGAGGATCTCGCCCTGGGGGGCGGTCTCCTTCGCCACGTCTTCGAGGCTGAGCGGAAGCAGTCGGTCGTCGAGCGCCGTCTGCGTCATCATCGAGACGAACTCGGTGAAGACGATGTGGAGTTCGTCCACGCCGCCCTCGGCCGTGTCCTTCTCGATGGCCTCGATCAGCGGAGCCGCGACCTTCTTGGCGTCCGCGTAGCTGGGCTCGTCGGTGAAGCCCGACCACGACTCCGCGACCTTGCGCTCGCGGAAGTTGTAGTGAGCCAGACCGCGGCGGCCGACGATGTACGTGTCGACCTCCTTGCCCTCGGCCTCAAGACGCTCGGTCAGCCGCTCCGCCGCCTTGATGGCGTTGGAGTTGAAGGCACCGGCAAGACCACGGTCGCTCGTCAGGAGCAGCACCGCGGACCGCACGACCGTCTCGGCCTGCGTGGTCAGCGGGTGCTTGGTGTTCGAGCCGCTACCGACCGCCGTGACCGCACGCGTCAGTTCCTGCGCGTACGGCGTGGAGGCCGCCACCTTGCGCTGCGCCTTGACGACACGCGAGGCGGCGATCATCTCCATCGCCTTGGTGATCTTCTTGGTCGCGGTGACGGATCGGATGCGACGCTTGTAGACCCGGAGCTGGGCTCCCATGAGTCAGGTCCCTTCCGTCGTCACTTGGCCGTGGCGGCCGGCGCGTCTTCGCCGAGAAGCTTGCCGTCCGAGGTCTCGAACTGCTTCTTGAAGTCCGCGATGCCGTCGGCGATGGCGGTGAGCGTGTCGTCCGACATCTTGCCGCCCTCCTTGATGGAGGTCATGAGGCCCTGCTCCTTGCGGTGCAGATACTCCAGGAGCTCCTTCTCGAAGCGGCGGATGTCGTTGACCGGGACGTCGTCCATCTTGCCGGTGGTACCGGCCCACACGGAGACGACCTGGTCCTCGGTCGGCATCGGCTGGTACTGAGCCTGCTTGAGCAGCTCGACCAGACGCTGACCGCGCTCCAGCTGCGCCTTCGACGCGGCGTCCAGGTCGGAACCGAAGGCGGCGAACGCCTCCAGCTCACGGTACTGGGCGAGGTCGAGGCGCAGACGGCCGGAAACCTGCTTCATCGCCTTGTGCTGGGCGGAACCACCGACTCGGGAGACGGAGATACCGACGTTCAGCGCGGGGCGCTGACCGGCGTTGAAGAGGTCCGACTCCAGGAAGCACTGGCCGTCGGTGATGGAGATGACGTTGGTCGGGATGAACGCCGAGACGTCGTTGGCCTTGGTCTCGACGATCGGCAGACCGGTCATCGAGCCGGCGCCCAGCTCGTCGGAGAGCTTCGCGCAGCGCTCCAGCAGGCGGGAGTGCAGGTAGAAGACGTCACCCGGGTAGGCCTCACGGCCCGGCGGGCGGCGCAGCAGCAGGGACACGGCGCGGTAGGCGTCGGCCTGCTTCGAGAGGTCGTCGAAGATGATGAGGACGTGCTTGCCCTCGTACATCCACTGCTGACCGATGGCCGAACCGGTGTACGGCGCCAGGTACTTGAAGCCGGCCGGGTCGGACGCGGGGGCGGCGACGATGGTCGTGTACTCCAGCGCGCCGGCCTCTTCGAGGGCGCCACGCACGGAGGCGATGGTCGAGCCCTTCTGACCGATGGCGACGTAGACGCAGCGGACCTGCTTCTTCGGGTCGCCCGAGCGCCAGTTGTCGCGCTGGTTGATGATCGTGTCGACGGCCAGAGCGGTCTTGCCGGTCTGACGGTCACCGATGACCAGCTGACGCTGGCCACGGCCGATCGGGGTCATCGCGTCGACGGCCTTGTAGCCGGTCTCCATCGGCTCGTGCACCGACTTACGGGCCATGACGCCCGGGGCCTGCAGCTCAAGGGCGCGACGACCGCTGGTCTCGATCTCGCCGAGGCCGTCGATCGGGTTGCCGAGCGGGTCGACGACACGGCCGAGGTAGCCCTCGCCGACGGCCACGGAGAGGACCTCACCGGTACGGGAGACCGGCTGACCCTCCTCGATACCGCTGAACTCACCGAGGACGATGGCGCCGATCTCGCGCTCTTCCAGGTTGAGCGCGAGGCCGAGGGTGCCGTCCTCGAACTTCAGCAGTTCGTTGGCCATGGCCGAGGGCAGACCCTCGACCTTCGCGATGCCGTCGCCGGCAAGGGTGACCGTACCGACCTCCTCGCGCGAGGCCGCGTCCGGCTTGTACGACTGGACGAAGGTCTCCAGCGCGTCCCGGATCTCCTCCGGCCGGATCGTGAGCTCCGCCATCTGGGTTCCCTGCTCTCCTTGTTGGGCCCGAAGTTTCACTTTGGGGGTCTGGGGGCGACCCCCAGGATTCTTCATGTACGGCCCAACCAGGGCCGTCGTAAGTACGTACTGCTATGAAGTTGCTGCTAGCCCGCCAGGCGGCGGCCGGCGTCCTCGATGCGGTCCGCGATCGAGCCGTTGATGACCTCGTCGCCGACCTGCACCCGGATCCCGCCGACGACCTCGGGGTCCACGTCGAGGTTGAGGTGCATCGCGCGGCCGTAGAGCCTCGCCAGGGCACCGCCCAGACGCTGCTTCTGCTGGTCGCTCAGCGGAACCGCCGAGGTGACCACGGCCACCATGCGGTCCCGGCGCTCGGCGGCGAGCTTGGACAGGGACTCAAGTCCCGACTCCAGGCTACGTCCCCGGGGCGCGGCCACAAGGCGCGTCACCAGACGCTCGGTCGTCACGTCGGCACGGCCGCCGAGCAGGCTGCGCAGCAGCTCGCCCTTGGCGGAGGCCGTCGCGGCGCGGTTGGTCAGCGCGGCGCGCAGCTCGGTGTTCGAGGCGACAATCCGGCCGAACCGGAACAGCTCGTCCTCGACGTTGTCGAGCTTGCCCCGTCGCTGCGCGGCGGTGAGGTCGGCGAGGCTCGCCAGCTCCTCCAGCGCGTCCACCAGGTCGCGCGACTGCGACCAGCGGGAGCGCACCATGCCGGACACCAGGTCCGCGGCGGGGCCGCCGATCTGCGTGCCGATCAGGCGCTGGGCCAGTTCGGCCTTGGCCTCGCCGGCCTGCGCCGGGTCGGTCAGGACCCGACGCAGCGACACCTCGCGGTGGAGCAGCGCGGTGACGGCGGCCAGCTCGTCGGCGAGCGAGCCGGCGTCCACGGACGTGTTGTCCGTCAGCGCGTCGAGACGCTCGCGTGCGGCTGCCAGGGCCTCGCGGCTCGCTCCGTTCATCGCGCGGCCTCGGCCTTCTCCTCGAGGTCGTCGAGGAAGCGGTCGATCACGCGGCTCTGCCGGGCGTGGTCCTCAAGGGACTCACCGACCAGCTTGCCGGCCAGGTCGGTGGCGAGCTTGCCGACGTCCTGGCGCAGCGCGGAAGAGGCGGCCTTGCGGTCGGCCTCGATCTGCGCGTGACCGGCGGCGACGATCTCCTCGCGCTGCCGCTGGCCTTCCGCGCGCATCTCGGCGATGAGCGTGGCGCCCTGCTCCTGCGCCTCCTGGCGCAGTCGCGCGGCCTCGTGGCGGGCCTCCTGGAGCTGGGCCTTGTACTGCTCAAGGACGCTCTGGGCCTCGGTCTGCGCGGCCTCGGCCTTCTCGATACCGCCCTCGATGGCCTCGCGACGCTCTTCCAGAACCTTGTTGATGGTCGGGAGGAGCTTCTTGGCGAGGAAGCCGAAGACGATGACGAAGGCGATCAGGCCGATGACGAGCTCCGGCCACGGCGGAATGAGGGGATTCTCCTTCTCCGCCTCGGCCGCCAGCTGAACCAGTGCGTGGTTCACATCAGTGCCTTTCGTCGAATGGGGCTGTCGTCGTGGTTCGTCTTAGTAGACGAACGGCATGACGAGGCCGATGAGGGCCAGCGCCTCACAGAACGCGAAGCCGAGGATCTGGTTGGCGCGGATGAGGCCGGCAGCCTCGGGCTGGCGGGCGAGAGCCTGCGTGCCGTTACCGAAGATGATGCCGACGCCGACGCCCGGGCCGATCGCGGCGAGGCCGTAGCCGATGGAGCCGAGGTTGCCGTCGACCGCAGCAAGGGTCTGGAGAGCGGACATGCCGGTTCTTCCTTCTCTTTCAGTGACCGGTGGGGGTTGGCCACCGGATGTCTCTTGGGGTGTGGCGGGGCGGTGCTCAGTGGTGCTCGGCGAGCGCGCCCTGGATGAAGGTGCAGGTCAGGAGGACGAAGACATACGCCTGCACAGCCTGGATGAAGAGCTCGAAGGCCGTCATGATGATGACCATCACGAACGAGACGCCGGAGTAGGCGATGCCGATGCCGTTCAGCATGTACCAGCTGGCGATCGTGAAGAGCAGCAGCAGGGTGTGGCCGGCGAACATGTTCGCGAACAGTCGCACCGCGTGCGTGAACGGACGGACGATCAGGTTCGACGCGAACTCGATGGTCATCGACAGCGGGAGCACCGCGCCCAGCGACTTGTCGTAGCCGGTGAAGTTCTTGAAGGCCCCGACCACGCCGTGCCGCTTGAAGGTCAGTGAGACCCACAGGACGTAGACGATCGCGGCGAGGACCATCGGGTAGGCGATGATCGAGGTCACCGGGAAGGCGGCGACCGGGACGATCGACCAGAGGTTCATCACCCAGATGAAGAAGAACAGCGAGACGGCGAGCGGAACGTACTTCTCGCCCTCCTTCTTGCCGATCGTCTCGTAGACGATGCCTCGGCGGATGAAGTCGTAGCCGGCTTCGGCGACCATCTGGAGCTTGCCGGGGACGATCTTCGGGCGGGCGAACGCGGCCCAGAAGAAGCCGACGATGATGACCGAGCCGAGCAGGGCCAGCAGCATCGGCTTGTTGAAGTAGAAGCCGTTGCCGTCCGCGTCGCCCAGGAGCGGCTCGAACAGGAACGAGTGGAGGCCCGGAGCGACCGTGTCGAAGCCACACCCGTCGAACAGGTGACAGCTCGTGTCGAAAGCGAGCGTCTGCGTCGGGTCAGCACTCACCGCGGGCTCCTTCATCGTGGCGCATAGGAACGGCAACCTCGTTGTGTCGGCGCGGCGCATGACCGCGATTCGGCACGGGACTGGTGTAACGGATGTGGGGGCGGCCGGGGGGCATCGAGCCTCGCGTTCGAGCAGGCGTCAGCTCGGATGCCCGCGCCCGCGATGCCGCAGTTGGCACCGGACGATAGCAGGGTCTCTCAGTCGCATTTATCCCGGCCCTACCTCTCACGACGAGTGCCCCGTTTTTTCGGGCTTGGTGCCCGAATCGGGTTCGACGTAGAGGATCTTGGACTTCATGTGGGCGCGGGTCTGTGCGGCGATCCAGGTGAGAGTGCCGACGACCAGCGTGAGAGCGAAAGCCTTGGGATGGAACAGCGTGGTGTTCTTGAACGCCGCGACAAAGACGAACAGCAGCAGGATCTGAGCCGCGTAGAGCATCAGGCCCATCGCCTGGAAGAGGTGCGGAAGCGATTTGGCAGTGCGCTGCAGTACGTAAAGGCCGATTCCCATGAAGAGAATCACGATCAGCGTCGCCACACCCGCCCCGATCGCGCCCTTGCCACCGGCGACCACACCACTGACGACGGCAGCAACAGCGCCGACGGCAGCCGTGGGCACGGCAGCCTGAGCCAGGATCCGGACGTCGTTGGACGGCATGGCGGCAACTCCACTTTCAAAGGGGGAAGGGGTGTCGTCATGGACGAGCGTAGCCCCGGGCTGAGAGTGACCCTCACGCCAATGGACCGTCGCACTACGGCCCTTCGGCTCTGTCCCGGGTTCTCGTGAACCGTATCACAAACTATTTGATGCGGTCTTTACCTAGAAGGTGTGCTCGCTGTCACACATGAGAGTGAAGGCGCACGTCTGTGCAGAAACGCGGTCGACTTGTCTGGTATAAGGGCGGTTTGCCGCCCCGTTGAACTCCCACGTGATGGCAATGCTTTAGTCAGATTCTTACCTTGGGCGTCAGCGCGACGATCCGGCCTTACGCCTCTCCGGCACGCGCGAACGGGCACCCAGAGCGGTCGCACCGTTGACTCCCGCCACTCCCACGGCGACCGGGGCGCGCTGTTCGGCCTCCATGGCGTCCACGGTCTCCGAGACCACGGGACGCCTGCGGCGGTAGCGCGGCGGCACGATGTGCTGGGCCCACATCGGGGCACGCGGGGTGAAGCGCGGCAGCAGGAGCAGTACGAGCCCGAGCGCGCTGAGGATCACGACGCCGAGCACGATCCACATGGACGCGGAGTTCACCGAGTAGGTGAGCGAGCCGAACGCGATCAGCGCCGCCCAGAAGTACATGATCCACACCGCCCGGCTGTGCGAGTGCCCGACCTCCAGGAGCCGGTGGTGCAGATGGCCCCGGTCGGCGGCGAACGGCGACTGGCCGCGCCAGGTGCGGCGCACGATCGCAAGGATCAGGTCGGCGGCCGGCACCGCGATGATCGTCAGCGGCAGCAGCAGCGGGATGTAGACGGGAACCGTCTGGTGCACGGCCGCCTTCTCGGACCCGGCGAACAGCTTGAGCGCGTCCGGGTCGATCTGGCCCGTGATGGAGATCGCGCCCGCCGCGAGGACCAGGCCGATGAGCATCGAGCCGGAGTCGCCCATGAAGATCCGCGCCGGGTGCATGTTGTGCGGCAGGAAGCCCAGGCACATACCCATCAGGATCGCCGAGAACAGCGTGGCCGGAGCGGCTGCCTCGATGCCGTACGAGTACCAGATCCGGTAGGCGTACAGGAAGAACGCCGCCGCCGCGATGCCCACCATGCCGGCCGCGAGGCCGTCGAGGCCGTCGACGAAGTTCACCGCGTTGATGGTGATGACGACGAGCGCCACCGTCAGCAGGGTGCCCTGCCACTGGGTCAGCGCGACCGAGCCGACGCTCGGGATGGGCAGCCACAGGATCGTCAGACCCTGCATGACCATCACACCCGCGGCGATCATCTGGCCGCCGAGCTTGATCAGGGCGTCGATCTCGAACTTGTCGTCCAGGACGCCGATCAGCCAGATCAGGGCGGCGCCGGAGAGCAGCGCGCGCGGTTCGTTCGACTTCTCGAAGACCTCGCTGAGGTTGGTCAGGTGGTCGGCGACCAGCAGGCCCGCGCACAGTCCGAAGAACATGGCGATACCGCCGAGCCGCGGAGTCGGTTCCCGGTGCACGTCACGGGCCCTGATCTCCGGCATCGCTCCGGCCACGATCGCGAACTTCCGTACCGGCCCTGTCAGCAGATACGTCACCGCGGCCGTGATGCAGAGCGTCAGCAGGTATTCACGCACGGGCTTCCCCACAGGTCTCGCTGGCCATCTCAGCACCACACCCTAGCGACGCTCGCATATGGTTGTGGACTTCCGGGTAGAGCCGATGGTTGCACGTGTGGCTGTGCACCCCGGTGCGACTACCCCCGCTCAGGCCGGATACGGCGGAAATCCGCCGACGAGATCCCGCACTTCTTCACGAGCCCTCGCGGTCTCCGTCTCCCCCCGCAGCACCCCCACCAGCAGTGCGGCGATCCGCGCCATCTCCTTCTCCACCATGCCCTGTGTGGTCACGGCGGCCGTGCCCAGGCGCAGCCCGCGGGCGTCCGCGTGCGGCAGCGCACAGCAGTCGAGCACCATCCCGGCGGCCGCGAGCCGACCGCGCGCGGTCCGTCCGTCGACGCCGAGGGGCGACGGGTCCGCCGTCACCAGATGGGTGTCGGTCCCGCCGGTGGTCACGACGAGCCCCTCCCTCGCGAGCCCCGCCGCGAGAACCCGGGCGTTGGCGACCACCTGATGCGCGTAGGCGCTGAACGCCGGCGTCGCCGCCTCGCCGAACGCGACGGCCTTGGCGGCGATGGTGTGCATCTGCGCGCCGCCCTGCGTGAACGGGAAGACGGCCCGGTCGACCCGCTCGGCCAGCTCGCTCCCGCACAGGATCATCCCGCCGCGGGGGCCACGCAGCACCTTGTGCGTGGTGGCGCAGACGACATCGGCGTACGGCACCGGACTGGGCGCCGCTCCCCCGGCGACGAGCCCGATGGGGTGGGCGGCGTCGGCGATGAGATACGCGCCCACCTCGTCCGCCACCTCCCGGAAGAAGGCGTAGTCGATGTGCCGGGGGTAGGCGATGGAACCGCACACGATGGCCTTGGGCCGGTGGTTGCGGGCCAGGGCGCGCATCTGCTCGTGGTCGATGATCCCGGTCTCCGCGTCGACGCCGTAGGGGACGAAGTCGAACCAGCGGCCGGAGAAGTTGGCGGGCGAGCCGTGGGTGAGATGACCGCCGTCGGGCAGGCCGAGGGCGAGGACGGTGTCGCCGGGGCGCAGCAGGGCGGCGTAGGCGGCGAGGACGGCCGACGACCCGGAGTGCGACTGCACGTTGGCGTGCTCGGCGCCGAACAGCGACTTCGCCCTTCCCACCGCGAGCCGCTCGGCGACGTCGACGATCTCGCAGCCGCCGTGGTGCCGGGCGCCCGGATAGCCCTCGGCGTACTTGTTGGCCAGCGGCGAGCCGAGCGCGGCCAGCACCGCGGGCGAGCAGAAGTTCTCGGCCGCGATCAGCTGCAACGACGACGACTGCCGGTCGAGTTCCCCGAGCAGGATCTCGGCCAGCTCGGGGTCCTGCCGCCGCAGGACGTCGGCGGTCTCTGGGGCATGGGTGACCGACATGGTGGACTCCGGGCGTCGACGGTGACGTAACGTCCAATGTAGGCCGAGCGCCCTGAAGGGGCGCGGGGAACTGCGCGACCAGCCACGACGGACCGCGGCCGCACGACGGCGCAACGCGGCGCCCCGGTCCACCTGACCGGCGCTCAGGTCTTCGCCGGTACCCCGGTCAGCGCCGTCACCACCGGATCCAGCGCCTCGTTTATCTCGTCCCCGATCGAGCGGAAGAAGGTCAGCGGGGCGCCGTACGGGTCGAAGACCTCGTCGGCCTCGGCGGTGGGGGCCAGGAGCCACCCGCGTAGCGCCGCCGCCGCGCGGACCAGGGCGCGGGCGCGGATCACCAGGCCGTCCTCCAGGGGCGGCAGGGTCGCCGGGTCTATCGCCTTCACCAGGCGGGTGAACTCCTTCAGGGTGAAGGTGCGCAGGCCCGCGGAGTGGCCCATCGAGATGACCTGCTGACGGTGGTCGCGGGTGGCGGTCAGAACCAGGTCGGCCATGATCACGTGCTCGTCGAGGAGCTCGCGTCCGGTGAAGCCGGAGGCGTCCGCGCCGAAATCGGCCAGGACCGCCTCCGCGTTGGCCTCCATGGGCGCGCCCTCATGCCCCCAGGTCCCCGCGCTCTCCACGACCAGGCCGCCCCACAGCGGGTCGCCGAGCCGGTCCGCCAGGGCATGCCGGGTCAGCCGCTCGGTGATCGGCGAGCGGCACACGTTGCCGGTGCTGACGTGGAGGATGCGGAAGCTGTCGAGCGGAAGCCCCGTGAAGGTCCGCGTCTCTTCCCCGTCCCATATGCCACGCCCCGCGTCAGGGGCCGTCAATTCGCCACCTCGAGGTCGGGTACGACCTTCCTGAGCTCTTCCGCGGAGATCGCGCCCGCGCGCAGCAGCAGGGGCACCTCGCGGGTGACGTCGACGATCGAGGACGGCACGTTGCCCGGGGTCGGGCCGCCGTCGAGGTAGACGGAGACCGAGTCGCCGAGCATCTCCTGGGCGGCGTCGCAGTCCTCCGGCGACGGGTGACCCGTCAGGTTCGCGGAGGACACGGCCATGGGGCCGACCTCGGTCAGCAGCTCGATGGCGACCGGGTGCAGTGGCATGCGCACGGCGACCGTGCCCCGGGTGTCGCCCAGGTCCCACTGGAGGGACGGCTGGTGCTTGGCGACCAGGGTGAGCGCTCCCGGCCAGAAGGCGTCGACCAGCTCCCAGGCCAGCTCGGAGAAGTCGGTGACGAGACCGTGGAGGGTGTTCGGGGAGCCGATCAGCACGGGGGTGGGCATGTTGCGGCCCCGGCCCTTGGCCTCCAGCAGGTCCTGGACGGCCTCCGAGGAGAACGCGTCGGCGCCGATGCCGTACACCGTGTCGGTCGGGAGGACCACGAGCTCGCCACGGCGGACGGCGGACGCGGCTTCGCGCAGACCGGTCGTGCGGTCGGTCGCGTCGTTGGTGTCGTATCGCCGTGCCATATCTAGCGGGCCTCCTCGTACACGTACTGCTCTGAAGTCTTCCGGAAGTGGCTCACGGCAGCGCCTTGCGGGCCGTCGCGAACCGGGGGCGGTTGTTGAGGTCCGGGTGGTCGGCCGCGTCGGCCCAGCCCCGCTCCTCGGTGAAGATCCACGGCACCTGACCGCCCTGGGTGTCGGCGTGCTCGATGACGACGACACCGCCGGGGCGCAGCAGCCGGTGCGCGGTCCGTTCCAGACCGCGGATGAGGTCGAGGCCGTCCTCCCCCGAGAACAGGGCGAGTTCGGGATCGTAGTCCCGCGCCTCGGGAGCGACGTACTCCCACTCGGTCAGCGGGATGTAGGGCGGGTTGGAGATGACCAGGTCGACATGGCCGTCGAGGTCGGGGAAGGCGTCGAGGGCGTTGCCCTGCCGCAGATCGACCCGCGATCCCTCCACGTTCTTACGGGTCCACCGCAGCGCTTCCTCGGACAGCTCCACGGCGTGCACGCGGGAGCGCGGCACCTCCTGGGCGAGGGCGAGCGCGATGGCGCCCGAGCCGGTGCACAGATCGACGATGCGGGGCTCGACGACGTCCATCGCGCGTACGGCGTCTATGGCCCAGCCGACCACGGACTCGGTCTCGGGACGCGGCACGAACACCCCGGGGCCCACCTGGAGTTCGAGGTACCGGAAGTAGGCGAGCCCGGTGATGTGCTGGAGCGGCTCGCGCTGCTCACGGCGCGCGATGGTCTCCCAGTAGCGGGCGTCGAAGTCCGCGTCCTTCACGGAGTGCAGCTCGCCCCGCTTCACACCGTGCACGAACGCGGCGAGCTCCTCCGCGTCGTTGCGCGGCGAGGGCACGCCGGCGTCGGCCAGCCGCTGGGTGGCCTGGGCCACCTCTGCGAGCAGCAGGTTCACGCAAGTCCTCCGTGTCGTACTCGGTCGAGCGTACGTGCCTCTTTCGCGGCCTTTACGCGTGCCTTTACCCGTACCTTTACGCGGCCGCCAGCTTCGCCGCCGAGTCCGCGTCGACGCAGGCCTGGATCACCGCGTCGAGGTCGCCGTCCAGGACCTGGTCCAGGTTGTACGACTTGAAGCCGACGCGGTGGTCCGAGATGCGGTTCTCCGGGAAGTTGTACGTACGGATCTTCTCGGAGCGGTCGACAGTGCGGACCTGGCTGCGGCGGGCGTCGGCGGCCTCCCGCTCCGCTTCCTCCTGCGCCGCCGCGAGCAGCCTGGAGCGCAGGATACGCAAGGCCTGCTCCTTGTTCTGCAGCTGGCTCTTCTCGTTCTGGCAGGAGGCGACGACTCCGGTGGGAATGTGCGTGATGCGCACGGCGGAGTCGGTCGTGTTGACGGACTGTCCGCCGGGCCCGGAGGAGCGGTAGACGTCGATGCGGAGGTCGTTGGGGTTGATCTCGACGTCGACCTCCTCGGCCTCGGGGGTGACCAGCACACCGGCCGCGGAGGTGTGGATACGGCCCTGGGACTCGGTCGCCGGCACCCGCTGCACACGGTGCACACCGCCCTCGTACTTGAGGCGGGCCCACACGCCCTGGCCGGGCTCGGTCGCGCCCTGGCCGCCCTTGGTCTTCACGGCGACCTGGACGTCCTTGTAGCCGCCCAGTTCGGACTCGGTGGCGTCGATGATCTCGGTCTTCCAGCCGACGCGCTCGGCGTAGCGGAGATACATGCGCAGCAGGTCGCCTGCGAAGAGCGCGGACTCGTCGCCGCCTGCGCCCGCCTTGATCTCCAGGATCACGTCCTTGTCGTCGCTGGGGTCGCGCGGTACGAGAAGAAGCCGCAGCTTCTCCGTCAGCTCCTCGCGCGTCCGCTCCAGCTCCTTGACCTCGGCCGCGAAGTCCGGGTCGTCCGCGGCGAATTCCTTGGCCGTGTCGACGTCGTCGCCGGTCTGCTTCCAGGAGCGGTACGTGGCGACGATCGGGGTGAGCTCGGCGTAGCGCTTGTTCAGCTTGCGCGCGTTGGCCTGGTCGGCGTGGACCGACGGGTCGGCGAGCTTCGTCTCCAGGTCGGCGTGCTCACCGACGAGTTCCTCGACGGCCTCGAACATCTCAGGGCTCCTGTACTGCGGATGAAGGGGGAAGGCGGGCGACCAAAAACGCCGGTCCCGGTGCGCCCTGGAAGGGGGCGCGACCGTGGACCGGCGAAATGGAGCTCGCTACTTCTTGGCAGCAGCCTTGCCGAAGCGGGCCTCGAAGCGGGCCACACGGCCACCGGTGTCGAGGATCTTCTGCTTGCCCGTGTAGAACGGGTGGCACTCGGAGCAGACCTCGGCGCGGATGGCGCCGCTCTCGATCGTGCTGCGGGTGGTGAACGACGCGCCACAGGTGCAGCTGACCTGCGTCTCGACGTACTCGGGGTGGATGTCGCGCTTCAAGGTGTCTCCTAGTTTCGGGAGGGCGCCGGGTCGCCACCGCGGGTTGCGGGGGCGTGAACCGGGGCCGACGTACCAGTCTGCCAGGACTGGCCGCATCCCCCAAAACGAGGGGGCACCGCGATCTATTCCTCAGGACGTCACAACACCCTTTGCCTGGCCCGTGGCGTTGCCTTCCGTGGCCGACTCGGGGATCACCCGGTCGTCCTCCAGGGCCGTCCAGATCTGCTTGGCCTTGGTCTCTCGGACGAGCACGCGGTTCGGGTCGGCCGGGTCGTACTGGACCGGCATCGTGACCATGGTCATGTTCGCGGGGCTGATGCCCTTGAGGCCGCTCGCGAAGGAGACCAGGGAGTTCACCGAGCCGAGGTCGGAGTCGGTGGTGACGGTCTTCGTGGCGGTGTCGGCGAGGTCGTACAGCTTCTTGGGGCTGGTCAGCACGCCGAGGCTCTTGACCTGTTTGACCAGCGCCTTGATGAAGGCCTGCTGGAGTTGGATACGGCCGAGGTCGGAGCCGTCGCCGACGCCGTGCCGGGTGCGGACGAGACCGAGGGCCTGCTCACCGGTGAGCTTGTGCGTGCCGGCCTTCAGGTCGAGATGGCTGTCGGTGTCCTTGATGTTCTTGGTCGTGGTGACCGTGACCCCGCCGAGCTCGTCGACCAGCTTCTCGAAGCCGCTGAAGTCGACCTCCAGGTAGTGGTCCATGCGGATGCCGGTCAGGGACTCGACGGTCTTCACCGCGCAGGTCGCGCCGCCGGTGGAGTACGCGGAGTTGAACATGACGTCCGAGGCGGCGTCGTGCTCGGTGCCCTCGGTGTCGGTGCACTCGGGGCGGTCGATCAGGGTGTCGCGCGGGATGGAGACCACGGTGGCCTTCTTGTGGCCCTCGTAGACGTGGACGATCATCGCGGTGTCGGAGCGGGCGCTGCCGTCGTCGGTGCCGCCGCCGAGCTTCTTGTTGGAGCCGGAGCGGGTGTCCGAGCCGAGGACGAGGATGTTCTCGGAGCCGTTGTCGACCTTCGTGGGCCGGGCGCTGCCGAGGGCCTGGTCGATGTCGACGCTCTTGATGTTGCCGTTGAGCTTGAAGTACAGGTAGCCGGCTCCGGTGCCGCCCAGCACCACGATCCCCGCGGCGACCCAGGCCGTGATCAGCAGGCCCTTGCGTCCCTTGCTGCGGGGCTTTCGGCGGCGTCCCTTGCCACCCGGTTTCCCGGGTATCGGCGTGCTCTCGGCTGACATGTGCTCCTCGAATCTCGTCCGGTCGGTTACCCCCTGCTTTCAGGGTCAGACGTGGTCACAAAAAGACCCGTACCGCACCATGCTCGCTCCGCCTGGTCAGACGGCGAAACTTGAGAAAGGGTTGCACAACGTGCTGTGACCACCACGTGAAGCAGTGGTCACAGCACGTGACGGAAACCTCAGGGCGAGCCTCGCTCACCAGCGGTTTCAGCCAAAGATGTCGTACTGCTGGAAACCGGTACCAACACTGATCCTTGTGGCAAAGATCTCGCTGGTCGCCTTGCCGGTGCCCTTGTAGAGGTAGAGCGTGCCGCCCGCGGTGCGGGCCAGCAGGTCGGCCCTGCCGTCGCCGGTGATGTCGCCGACGGCGTCGAAGGCGTTGTAGCCGCTCCAGTTGGTGCGCACCTTGACCCGGGCCGCGAAGACGCCCGTTCCGGACTTGCCGGTGCCCTTGTACAGGTAGAGGTCGCCGGTGCTCTTGTTGCGGGCGAGCACGTCCGCCTTGCCGTCGCCGGTGAAGTCTCCGTGGCCGAGCAGCTGGTTGTACTGGCTCCAGCCGCCGCCGACCCTGACCCGGGTCGCGAAGCTGCCGTCGCCCTTGCCCGGGTAGATCCACAGCACGCCCGCGGAGTCCACGGAGAGCAGGTCGGGCTTGTAGTCCCCGGTGACGTCGCCGGGGGTGACGATCCGGGTGCGGGTCCTCCAGTCGGTGAAGACCTTCTTCGGGTCGGCCCAGGTCTGGGTGGACGGCACGTACCGCAGCCAGTAGACGTCACCGGTGGCGGAGACGCGGTACATGAGGTCCTGGTAGCCGTCCCGGTTGAGGTCGGTCTGCCGGACGAGGTTCACCCCGTTCCAGTCGCCCCAGGACTGCCGGGCGGCGAGGGTGGTGCCCTTGGAGTCCAGTTCGTAGCCGACCTTGGTGGAGGACTTGCGCACCCACAGATCGGCCTTGTGGTCGAAGCTGAGGTTGGTGTCGTCGACGCGCGGGTAGGCGGCGCCGACGTACTTGCTGACCTTGGTGAAGACGCTGTAGGCGCCCTTGGCGACGCAGTCCGTGACGTTCCAGGAGACCACGCCGACGATCCGGCCGTTCACGACGAGCGGGCCGCCGGAGTCACCGCTGCAGATCGCGGTCGTACCGGAGTCGCTGCCGCTGGCGGGGTTCCCCGCGCAGACCATGTGTCCCTTGATGAACCAGGAGCCGTAGGCCGCGGCGCAGGTCGTGTCCGACTTGATGGGCAGCGTGGCCGTCTTCAGCGTCTCGGAGACGGCGTCACTGGTGGAGCTGGTACGGCCCCAGCCGTAGACCTTGGCGGCCTTGGCACCGGCAGTCGCGGGGTCGTAGGAGGCCGTGTCCGTGGACGTCGTCATCCGGATCGGGGTGGCCTTGACGGGGGCCGCCAGGGTCAGCACCGCGATGTCGTTGTCGATGGTGTCCGCGTTGTACGACGGGTGGTACCACTGGCGCAGCACGGCCGTCGCGGTGCCGCCGTGCAGGTCGCCGTCCTCGGAGGGCAGTTGGGTGGCCCCGGTCACCACGGCGCCGCCCTTGGCCCAGTCGGCGCCCTTGACGCAGTGCGCGGCGGTGAGGATCTTCGTCGGGGCGACGACGGCACCACCGCAGAAGAAGCCGGTGTCGTCGCTGGTGTCCGTGGTGCCCTGATCGTCGGTGTACCAGAGCTGAGCCATCCACGGCGCCGAGGAGATCGTGGTCGTGGTGCCGCCGATGACCATCGGCGAGATGCTGCTGTCGACGGCCGGGCTGCTCGCCGTCGTCCTCGACGGCCGGGTCACCGCTCCGGAGCCGTCGTCGGCCGCCATAGCGGCGAAGACCCGCTTCTCCAGCTCGGCCTGCGAGGGTGAGGCGGAGGCCACGGCCCGCGGCTCGGGATCGGGCGTCACGGTGGCGGCGTTCGCCGACGTGGTCACCAGCGCGGCGGCCACGGCGACGGGCAGGGCGATCCGGAAACGGCGTCTGTGGCGCCCGGCGCCTCCGGACATGCGTATGCCCATGCAAGTCCCCCCTAGGGATCAGAAGTTCAGAGATCGAAAATTCGACCGAAGAGCGTGATCGTAAACCAGAAGGGGCCGCCCCCTGTTACCAGGGGGCGGCCCGTTTTCCGAACGTTCGACCTCAGTCGCCGTTGCCCGGCGTCGGCGTCGTCTTCTGGATCTGCATCAGGAACTCGGCGTTCGACTTCGTCTGCTTCATCTTGTCGAGAAGCAGCTCGACCGCCTGCTGCTGGTCGAGGGCGTGCAGCACCCGGCGCAGCTTCCATACGATCCCGAGCTCGTCGGGAGCGAGCAGGATCTCTTCCTTACGGGTACCGGACGCGTCGACGTCCACCGCGGGGAAGATGCGCTTGTCGGCGAGCTTCCGGTCGAGCTTGAGCTCGGCGTTGCCGGTGCCCTTGAACTCCTCGAAGATGACCTCGTCCATGCGGGACCCGGTGTCCACCAGCGCGGTGGCGAGGATGGTCAGCGAGCCGCCGTCCTCGATGTTGCGGGCCGCACCGAAGAAGCGCTTCGGCGGGTACAGGGCGGTCGAGTCGACACCACCGGACAGGATGCGGCCGGAGGCGGGCGCGGCGAGGTTGTACGCACGGCCCAGACGCGTGATGGAGTCGAGCAGCACGACGACGTCGTGGCCCAGCTCCACCAGACGCTTGGCGCGCTCGATGGCGAGCTCGGCGACCGTGGTGTGGTCCTCGGCCGGGCGGTCGAAGGTCGAGGAGATGACCTCGCCCTTGACCGACCGCTGCATGTCGGTGACCTCTTCCGGACGCTCGTCGACCAGGACGACCATCAGGTGGCACTCGGGGTTGTTGTGCGTGATCGCGTTGGCGATCGCCTGCATGATCATGGTCTTGCCGGTCTTCGGCGGGGCCACGATCAGACCACGCTGGCCCTTACCGATCGGCGCGACGAGGTCGATGATGCGGGTGGTGAGGATGCCGGGGTCCGTCTCCAGGCGGAGGCGGTCCTGCGGGTACAGCGGGGTCAGCTTGTTGAACTCCGGGCGGCCACGGCCGTGTTCGGGCGCCATGCCGTTGACGGAGTCGAGACGCACCAGCGCGTTGAACTTCTCGCGCCGCTCGCCTTCCTTGGGCTGACGGACCGCACCGGTGATGTGGTCACCCTTGCGCAGACCGTTCTTGCGGACCTGGGCGAGGGAGACGTACACGTCGTTGGGGCCCGGCAGGTAGCCCGACGTACGGATGAAGGCGTAGTTGTCGAGGATGTCCAGGATGCCCGCGACCGGGATCAGGACGTCGTCCTCGTTGATCTGCGGCTCGGCGCCACCGATCTCGTCGCGGCCGCGACGGCCCCGGCGGTCCCGGTAACGGCCCCGACGGCCGCGGCGGCCGCCCTCGAAGTCGTCGTCGTCCTGCGGGCCGTTGTCGCGCTGCTGGCGGTCCTGACGGTCCTGACGGCCGCCGCCCTGCTGCTGGTTCTGCTGCTGGCGCTGACCGCCCTGGCCCTGCTGGTCGTCGCTCTTGCGACGGTCACCGCGCTCGGCACGGTCCCCGCGGTCCCGGCCGCGGTCCCGGCGGTCGCGGCGGCCACGGCCGTCGCCGTCACCGGCGTCGCCCTGCGGCTGCTGCTGCGCGGGCGTCTCGGCCTTGGGCTCGCTCTTCGCCTCGGCCACGATCGTCTCGGCGCTGCCCGCCGGGGCACCGGCCTCGGCGGTCGCGCGGCGACGGCGGCGCTCGACGGGGGCGTCCTCCGCCGCACGCTCGGTCTCGACGGCGCGGGCCGGCTGACCGGGGATCTCGATCTGCTGCTGGGCCACGGCCTTCTCGGCGGGGGCCTCGGCCTTCGCCTCCGCCTTCTTCTCGGCGGCATCGCCCGTACGGGCCTTGGAGGTGGCGCGGCGCTTCGGCTTGGTCTCGGTGGCGTCCCCGGCGGGTGAGGACCCGGCCTTGGCAGCCGCGGCACCTCCCCCGGCCTGCGCCTCCTTGATGACCTCGATCAGCTGGCTCTTGCGCATACGCGCGGTGCCCTTGATGCCGAGGCCGGATGCGACCTGCTGCAGTTCGGCCAGCACCATGCCCTCAAGGCCGGTACCGCGGCGCCGCCGGGAGCCGGCACCGGTGGCAGGCGCGGAGGCGTCCGTGGCGGGCGCGGCAGCGGTCTCCTCGACACGTGCGCCCATCAGATCGGTGGTGTCGCTCACGAAGGGTCCTTCCCTGGAGCGGACGTCGGCCTGTCTGGCTCGGCGACCGGTTGTGCTGTCCGACGTCGGTCCCATCCTTGTGGACCGTGCCGGGGCGGTGGTCCGCCTGAGTGGCGGAGGAATGTGGTGACGGCGCTTCCGAGAGCCGTGACACTGAGTGTCTGTGTCACGTGGCCTGGTCGCACCGGTTCCGGAGCATGCCCGGCAAGTCGCTCAGTGCCCGCGTACGAGGTACTGCCCATGTACGTCGTACGGAACGCAGTGCGGCTTGGGAGGCTCCCGGAAGAATGTCTGTCCCGGACGGGGACGTGAAGCACCTCGCCATGGTGGGGTCGGGTGCAGACTTGAGATTAACACTACCGGATCCAACAAACATTCCCCCTCTCGAAATCCGGCACACGCCGGACTTCAGATGTCACTGGCCGCCGCGAGCGGCAGCACGCTCGCGCCCTGGGCGTCGAGGTCAAGCCGGTTTGCTGCCCAGCCCGCGCCCGCCAGATGGGCCACCTTGTCGGCGCTGTCACCGTCGACCAGCGCGAGCACGGTGGGCCCCGCTCCTGAGATGACTGCCGGGACTCCGTCGGCCCGCAGCCGCTCCACCAGCGCGGCGCTCTCCGGCATGGCGGGAGCGCGGTACTCCTGGTGGAGACGGTCCTCGGTGGCCGGCAGCAGCAGCTCGGGGCGCCTGGTGAGGGCCTCGACGAGCAGCGCGGCACGGCCGGCGTTGGCGGCGGCGTCGACGTGCGGCACGGTGCGCGGAAGCAGGCCGCGCGCGGTCTCGGTCAGGACCGGCTTGCCGGGCACGAAAACCACCGGAACGATGGAATCGGCGGGCTCCAGCCTGATCGCCCGGGCCGCTCCGGCCTCCATCCAGGCGATCGTGAAACCGCCCAGCAGGCAGGGGGCCACATTGTCGGGGTGGCCCTCGATCTCGGTGGCCAGCTCCAGGAGCGCGGTGTCGTCGAGACGGGTTTCGCCACCTATGGTCACGGCACGCGCAGCGACGATGCCGGCGCAGATGGCGGCCGAGGAGGAACCCATGCCGCGGCCGTGCGGGATGCGGTTGGCGCAGACGATCTCCAGGCCGCGCGGCTGGCCGCCCAGCAGGTCGAAGGCGGTGCGCAGGGAGCGTACGAGGAGGTGCTTCTCGTCGCGCGGGAGCGTCTCGCTCCCCTCCCCCGCGATGTCGATGTGCAGCCCTGAGTCGGCCACCCGGACGACCACGTCGTCGTAGAGCCCCAGCGAGAGGCCGAGGGCGTCGAAGCCCGGACCGAGGTTGGCGCTGGTGGCGGGGACGCGCACCCGGACGGCGGCGGCACGGAAGGCGGGACCGGCCATCTCTCGATGACTCTCCTTGAGCTGCGTGATTGTCGAAGACATTCGATAGGTACCTGAAGCCCCTCAGGCCGCGGAGACTAAGCGGCTCCCTGCCATGCGCGGAGGCATATGCAGCGGGCGGGTTCAGTACAGCCTATCGAAGGAAGGTTCTGTGGCGACATAGGGCGCACAGGAGGCGCACGATGCGTGTCGTAAGCCCCCTGTGCACCCCCGGTAGGGAAGCCCCGGATGTACGCCGGTCAGAGGTGCCGCGCGCGCTTACGCGAGCCCGAGGAGGCGTGTTGTCACGCGAGCCCGAGACGCTCGGCCGCGGTCGCCGCGTCGACCGGGACGGTGACCGGCTGCGGGGCGCCCGCGACGGCCCAGTCGGGGTCCTTGAGGCCGTTGCCGGTGACGGTGCAGACGATGCGCTGCCCCGGGTCGACCTTGCCCTGCTCGGCGGCCTTCAGCAGACCGGCCACGGAGGCGGCGGAGGCGGGCTCCACGAAGACACCCTCCTGAGCGGCCAACAGCCGGTAGGCGCGCAGGATCTCACGGTCCGTCACCTCGTCGATGAACCCGCCGGACTCCTCCTTCGCCGCGAGGGCGTACTGCCAGGAGGCGGGGTTGCCGATGCGGATGGCGGTGGCGATCGTCGAGGGGTCCTTGACGACCTCGCCGCGCACGATCGGGGCACTGCCGGAGGCCTGGAAGCCCCACATCCGGGGCGTCTTGGCGGCCACCGCGTCGGCGGCGTACTCCTTGTAGCCCTTCCAGTACGCCGTGATGTTGCCGGCGTTGCCGACCGGGAGGACGTGGATGTCGGGGGCGTCGCCGAGCATGTCCACGATCTCGAAGGCGGCGGTCTTCTGGCCCTCGATACGCACCGGGTTGACCGAATTGACCAGCGCCACCGGGTAGTTGTCGCTCAGCGCGCGGGCCAGGGTGAGGCAGTCGTCGAAGTTCCCGTCGACCTGGAGGATCTTCGCGCCGTGGATGAGGGCCTGGCCCATCTTGCCGAGCGCGATCTTTCCTTGCGGGACGAGAACGGCCGAGACCATGCCCGCGCGGACGGCGTAGGCGGCGGCGCTCGCCGACGTGTTGCCGGTGGAGGCGCAGATGACCGCCTTCGCGCCCTCCTCCTTGGCCCGTGTGATGGCCATGGTCATACCGCGGTCCTTGAAGGACCCGGTGGGGTTGGCGCCCTCCACCTTGAGGTGGACCTCGCACCCGGTGCGCTCGGAGAGCACCTGCGCGGGCACGAGGGGCGTGCCGCCCTCGCGGAGCGTCACGACCGGCGTGCTGTCGGAGACGGGCAGCCGGTCCCGGTACTCCTCGATGATTCCGCGCCACTGGTGGGTCATTGCTGGTTACTCTCCTTCAACCCGCATGATGCTGGCGACACCCCGCACGGTGTCGAGCTTGCGCAACGCCTCGACGGTCCCGCCCAGGGCGGCGTCGGACGCGCGGTGCGTGACGACGACGAGGGATGCCTCGCCGTCCTTCCCCTGCTGCCGAACCGTATCGATCGACACCCCGTGCTCGGCGAACACGGTCGCCACCTGGGCGAGAACACCCGGTTTGTCCGCCACATCCAGGCTGATGTGGTAGCGCGTGACGACCTCGCCCATGCCCGAGACGGGGAGGGCGGCGTACGCGGACTCGCCGGGCCCGGTCGTGCCGCTCAGCCGGTTGCGGCAGACGGCGACCAGATCGCCGAGGACGGCGGAGGCGGTGGGAGCGCCGCCCGCGCCCGGGCCGTAGAACATCAGCTGGCCGGAGGCGTCGGACTCGACGAACACGGCGTTGTACGCGCCGCGCACGGAGGCCAGCGGGTGGCTGAGCGGGATCATCGCGGGGTGCACGCGCGCGGTGACGGACCGGCCGTCCTCGGCGCGCTCGCAGATGGCGAGCAGCTTGATGGTGCAGCCCATGTTCTTCGCGGAGGCGAAGTCGGCCGCCGTCACCTCGGTCATGCCCTCGCGGTAGACGTCGTCGAGACGCACACGCGTGTGGAAGGCGATCCCGGCGAGGATGGCGGCCTTGGCGGCGGCGTCGAAGCCCTCGACGTCGGCGGTCGGGTCGGCCTCCGCATACCCCAGGGCAGTGGCCTCGTCGAGGGCCTCCTGATACCCCGCACCCGTGGAGTCCATCTTGTCGAGGATGAAGTTGGTCGTGCCGTTGACGATCCCGAGCACCCGGTTGACCTTGTCCCCGGCGAGGGACTCGCGCAGCGGGCGGATCAGCGGGATGGCGCCGGCGACGGCGGCCTCGTAGTAGAGGTCCTTGTCGAGCTGCTGGGCGGCGGCATGGAGCGCGGCCCCGTCCTGGGCGAGGAGCGCCTTGTTGGCGGAGACGACCGACGCCCCGTGCTCGAAGGCGGCGGTGATGAGGGAACGGGCGGGCTCGATCCCCCCGATGACCTCCACCACCACGTCGATGTCCCCGCGTTTGACGAGGGCGGTGGCGTCGGTGGTGACGAGCTCCTGCGGGATGCCCTCACGGACCTTGGAGGGCCGCCGTACCGCGACTCCCGCGAGCTCCACGGGAGCCCCGATCCGGGCGGCGAGGTCGTCGGCGTGCGTCGTCATGATGCGCGCCACCTCTGAGCCGACCACTCCACAGCCCAGCAGCGCCACTTTCAGCGGACGCGTACGCATCATCCGACCTCGTTTCCTCATACCGTCTACGGTGGGACCAGTCTCACTCACCGGACGGGAGTTTCTGCCCCTGGTCCGGATGATGAGACATCTATTTCATTTGTACGGGCGTGGAAGACCGTAGATCTTCCTTTGGGAGTGCGGTCGCTCAGCCGACGTCGAGCCGCAGGAGGTCCTCCTCCGTCTCGCGGCGGACGATGACCCGGGACTCGCCGTCGTGCACGGCGACGACCGGCGGGCGCAGCACGTGGTTGTAGTTGCTCGCCATGGACCGGCAGTAGGCGCCCGTCGCCGGTACGGCGATGAGGTCACCCGGTGCCAGGTCGGCCGGCAGGAACGCGTCCTTCACCACGATGTCCCCGCTCTCGCAGTGCTTGCCGACGACGCGGGCGAGCATGGGCTCGGCGTCACTCGTCCTGGACACGAGGGCGACGCTGTACTCGGCGTCGTAGAGCGCGGTACGGATGTTGTCGGACATGCCGCCGTCGACGGAGACGTAGGTGCGCAGCCCGTCGAGGGGCTTGATGGTGCCGACCTCGTAGAGTGTGAACGCGGTGGGGCCGACGATGGCACGCCCGGGCTCGACGGAGATCCTCGGGGTCCGCAGCCTGGCGGCCTCGCACTCCCTCGTCACGATCTCGGTGAGCGCCTTGGCGATCTCGTGGGGCTCGCGGGGGTCGTCGTCGCTGGTGTAGGCGATACCGAGGCCGCCACCGAGGTCGATCTCGGGCAGTTCGACCCCGTGCTCGTCACGGACGTCCTTGAGCAGCCCGACCACGCGGTGCGCGGCGACCTCGAAGCCGGACATGTCGAAGATCTGCGACCCGATGTGGGAGTGGATGCCGATGACTTCCAGCGAGTCGAGCTGGAGGGCCCGCCGCACGGCCTCGGCGGCCTGTCCGCCGGCCAGCGGGATGCCGAACTTCTGGTCCTCGTGGGCGGTGGCGATGAACTCGTGGGTGTGCGCTTCCACGCCCACGGTGATCCGGATCTGGACGCGCTGCCGCTTGCCGAGTTCCCGCGCGATGTGCGCGACGCGGACGATCTCCTGGAAGGAGTCGAGGACGATACGGCCGACGCCGTTCTCGATCGCCCTGGTGATCTCTTCCCCGGACTTGTTGTTGCCGTGGAAGGCGATGCGGTCGGCGGGCATGCCGGCGGAGAGAGCGGTGGCGAGCTCGCCACCGGAGCAGACGTCGAGGTTCAGGCCCTCTTCGTGCAGCCAGCGCACGACGGCCCGGGAGAGGAAGGCCTTGCCGGCGTAGAAGACGTCGGCGTCGGCCCCGAACGCGCTGCGCCACGCACGCGCGCGTGCCCGGAAGTCGGCCTCGTCGACGATGTAGGCGGGGGTGCCGTGCTCTTCGGCGAGGGCCTTGACGTCGATACCGCCGACGGTGACGACACCGTCGTCATCGCGCGTGACCGTCTGGGCCCACACCCTGGGGTCGAGGGTGTTGAGGTCGGCGGGCGGGGCAGAGTAATGGCCCTCGGGGAGGACGTCGGCGTGACGGGGCCCGGCGGGGTGTGCGGAACGGCTCATCTTGACTGGCTCTCTAGAGGTGTTCGGGTGCGTCGATACCGAGCAGGGACAGGCCACCGGCCAGCACCGCCCCGGCGGCTTCGGCGAGCGCGAGCCGGGCACGGTGGGCGGCCGAGGGTTTCTGCGCGCCGCGGGGAAGGACGGTGACGAGGAAGGGCAGCACGGCATCGGCGACGGTGACGAGGTGCCGGGCGAGCAGGTCCGGGGCGTGGTGCGCGGCCGACCGGGCGAGGACGCGGGGGTGATCGGCGAGGGCGATTTCCAGTGCCCTTGCGTCTTGCGCGTCCTGTGTCACCTCTGTCGCCTCTGTCGCCTCTACGGCGGTGTCGCCGGGCTCGGCGTGGAAGCCCAGGTCGGTGGCGTTGCGGCTGAGGGCCCGGGTGCGGGCGTGGGCGTAACGGATCCGGAAGAGAGGGTTGCTCTCACGCTGGACCAGGTGCTCGGCGGTGATGCGGGGACGGTCGTGGGCGGCGGGCTGGAGGAGGGCCCAGCGGGCGGCGTCACGGCCGAGGTGGAGGGGGTCGGGGACCACCGGTACCGGCCGCACGTTGACGTCGAGGGGAGCAGGGGCCTCAGGGGTGCCGTACGCGTCGATGTCGACGCCGAGGAGGTCGGTCCACTCGGACTCGGGCCGGTCGGCACAGCTGGTGCGGACGAGGGCGCCCTGGGAGCGGAGGACGCGGGCGACGGCGTCCATGACGACGACGGCACGGACCTCGTGGGGTGCGTGCAGCTGCACGAGCTGCCCGGTGGGACGGTCTGCGTGGCCGTACGTTCGACCACACCGCAGGATCTCCCGTACAAGGTCCGTGTGACTCCCCCGCAGGATGATGTTGAGGAACCCGGGCCCGGTGACGACGACCTCGCGGATACCGTCCGCCCCGGCGAGGTGCTGCCGAAGAATCTCGGCGACCCGCAGCGGCGGTTGTCCGGCCGGCCGGGCGAGCCGGAGCGCCACGTTGGTGGCGTAGTCACCACAGCCACCGGGGCCGGGAGGCACGACCTTGGCCTGCCCCGGCACGGCCACGTCCAGCTCCCCGTCGTCGACAGCACGACGCACCGCGCGCAGCACGGTACGGGAGAGCTCGACGGGGGTCACGGGACAAGCGTATGGGAGGAGGGGGGTGGGTGAGCGAGCGGGTTTGGGCGGCGGTCCGGGATGTGGACGGTGGGGTGCGCGGCGAGGACGGCGACCGATGGGGAACGTCGTTGCACCTGGGAACCGGTGTTGCGGCTTGACGATCAGCCGCCGGCGCGACCGGCCTCTCCACCCCCGAGGGACCCCCCGACGAGGGGGCTGTCCCCCTCTGCCGCGCCCGGCTCCTCCCCACTGCGCTCCATACTGCGCTCCATCAACTGCCGTACGAGCCGCACGAGTTCGGCGGGCTCGAAGGGCTTGGCGAGGAAGGCGTCGACGCCGACGTCGAGGCCGCTGTCGACCTCGTACTGCGTACAGGCACTGACGATGGCGAGGGGCAGATGTGAGGTCCGGGGATCGGATCGCAACCGCGCGGCGGTCCGCAGCCCGTCCAGCCGGGGCATGACCACATCGAGGGTGACCACATCGGGCTGCACCTGATGAACGACATCAAGACACTCGACACCATCGGCCGCGGTCACGACCTCGAGACCCTCCAGCTCGAGATTGACCCTGATCAACTGCCGGATGACCTTGTTGTCGTCCACAACAAGCACCCGACCCGACGCGCCTGGCACAACTCGAGAGTAGGTGCGGACCGGCCACCGCGTCCGGCTTTTCCTCACTTCCACCCAGGGCGGTGGAACTCCGCCATGTGCGGTGCCCAACTGCTCCCACGAAACCCGTTCCTGATCACCCCGAGGGAGCTGGTAGTGTTCTACCCGTCGCCGCGAGCCACCAGCTCCGCGCCCGACACGCCCCCGTAGCTCAGGGGATAGAGCAACGGCCTCCGGAGCCGTGTGCGCAGGTTCGAATCCTGCCGGGGGCACTCCGGAAAAAGCTCCTGACCTGCAGAAATACAGGTCGGGAGTTTTTGCGTACCTGCCAAAACGCACACGGTCTTTTGACCGTTGCTCTTTCAGGGCGCACGCCTCTCCACATGCTGTGGATAACCTCTTCTGCTGGCAGATTCTCGCAGGTCAAAGACCTAGGACTGGGCGGTCGATGGCCCCGCTCATCAACGCATCCCGACCGTGCCGCGTCGCGGGAAACCCGGCACCGCTATCCCACACAAAACGCCTTTGGCCTGCCTTGATGTGACCAACGACACGCTGAAACGCAAACGGTCTGGTGGGTCGTTACTCTTTGGAACACCGGGGATCCTCGCAGCACTGCGCCGTCACGAAGTCAAGTACCCACGGCAACCTCCGGTTGACGTGGAACCCCAGCTGGCCGCAGCGACACGCGAAGGTTCCGCACGCGATCACCCGGAACATGCAGGGCGCCGCAGCCCTGTCAGGGAATCACGACCGCTGAAGAATCGAGGCTGACCGAGTCGCGTACCCGGTGCACTGCGGGCCTGAGGCCGCCACAGGCGCCTGGAGAGCGCCTCCGGCCACTGTGGGAACGAGGACATTGGAAATGCCTATTCTCGTTGGCCAGAGACACTCTCTCTACGCCGGGGGCAGGGGCAACGATCACCCGCATGTACCCCGAGGTCAGCTGTAGACGGTCAATTCTGCAATTGACCACCAGTTACTCGCAACGTTGGCGGTATTGATGACCTTGATGTAGCGAGCTGTCTGGGTCGGGAAGGAAATCAGTTCGACTCGCTGGCCGTCTGTTATGGAAGAGACCTTGGTCCAGTCGGTTCCGTTCGTGGAGACATATACGTCCGCGGTTCGCGCGTAGTCGCCGGTGCTGCTGCCGGAATCGAGCAGGATCTTGTCGAACGTCTGGGCCTGCTGCATGTCGACCTGGATCCACAGGCCGTCGTACTGGCCCCTTCCGGAGCTGTACCGGGTGTCGGAATTGCCGTCCAGCATGTTGGCGGGACCGTCGTTGTACGGGCTTGTGTCGGAGGTCGTGGCGGTCCAGCCCGTGCGCGACAGCGCGGGGCCCAGGTCTATGACGTCGAACGGAGCTGAACCCGCGTCCGCTCCGCCGGCGCCGTTCACCGAGACCTTGTAGGTCCCCACCGGAAGCCCGCTCGGCACGTACGCGCTGATGCTCGTGTCCGACCAGCTGTCGATTTCGGCGAAGAGCTTCCCGAAACGCACCGTGCCCAGCCCCTGCGCGTCACCGAAGTGAGAACCGCTGATCGTGAACTTGGCGCGCGGTATGCCTTGCTTCGGCTTCAGGCTGCTGAAGACCGGCGCGGGGAAGCTGGACTGCTTCTGCGTGGTGAACATCGCCGATGTGCCGCTCGGCAGGGTGTAGCTGTACGAGCCGTCGGCGGACACCGGGAAGCTCTGGCTGCCGGCGGTGCCGTTGAACACCGCGGTGACCTGCTCCCCCTTCGGACTGGTCCAGGTCTTCAGCTGGAGTCCCTTGGGCACCGCTGTCGGGGCTGCGATCGAGCCGGTGCCGCTCAAGGATCCGTATACGTTGATTTCGGCGATGCTCCACCAGAAACCGGATGCCGCGACGCAGACGATGCGAATGTACCGTGCGGTCTGGGCCGGCAACGTGACGGCTATCTTTCCTATGTTCCCGCTGCCGTTGGCGACCGCGCTGCCCCATTCGGCCCCGTCATCCGAGACGTATATCTGGTACTTGGTGACGTAGTCGAAGGAGCTGCTTTCTCCCGTGGCGAAGACGATCTTGTTGAAGCTCGTCCGGCTCCCCAGATCGATCTGGAACCAGGCGCCGCTGATCGTCCCCTGGCCGAGATTCCACCGGGTGTTGATGTCGCCGTCGATCGCGTTCGAGGCCGCACCCCAGTCCGGGCTCGACGAGGCCGTGGCGGTCCACTTGCCACGGCTCAGTGACGTTCCGGGCGTCTTGATGGACGCTCCGATCGGCAGGGAGTACGTGAGCAGGTTGCTTCCGGTGCGGACGGCGTTCTGGTACTGCAGGAGTGCCGGGTCGTATGTGACCGTCATCGGCCCGAGCGACGACTTGAACGTGAAGTCATGGGTCGGGTCGGAGACATTGGTCGCCGCGCGGGTCCCGCCGCTGCGCCGGCCCGTGTAGGTGAACGTGACGGCGTCGCCGGCGTTCAGGGTGTAGTCGAAGGACTGCGTCCCGTCCGCCACGCTGAAGTTCTTCGTGGTGCTGCCCGAGTTGTATGCGATGACGACCTTCGAGCCGTCCGGGTTCAGGAACGCGACGCTCTCGATGCTTCCTTCCCCGAAGGTGTTCGAGTAGATGCGATGCGCTCCGGGCTTCACAAACCGGCTGGCGTGAGCGAGTGCGTAGTAGTCCACGTTGTACGACACCTGCCCACTGTCCGGGTCGACCGTGACCAGTCCCCGGCACATGGGGATGCCGTTGGTGTCGCTGTTGAGCGGCCCCAACTTGGGGTCGAGCGCGGTGTTCCACAGCATCACGCCGTTCGCCCAGTTGCGCGTGCCCCTGATGATCCACGTGCCGAGTGCGTCATTGAACGCCGTCTCGTCGTCGCCCTGCCAGACACCTCCGCTGGCTTCGGTGATGTAGGTTTCCTTGCCCGGAAAGTCGTTGTGGACCAGGGTCTGGTACGTCGGGTTGCCACTGTAGATGTGCCATCCGGTGCCCACCGCGTACTGGGAGGCGGCGGGGTCGCTGAAGATCGTCTCGGGGTACGAGGGCACATCCCAGTTGTGGTCCCAGGCGAGGATCTTCGTGGAGATGCGGTTGGCCGCGAACGCCTGGCCGATCTCCTGGATCAACGCTGATTCCTGGTAGGCGGACAGGAACATGCCGGGCCAGCTGGGCGTGCCCATGGGCTCGTTCTGCGGCGTGATGTAGGAGATGGGCACACCGGCCTTGTCGTAAGCCTTGATGAACTTCACGAAGTAGTCGGCCAGCGCGGAGGCGTACTCGCTTTTGAGGGTGCCTCCGATCATGGAGTCCGAGGTCTTCATCCAGCCTGGCGGGCTCCATGGGTTGGCCATGATTTTGGCGGAGGGGTTCTGTGCGAGAGCCTGCCGCAGGACCGGAATGATGTACTTCTCGTCGTGCTGGACTGAGAAGTTGGACAGCGTCGGGTCCGTCTGCCCTGACGGCATGTCGTCGTAGGAGTAGTTTCCGGAGGCGTTGAAGTCCGTGGCGCCCATCGGCGTGCGGATCAGGCTGAGGCCGATGCCCTTCGAGGGGTCGTACACTCCGTTCCCCGCACGCCGGCAGCCCCGCTGCATGGTCCCCGGCTGGGACACCGAAGTCTTCGGCTGCCCGCTGCCCGACTACGTCGGCACCGCCCAGCTGCTATGGGGATGTGCGTTGTTCAATGCCGGGCGTTTCGATCCCGTCATCTACGACGGCCCGGACGGGGAGAAGTTCAACCGCATGGTCAGCCGGGACACGGCCCTGCGCGTCGCCGAACGCCACTTCGCCACCGACGTGGCCTCCGTCAAAGCAGCCGAGAAGCGGATCACGCAGAACCTGGCGAAGGTGGCCGGCGGCAATGCGGCCCAGCTGCGGCGCTTCACGTACAACCCGCTGCTCGGCCGACCCGCCGTCAGCGGCTTCGGGCCCGGCCTGTTGTGCCCCTCACCCCAGCTGGTCTGGCGCAAAGCGACCCCGGCCGGCATCTACCACACAGGACGCGAGCACTTCGGGCCCGACTTCCTGCAGGAGACCGGCTACCTTTTCGAGGAGTACGTCGGCCGCCAGCTCCGCCTGATGCCCAACGCCGATGTCATCCCGGAGATCACGTACCGGGTGAAGCGGAACGAACTGCAGAGCGTCGACTGGATCGTCGTCTTCGACGACCTGGTGCTGCTCGTGGAGGTCAAGTCCATGATGCCGACGGAGAACGCCCGGCTCGGCCTGGAACTTGGGGTCGCCGAGACGGACAGCAAACTGGCCCGCGCCCTCCGCCAGGTCAACGCCACCTCGGCCCAGATCGACCAGCGCAACCCGGCATTCGCCAGCATTCCGACCGACCGTCCACGCCAGGCGCTGATCGTCACCCTTGAGCCGTTCCCCGTCGCCAACGCCAACCTGCCCCACCTCGACCTGCCCACCGCCGACATCCCGACCACGGTCGTCGCGGCCCACGAAGTCGAACGCCTGGTGACCCTCACCGACACCACACCCAGCTCTCTGCTCCTGGAACGGGCGGCCGACCCCCAGCGCTCCACCTGGGCTCTCAACGAATGCCTCAACGGACACGAAGGCGCCCGCAACCCGGTCCTCGATCAGGGATGGGCGTCCTACCCCTGGGCAACCGGCAGCCTGCCGACCCCTGGCGCGACGTAGTCCATGTGCCGGCCATCCGTATGCCCCGCCGGCCGCCACCCGCTCGGCGGCGCGTGCGGCATGGTCGGCCGCAGCACCGGTTCGTCCGGGGACTCCCGCAGGGGCGGGTTTGCCAACCGGCCGGAACGCGGCGGGCCAGGGGACGGGCGGAGCGAACGCCGCGTGAGCCGCTCTCCCGCCGTGCCCGGCGGCACCCTCGTACGGGACAGCGAGGGACTAGCCAAGGCCGCCCTCCCCGACCGTACCGTCACCGCCTGGCTCGCCCTCGCCCGCACCGACGATCTACGGGTGATCACCTCCGCGGCCACCCTGGTGGAGGTCGTCCACCCGCAGATCAACCGCCCCGCCCTGGAGGGGGCCCTCCCCCGCCTCGTCGTGGAACCGGTCACCGAACCCATCGGCCGCCACGCCGCGGCCCTCCTTGCCGACGCCGGCCTGCACGGCCACAAGTACGCCATCGACGCCATGCTCAGCGCCACAGCCCTCGCAGCCCCCGGACCGGCCACGATCCTGACCTCCGCTCCGGAGGACGTCACGATGCTGTGCGGCGGGCGCGCCACCGTCATCAAGATCTGATGTGTCCGCCGGTCACGGCTTGCGGCCGAAGTGTCCGCTGCCATCGGCAGCCGACTGGCGGTTTGCCTTACATGTAGTGGGCGTAGCGGGTGGCGACAGCCTGGTCGGGCGGGCAGAAGCGCAGGACGGACTTGACCTGGTTGGCGGTGCGCAGCGTGACGGGCAGCCGTCCGTCCAGGCGGGTCTGGTTCCAGTTCATCTTGGTCAGGGCGAGGACTTCGGCCGCCAGTTCACGCGGGTCCCGGGCTGCGATGGTAGGTCTGATGCCGATCGGGCGCGGGATGTACATGCCGGGGTAGGTCCGGTAGAACTCGATGCTCCCAGTGACGTACAGGGCGAGTTCGCGTTCGCCGAGGACGGCGAGGGTGCCGCGCAGGGGCGGCGCGTCGCCGGGGCGGAAGGTGGCGGCTCCTTCGCTGCTGGTGACCCAGCTCATCTCCAGCGTGTCGATGAACCGTTCGTCCGCGGCATCCTGGAAGCCGCCTGTCTCCTCGCCGGTGAGGGCCGAAGTCTTGTGCAGCACGATGCGAGCAGGGGCGGTGTGGTGTTCGCGCCGGTAGGCGTCCAGTGCCTGGAGCAGGAGGGCACGTGCGTCGGCGCGTGCCAGGTGGGGCTGGCGGTCGGTGCGGCTGATCCGTGCCGGTCCTCCGCGCACGATCACGCCGTCCCCGCGTTCGTTGAAGACCTGGGCGACCGAGGTGTTCAGGGCTTTTCCGTCGTCGCTGCGGTAGAACGCGATGCCGACGTAGCAGGTGGTGAGATCGGTGGGGCTGCGCAGGAGGCGCCAGGGGACGCCGCCGGCCTTGTAGTAGAGGGCGACGTGGAGGTTCCAGGCGCGGCTGGCCTCGTCCTGCCGACTGTGGCCCTCGGGAGGGCGGGTGGCTTCGTCCCAGGTACTGCGCCGGATGATCTGGATGGGCTGGCGCAGGTTCAGCAGCCGGGCTTTGAGCAGGTCGTGGAAGTTGGCGAACTGACCTGGCGGCGGAGCGTCAGAGGCGTCCTGCGAAGAAGCACCGGCTTCGTCCGGACGGCCTGGTGATCGGCGGGTCGTCTCGAGGAGTTGCTCGGGTCTGGCGACCAGGAGGACGTCGACCCGGTTCTCGTCGGCCAGTGCCTTGATCTCTTCCGCGTAGATGCTCACGGCCCTGGTCAGAGCAGCCGGCTGGCCGGCGGTCTCGATGGCACGCAGGTCCCTGCTGCTGATCGCGCGCGTGTTCCGGTCGCTGAAGACCAGGGTGGTGTGCAGGCCGCGGTCGGCGTCGCATCCGGGGAATTCCGGGAACAGATGCGGATACTGCTCGTCCTTGGCCGCGATCGGCTCCCGGCAGCGCTCCAGCCACCGGCGCAGCCCCTCGAGTTGGTCCGCAGGACCGACCAGGCCGACACGGATCGCCCGTGGAGCATCGGCCGCACCGAGATCGGCTGGACCGTAGTTCGTGATGCCGAACCGCGGATCGATGTGCCGGGCCGCGCCACCGAACTCCAGCTCGGGCTCATCAAGGATCACGGAGTACATCACCGGCCTCGCCTCGCGCTGTTCGTTCCTGCCCGACGGGACGTCCGTCGCCCTGCGGACCTGGCCTTGTCTCCGGGACTTCTTCGCCGGGGAGCGCCGGGGCCGGGTTCGCCGTCGCTGTCCCCGTCCTGGAGCAGACTGAGAAGATCCCGGGTGTCCGTGTCCACGGCGGCCAGCACGGTGTCCAGGCTTTCCTGTCCCCCGACGGACGGGTCCTGGTCGTCCTCGGGTGCGGCACCAGACGGAGCCGGGCCCCAGCACCGGTCGTCGATTCCCCGGTCAACGGTCATGGTGGCGAGTTCGCCGAACTGTACGGGCCGTGGTTCGGTGAACAGGTCGGCGTGGTTCAGGTAGTTGGCCCACGCGCGGGTCCAGCCCCGGACGGCTGGGTGCCGGTCCAGGCGTTTGATCCCCGCGAGCAGCCGGTCCGCGTAGCGGTGCTCGGTGTGACCGTCGGTGGTGAAGCAGTAGTCCGGCTCCAGCTGGCAGTACCAGACTCCGCCTAGGCGCCGGAATCGTGTGCGCAGCGCGGCGTGGTGGTAGAAGCCGACGCGCTGCGGGTCGGACTTGGAGGCGTGCGGTCCGAACACGGTCCGGCCCCGTGATCCCGGTCCCTTGCCGGCCTTACGTGGCCCCAGGCGCGAGGTGGCCCGGAAGTGCATGTGTTTGCGGTCCTTGTGCCACCGCAGGTCCGGGTAGGAGCTCTGAACGGTCCGGGAGAGCAGGTCAGCGAAGCGGTGCAGGGTGTCCAGGTCGTCGCTATCCGCCCACTCGACGGTCTCGTGGCGCTCGGGGTCTCCGGCGCACAGGACCCGCAGGGGCGAGTCCCGCAGGCTGTGGAACGACAGGACCAGTCCGTCCCGCAGAATCCAGCCGGACGCACGCTGACCCTGTGCGTCCAGTGCTGCGCCGGCCGCGCGGTAGTCGGTGAAGGCCGCAGGGGCCAGATGCACCGTCGGCGGCATCTCGGTGACGGGCAGCAGGTTCGTGGTGAGCACTTCGGTGATCGGCGCGGGCCTCAGGTACAGGCCGGCCGTCCGGGGCACGGCGAGATGCAGCAGTGCCTGGGCTGCGTCCCGGTCGAAGCGCTGGGTGTGCTTGTCGATGTGCACGACGCGCTTGGCACGGCTGACCGCGTCCGGGAACGCCGCCTTGACTCCGTCCACCACGCCTCGTCGCTCTCCGGGTGGGAGAAGACCAGGATGACGGGCGAGTTGCCGGACAGCCAGTGATCAAGGTCGCGCTGGTCGCAGACGTAGTGGAACGCGTCGTCCGTCTCACCGGAGAAGCGCCTGTCCTGGGCCTTGCTCTGGACCAGCAGAGTCAGATTGAGAACGGCCCCGCTGCCGGGTTCCACCAGGTCGATGTGCCCGTCGATGCCGTGGTCGACCCGCCGGGGATGAAAGAGGTGGCCCATCTCCAGGCACCGGCGTTCGATCAGGGCTATGCCCTTCTCCCCGATGAACGTCTGGCGCGTCACGGTCTTGCGATCAGCCATCACCACACCCTCCCTGCTGGACACGGCACGGCTACGAGCCACCGGCCGAGCTGCTGCTCAGTCAGGCTACGCGGCACCACTGACAACCGGGTCCGAGCACATCCAGGTGCTCCACAGGACCCGGCCACGACGCAAGGGGCCTCCACCGCTTCGCGGCGAACCTGGCGAGTTTCTCCCGCGCCCGCTTCAGCTCGGGCGCGGGGAGCTACGCCTCGAACTGCTCATCAGGCTCGGATGGCCGGTCGTAGGAACTCAACAGCCCTTCGATGCGCTGGTTGTTGATGGACTGCTGGTCATACGGGCACTTCGCGTACCGGGACAGCAGGACCTCGACGCTGTTGCCGGCACGCTGGGCGACCTCAGCCGGGTCGGCCCCCGCGCACAGCCAGGTGGACAGGGCCGAGTGCCGCAGGTCGTACGGACGTTTCACGAGCGGGGTGTTGCCGAGAGCGGGCGGCAGAGCCAGTTCGCGGGTCTCGTGCCAGACCCGGTTGTAAGTGGTGTAAGTGACGATCCGGCCCTGCTCGGTGAAGAACAGCCGGCCGTCGTCGGCCGTGCCGAACGTGGCGACGTGGTCCCTCCACATCGTCACCAGGGGCGGCGGCAACGGCACCACCCGTGTCTCTCCCGGCGGGCGGTTCTTCAGCCCGCGCTCGTCGTGGAACTTGCCGGTGTCGGTCCACCGTTTGCCCGCCTGCGGCAGAGTGCGGTGCAGGATCAAGCGGCCCCAACCGGTGCGGGGCAGGCGGCAGTCCGGCAGGGCCACCGCGACCGCCTCCTCCGGGCGCAGGCCGGCGTAGTACATTCCGGCGAAGAACCCGACCAGCCGACGGCCCCGGGCCCGCCGGTAGTCACCCACATAGGAGACGGCGCTCAGCAATTCCCGTGCCTGGTGCGGGTTGGCCACCACCCGCGGGTCCACCGCGATGGCTGGCTTGGGCACCCGCCATCGGATCTTCTCCAGGGGATGGCTGCCCAACTCGCCCCGTTCCACGGCGTAGTGGAGCGCGTGCACCAGCACCTTGCGCTTGCGGCGCATCGTCTCCACTGCCGCCTCGCCCCCATCGAGCTTGCTGCGCAGCGACTCAAGCACATCCCGCGCCAGGACTGGATCGTGTAGCCAGGGCGGACGGCGACGCTGCGGAGTACGCAGCCGTGCTGGCGTTCAAGGCCCGCCGCTACGGCCGGTCCTGCAGCGTCCCGGGTGAGCCAGTACCGGGTATCGGGGTGAGTACGTCCTGAGGTGAAAGACCCTGACTGGCCACAAAGGCGGAAAGTTCTGCCGCGTCCTCCGGACGGGCCGGGAGCAGCGCGAAGGGCTTGGCGTAGCAGCGGCTGAGTGTCTTGTGGTGGTAGGGCGGATAGTTGGGGATCGGCTGGTAGCCGGCGCGGGTGTATAGCGCGATGGCTTCGGGCTGATGGACGGCCGTTTCCAGGCGTATCTCGGTGTGGCCGAGGGCGATGGCGATCCGTTCTGCCTCGGCCAGGAGGCGGGTGGCGAAGCCATGACCACGTGCGTCCGGGGTGACGTACATGCGCTTGAGTTCGACCGCACTGTCCGGGTGTGGGAAGGGCTGAACGGCGCAGCAGCCGACCGGACGGCCTTCAGCCTCGGCAAGCAGGAAGCGGATCTTAGGGTTGATGTGGGTGCCGCCGGTGCAGGGCTCGTCGGGGTAGCGGGCGGCGAGATCGAGGTCGAGAGCGTTGACCAACTGCTGGATAGCGCCGTTCCGAGCTCTCCAGCGCCGTATGGCAATGGCTGCGAGCACGGTGGCCGACTCCGCGACTGGCTACGGCGACACCACGCGGCTTGGAGGCCACCGCCACCGGGCAGCTCACCCCGTGCCCGCGCCGAGCGCGCCGCGCCGGGTGCCGCGCCGCTCGCATCCCGGTTCTGCCGAAGGGCCGCGGCGGGCAGTCTTTTCACTCTCCATCGTCAACGCCCTCATCGACGATCAGGGCCGCCGCTTCGACGCCATCGAAGACCTTTACGACGTCGCCGGAAACCCAGAATGCAACGCCCAACTACAGCCCGGCTTCAAGGACGAGATGCTCTTCGTCTACCGCGTGACGAAAGACGCAAAGATCGCGCTGTGGGAGTTCGAGGAATACGACCTCGAATCCGAACCGAACCCCACGCTCGTCGACCTCACTTGAGACCCCTGCGCACCCCACGCGCCAAAACCGACGGGCGCGTACCGGCGGTGTTCCCGCGGGCAGGGCGCACTGCAGGAATTCGCTGCTCAGGGCGGTCCGGCAGAAGACCGGGGCGCGGTCATAGCGCGAACGTCCAGCCTTTCTGTCCGGCCGTTGCCTCCTTGGCGCGGGCGAGGAATTCGGGGGTGATGCGAGACTCGGCGGGGGCGGCCAGCGGGCTATGGGCGGTGCGCCGTGCGGACTCGACGGGCTTCTCCTCGTCCGTCGAGTCCGCGAAGCCGGTCAGCGCGGCGGCGAGGAGCACCGCCAGCGCGGCAGAGGCCCTTCTCACGCGGCGGCCCTCCTTGGCCCGACCGTGGAGTGTTAGATAGAAGGTCTGCAGGGATTCCCCCGGTCCGCCGAGGTCGAAGCGGTTGTGGACCTTACCGAGCGGGTTCCAGACCCGGCCGTCGGGCATCCGCACGCCGACCGGCTGGCCGAAGTAAGCGCGCTGGTCTGCGTCGAAGTCCACCCACACCGCACCCGCGCGGCGAGTGAGCACCTCACCGACGTAGGCGCCGAGTCCGAACATGGTGTCCCGCATCTGCTCGCCCTCGGCCCCGCCCCTGCGCAGCCCGTCGATCAGGAAGTCCACGATCCGCAGGCTGGCCACGGAGTAGTCCAGCGGCAGCCGATTGCGGGCGGTGATGCGGGCGACGAACCTCGCGGCGTATGACCGCATCATTTCTGCCCCCGGGTCACGCCCGTTCTCTGGGCTCATGCAACCCCACCCCTTCGCTCGGTCAGTCGGGAGTCCTGCTTCCGGTACTCCCGATCGATCAAGCGGATTTCGCGTCACCAGCATCACGGGTCACAGGCGTGTTGATTGACACACAAGAAAGTCACGAGAGGCATACAACCCTTTGGACTCTCGTTCGTCGGTGTAGGCGTGACCCGGGAGACGTGGGATTCCTGAAGTGTGGGCTGACGGTGCTCGAAACGGGCTGAGCGTGGCCGCCCGCTACGATCACGACTCGTCACCGAGCAGTACCGGGGAGGGGCTGTGACCGAGGGACGGAGCACGGCGTCGTGCACCGCTGTCGAACTGGGATACGCGCTGGGGCAGCCGGAGTGGTCCGACGCGTTGCACGCACGCGCGCGGGCACGGGGGATCAAGGGCCGGCTGCAGGGGCTGCTCCTGCCCGTGCTCCTCGCGGTGCCGGTGTGGCTGCTCACCACCAATGCCCTGGCCGCGGGATTTGCCTCTCTCGGCAGCCTGTTCGGCCTCCTTGTCAGGACGCGCACCCTGGCCGCGCGGCACGCCAGGATGAGCGCCTCGCTGGGGCCGTGGACCGTCACCGTCGCCGACTCCGACGACGCGGTGCGCTTCGCAGGCACGCAGATGGAGACGCGCCGGGGGTGGCGGAGCCTCGGCTGGTATGTGGAGACCGCCGCCGGATTCGTCCTGCTCACGCCCGCGCCGTATCTGCTCGTCGCCCACTAACTACCGAAGCGCGCCATGAGCCAGGAAAACACCGACCGGCTGCGCGTCATACTCGACCGCCACCTGCCCCGCCACGGCGGCCATCAGCCCCGGCACTGAGGTTCAGCAGCATCCGCGGGTCGTCGTACCGGGGCCCAGGGCGCGGCCGACTGCGATTCGGTCAACTCGAGGCCATCGAGACGGAAAGGACCACCGTGATCATTTTCAGGGCAGGAATTCCCAGAACTGGCCGCCAGGCGCAAGGTTGCGAGAGCACACCGTCACGTCCTCACCCCTGAGATAAGCCAGCAACCACTCGCTGAACGTCATCTCGTAGAGAGTCCAGGACGGGCTGTCGAACTCCTGGACCAAGACGCGCCAGGGCGACGAGGGATCACCGGGAAGGCGGAGGAACACTGCTTCACCCGTCGTGGCGGTCGCCACCGGCATCAACTCACCGGGGTTCGCCCCTACCGGACTGGGCAGGCTGAAAGCGATGCCACCGATATGCCCCTTCTAACACCTTGAGCCGATGCCGGCCGATCTGGGAGTTGACCGCCGTGCACGAGAAAGAGTTTCTCAGCCGGTCGGAACGGCGGTGACGAGGCGCCGGCTGAGGTCGGCTCAAACGGCTGGTCGGTCAGTGTGGTGAATTCAGCAGAGGGCGTTCTCCGACTGCTGGCATGTCGCGTCGCGATGGTCCGCGCATCCGTACCCGAGCCGGTGACCAGAGGCGAGGATGCTCCCAGGACGATGACGACCGCGGTCACGATTCTCACCGCGGGGCCGATCCAACGGCGTCTGGCCCGGCTGTCCATGTCACGCCATGCCCGGCCATTGCAGAGGTCTTCCGCCAGCCAGAGTTCACCGACCGCTTCCGAAGCCGGCCCACCCGCTGGCCACTCGGGAACTTCACGCTGGATCGGCCTGCTGCTTTTCACCTTCGGTGCCCGGTTGCGGAAACCTCGCCCAGGCCGCGCGGCCCCTGTTGGCCAGCGGGTGCTTTCGATCGCTCCCCGGCGGGTGTGGGCCGGGCCCGGCCCGCACCTGTTCACGTCAACTCCAGGACATGCCCGTGTAAGGATCGGGTTCACCGGTCCACGGGTCCTGGCCCTGGGCGAGGCGGTGTCGCTGCTCCGCCTCGTTGAGGAACAGAGCCGAGCTCGTACCCCAAAAGGAGAGGTCTCCGAGCGGACAGTCGTCGAACTCCGCCCGGATGACGCGCACGAAGAACTCGACCACCCCGCAGTCGTAGTGACGCCAGAGGTTGTCGTCCCTGTTGTATACGAGCAGCGGCCAGGTGGCCGGGTCCTCGGTCGAGGTGTCCCAGCACAGGATGTCGGCCGCGCAGGAGACCCCCCACGCGATCAGCACCGGATCCAGGCCGGCCGCCTCGGGGGCCTTCGGGATCCTGCTTCAGGCTCCCTTGGCGTTGGCCGTCTCCTCGGCCATCGCGTCGGAACCCGGCGCGGACGACTCACCCTTGGAGCAGGGCGCCAGGACCGCCAGGCATGCCTCGACCGAACCTGCCCCGTACACGTCGAGGAACCGACGGTAGTCAGGCGGGAACACCTTGCCCCAGGACTGCGCCAGGCGGTCCCAGTCCATCCGGGTGTCGCTCGCCGTCGTGGGAGGCATGACACGCTGGAGATCGTCCCACGCCGTCATGGCGCCGCCCCTTCCGTCCCGAGTGACCCTGCCACGGCATTCCTCCTGTGGGGGCCGGATGCCCGGTGTTCTGGTCACTGAACGTTCCGAGGTTCCGCCCCGCCAACACGTTGGGCACAAATCGGTAGCTGAAACCGACCAGTGCGGCACGACAGCCTTCGTCCCGTGGTGAAGTGACGCGTGGCCCTGATGCTGGTCCGGGCCACGTGGTGTCACCGACTGTCCTTGGCTCAGACCCCGGTCGCGTTCCGGTCGAGGATGGCCCGCAACCGTTCGGCATCCGCCGGTTCGACGACGCCACGCTTAGGGAGTACTACGATGCCGACGCTGTGCTTGTCGGGTGTCTTCAGCACGAAGAGGGCGTCTGTCTCCGCGTGCCGAGTGATCATCGGCCACCGGTACGCCGTCTCGCTCATCCGCGAGGTCAGCCGCACCCCGGTGTCGTCCACGACAGCCCGGAACTCCCCCTGCAGGGCGACCATCCGGTGCACCTGCCGCCCCTGCAGGACGGGTACCAGCACGTACACCCCCACGCACAAGGCCAGCGCAGCGAGGCAGAGAACCGTCGACCTGAGGCTGGGCCCCTTCGGCCCGGTGAAGTTCACGACGAGAGCATCCAACACCACGATTGCGCTGGCGAGGATGATCCCGCTCTGCAGCCGCCCCGCCGGTGTGGCCCGCACCCGCTCTCGGAGTGCCCCCGTTGCGTCCGCGGTCGTCGGCACGTAGGCCAGCTCCACCGTGCTCGTTTCCTGCACGGTCCCTCCCCAGATCGTCACGTTGGCGAGCCGCGATCGTAACGGGTCACGCCAACAGCCGAGCCAGGGCTCCACCTGGTCGAGCCCAAAGTAAGTCGAGCCCGGTACGGGTGGACGGCGGCCGTGCAGGAGTGTCCTGCATGGCTGCCTTCGCAGGACGCCTCGCTGCCACTGGATCAAGTCCGAGCCCGCGTCGTTCACGTCTTCGCCCGCATGAAGGGTTGGAAGATCCTCCGAGATTGCCGCCTCAAAGGCGCCAGCGTTCACCATGCCATGCTCGGCACCGCCCGCCTGCACAACCTGGCCTGAGCTTGATCCGTTTTGACGGACACCCTCAGTGTGGTGGTCAGGCCGCGAGGGCGGTCTCATAGTCGGCAGGGCTGCGGTAGCCGAGGCTGCTGTGTAGTCGGTGCAAGTTGTACCAGCCCTCGATGAAGTCAAAGATCGCGGTGCGGGCAGAGGCCCGACTGAGCCAGGCGGCGGTGCCGAGCAACTCGCGTTTGATGGTGGCAAAGAAGGACTCGGCGAGGGCGTTGTCCCAGCACTGCCCGGTGCGTCCGACAGATAGCCGGACGCCCAACTCATCGGCCAGGGCAGCGAATTGCTGACTGGTGTACTGGCAGCCGCGATCCGAGTGGAAGATCACCGGATGGGCAGGGCGCCGCTGGCGACAGGCGGATCGCAGAGCGTCGGCGACCAGGTCGGTCCGCAGGTGGTCGGCGGTGGCCCAGCCGACCACCCGCCGTGAGGCGATGTCGATGACCGTGGCCAGATAGAGCCAGCCCTCGTCGGTCGGGACGTAGGTGATGTCGCCGCACCAGCGGGTATTGAGTCCCGCGGCGTCGGGAGCGAAGTTGCGGACCACGAGGTCGGGCCGGAGGGCGGCTCGTGGATCAGGAATCGTGGTCAAGTGCCGTCGTCTGCGGTGCCGGCCCTCCAGACCGGCCGCTCGCATCAGCCGGGCAACCCGGCGGCGGCCGCACTCAGCACCTTCCTGCTTGAGCACGGCATGGACGCGCGGGGCTCCATAGGTTCCTCGTGAACGCTCGTGGACTGCGGCGATCTGCTGGGTCAGCTCGGCGTCTTGGACCG
>NZ_JBJDQL010000001.1:264653-484560 GCF_044903305.1 Streptomyces sp. NPDC019531 | reverse complement strand
GGTGGGGGGTGTCCGTCCTCGGTCCGGCGGGTGCTGTTGCTTCAACAGTTGCTCGGTAACGGACGCCGGCCGCTGCGGGCGGACACCCCCCACCCCGGCCCCTGCGCGCCGTACGCGGCTAAAGGTGCGTACACCGTCCCCACCTAGGGGCGCGGGGAACTGCGCGATCAGCCCCCACCGGGCCGCAGCTGTTCGACGGCCTCACGTGGCACAGCCATCGGCGCGTATCCCCTAACGGCCCAACCACACCCGGGCCCCCGCCCGAATCCTCCCTAACCTGGAGTGATGGGTGAGGACATCCGGCTGGCCGCGGTCGTCGCGTTGGCGCAGGGCATGGCGGCGGCCCACGGCTCGCGGGAGACGTGGCGGGCCGCTGCCGCCGGTGCGTGCCGTGCGCTCGGTGGGAGCTTTGCCGCGCTGTCCGTGTGGGAGCGGGAGCTGGGGCGGCTCAGGGTGCTGGTGAACGTGGGGGAGCGGACCGCGGGTGAGGAGGAGTTCCCCGACGGCGAGGCCTATCCCGTGCACCAGTTCCCGGAGATCACCGAGTTTCTGCACGAGCGGTGGGCCCGGGGCGGGGAGCCCAACGCCTGGGTGGAGACGGCGGAGGGGCCGGCGGCCGGGGTGCGGCCCGGGTATGTGCATCAGCGGGTCGCCGCGCTGCGCAGGAGGGGGCGTGGGTGCTGTGTCGTCGCTCCGATCGTGCTGAACGGGCGGGCCTGGGGGGAGCTGTACGTGGCCCGGCGCGCCGGTGACCCGGTGTTCGGGCGGGAGGACGCCGACTTCGCCACCGTGCTGGCCGCTGTCGTGGCCGCGGGTATCGCCCAGGCGGAGCGGCTGGAGGAGGCGAGACGGCTGGCGTTCACGGATGCGCTCACCGGGCTCGCCAATCGGCGTGCTGTCGATGTGCGGCTGGACGAGGCCGTCGAGCGGCACAAGCGGGACGGTGTCGTCGTCAGTCTTGTGGTGTGCGATCTGAACGGGCTCAAGCGGGTCAACGACACCCGTGGGCACGCCGTCGGTGATCGGCTGCTGGAGCGGTTCGGGTCGGTGCTGTCCTTGTGCGGTGCCATGGTGCCGGGAGCCCTCGCCGCGCGGCTCGGCGGAGACGAGTTCTGTCTGCTTGCGGTCGGGCCGTCCGCCGACGAGGTGGTGATGGCCGCCGGTGAACTCTGCCGTCGGGCCGGCGAGTTGGAGTTGGGGGAGGGGGTGGCCTGTGGGGTCGCGTCGACCGCGGATCCCATCGGGCCCGTGCGGTCCGCCCGGCGGCTCTTCCGGCTCGCCGATGCCGCGCAGTACCGGGCCAAGGCCGAGCGGGCCGCCAGACCGGTCGTCGCGGGGCGGGGAGGGGCCGAGGATCCCGTCGTACGGCTGGCTGATGAGACTCCTTCCGGACGGACGGCCGAGCGACGGCAGTTCCGGGGGCGCAGGCCGTGAGGCGGCCCCCCGTGTAAGGGGCATACCCCCTACCCAGTAGTGACATCCTGGCATTCAATGCGTACGCTCCTGAATATGGATATGCACACTGTGGTGGTGGGGACGTCCGGAGTCACCGCGTCCGACGTCCTTGCCGTGGCTCGGGGTGGTGCCCGGGTCGAGCTCTCCGAGGAGGCGGTCGCCGCTCTCGCCGCGGCCCGCGGGATCGTGGACGCGCTGGCAGCGAAGCCCGAGCCCGTCTACGGCGTCAGCACCGGTTTCGGTGCCCTCGCGACCCGGCACATCGGCCAGGAACTCCGGGCTCAGCTGCAGCGGAACATCGTGCGGTCGCATGCCGCGGGGATGGGGCCGCGGGTGGAGCGTGAGGTCGTACGGGCGCTGATGTTCCTGCGGATGAAGACCGCCTGTTCGGGACACACCGGCGTGCGGCCCCAGGTCGCGCAGACCATGGCCGATGTGCTCAACGCCGGGATCACACCGGTCGTCCACGAGTACGGCTCCCTGGGGTGTTCCGGTGATCTCGCGCCGCTGTCGCACTGTGCCCTCACCTTGATGGGGGAGGGGGACGCCGAGGGCCCTGACGGTGTCGTGCGGCCTGCCGGTGAGTTGCTCGCCGAGCACGGGATCGCGCCCGTCGAACTGCGGGAGAAGGAGGGGCTCGCCCTGCTCAACGGCACCGACGGCATGCTCGGGATGCTGGTCATGGCGCTCGCCGATCTGGAGATGCTGTACAAGTCCGCCGACATCACGGCCGCCCTGTCGCTGGAGGCCCTGCTCGGTACCGACAAGGTGCTCGCTCCCGAGCTGCACGCCATCCGGCCGCATCCGGGGCAGGGCGCCTCCGCCGCCAACATGCTGGCCGTGCTGAAGGGTTCGGAGCTCACTGGGCATCACCAGGACGACGCGCCCAGGGTCCAGGACGCCTACTCCGTGCGCTGCGCCCCGCAGGTCGCCGGGGCCGGGCGGGACACCATGGCGCATGCGCGGCTGGTGGCGGAGAGGGAGTTGGCGGCCGCGGTCGACAACCCCGTTGTGCTGCCTGGGGGCACCTCCCAGGCTCTTGGCTCTGGGGGAGGGCGGGTGGAGTCCAATGGCAACTTCCATGGTGCTCCGGTGGCCTATGTTCTTGACTTTCTCGCCATCGCCGTCGCCGATCTCGCGTCGATCGCCGAGCGGCGGACCGACCGGCTGCTCGACAAGAACCGGTCCCACGGACTTCCGCCGTTCCTCGCAGACGACGCCGGGGTCGACTCCGGACTGATGATCGCGCAGTACACGCAGGCCGCGCTGGTCAGTGAGTTGAAGCGGCTGGCCGTGCCGGCGTCCGCGGACTCGATTCCCTCCTCCGCGATGCAGGAGGACCACGTCTCGATGGGGTGGTCGGCCGCGCGCAAGCTGCGCACCGCCGTCGACAACCTCACCCGGGTCCTCGCCGTCGAGCTCTACGCCGCCTCACGCGCCGTCGAGTTGCGCGAGGGCCTGAGCCCGGCGCCGGCGACCCAGGCCGCCATCACCGCCGTACGGAAGGCGGGGGTCGAGGGTCCGGGGCCCGACCGGTTCCTGGCACCCGACCTGGCCGCGGCCGACGTGTTCGTGCGGGAGGGGCGGCTGGTCGCGGCGGTGGAGGCCGTGACCGGGCCGCTGCGCTAGACATGGGAAAAGGGTCCCGCCGTACGACTGCGGCGGGACCCTTCGGTGTTACTTGAGCTTGGCCAGCTGGGCGTCGATGACGGTCGTCGGGACCGGCGTCGCCTTGCCGCTGTCGAGCGAGGCGAGGTTGATCGTGTAGTACGAGGAGACGGTGTTGCCGACGCGGACCACCTCGGTGTTGATGGTGGCCGTGCCCTCGCCGTCCATGTCGGCGGCGACGGAGAACCCGACGGACTCGTCGCCCTTGCCGGAGGCCTTCACCGAAGCGACCTTGGTGACCTTCTGGGTCTCGCCCTGGGCCTTGATCGTGAAGCCGCCGGTGCAGGCCGCGGTGGCGTCGGACACGGCCTTGACGGCCTTCTCGGCGCCGTCCCCATCATAGGAGGACAAGCCCACGAAGGTGATCTCGATGTTGAGGGCGTTCTCCAGGGAGGCCTCGTCCGGGGACGCGGTGGCGGTGGGGCTCTTCGTGAGGGTGTAGCTCACGCTCGCGTCCGTGTCACCCGGCGCCAGGCCCGCCATGGCGTGGGCCAGCGGAGTGCACTCGGCCTTGTCGGTCTTCACTTCGCTCTTGGACTTCGGCAGGCTTTCGTCTGCGGCGTCGATCTCGTACCCCGCGAGATCGCCCTTGGCGAGCAGCAGCTTCTTCAACTCGGCCGCGCTCAGCGCCTTCGCGGTCGTGGAGGCGGTCGTGCTCGGGGAGGAGGCGCCGGATTCCTTGGAGTCGTCGTCCGAACCCCCGCCGCATCCCGTGATGAGGGCGAGCGACAGCACGCTCACGGTCGCCGTGGCGCCTATGCGCGCCCTCGATGATCTCTTCATGTGCGGACTATGAACGTTCTGCCAAGAAAACGTCAAGCGAGTACAAGCGGCTTCAAAAGCCCAGGCGTTCCCGGCGTACCGAATAGACGACGAAGCCCGCACCCAGCGTGAGGAACAGGGTGCCGCCGACGACGTACGGGGTGGTGTCGAAGCTGCCGGTGTCGGCGAGTTGGGTGCCGTCCCCGGAGGACTCCGCGCTCGTCGTGGTGACCCGCGCCTGTGCCGTGGCCTGCACTGACGGCTCTGATCTCGCCGGGTTGTCCTGGGTCGCGTTGGCGGACGGGACGAACCAGAGGGCACCCAGAAGGGTCCCCGCGGCGGTGGCGGTCAGCAACGGACGGCGAACGGATGACACGGAATATCGATCCCCTTGTGACGCTGGCGAATTGGCCGTGTGGAGCGATGTTAGTGAAAGGCGCGGGTCACGGGAAAGTCACGGGAGCGATGGGCTTTACGCTCCCGGCATGAGCACTGAAGAGACATCACGTTTTGTACGGCTTCGCGTGGAACTCGTCGTCGAGGTCGACGACCGGGAGGCCGTGACCAGGGCGGCCCTGGCTCGGATCGCGAACGATCCGGACATGCCGGGCGACGAGCGGACACACGCCGAGAGTGCTGTGACGGAAGACACTGCGGAGGCCCTCGCCTACCTCGTGGACCCGTTCGACCTGGTCGGGGAGGTGCCGGGGGTCGAACTCGCCCAGGCCTCCTGGAGCAGCGAGCACATCGAGTACGACCCGGATTCGCCGGACTGGGACCTCGACGAGGATGATGTCGAGGAGGGCGAGGAAGAAGAGGCCGCCGGCTGAGCATGCTTGGGGAAATCGTGACCCCGGGCGGCAACCGCCGTCCGGGGTTTCGTCGTCTCAGAGGTCGCACGGGCCGACAGACACACTCTCCGCCACAGCGGACGTGGTGTGCCCCACACCTTCTCAGAAGGTGGAACGGGACGAACCGGTCGTAGCGTTTAGTTTTTATTGACGGGGACTCTCGGGGTTTCTGGGGATTCGGCAACGATGGAGAAGCGTGTGATAATGGTCAGCAAGCGGCGCAGGGGCCTCACGGTCGCGTCCGCACTGCTCGGCGGAGTGCTGGTGCTCTCGGCCTGTTCCAGTAGCGGCGACTCGTCGTCGAGCGGCGGCGACACCTCGCAGGCCAAGGCCGACGAGGCGGCGGCGAAGAAGAGCTCCGCGGCCGAGATCAAGATCACGCCCAAGGACGGCTCGGACAACGCCTCCATCAACAACTCCGCCGCCGTCACCGTGAGCAAGGGCACGCTCACCGATGTGACGATGACGGCCACCGACGGCACCAAGGTGGCCGGCGAACTGTCCGCCGACAAGACCAGCTGGAAGCCCGAGGCCCAGCTGGAGCGCTCCACGACCTACAAGGTCGCCGCGGAGGCCAAGGACTCCGACGGCCTGGTCGCCCACGAGAACGCCTCGTTCACGACGGTCTCCCCGTCCAACAGCTTCATAGGCAACTTCACGCCGGAGGACGGCTCGACCGTCGGCGTGGGCATGCCGGTGTCGATCAACTTCGACAAGGCGATCACCAACAAGGCGGCCGTCCAGAAGGGCATCACCGTCTCCTCCAGCAGCGGTCAGGAGGTCGTCGGTCACTGGTTCAACGCCAACCGCATCGACTTCCGCCCCGAGGACTACTGGAAGGAGAACTCCACCGTCACGCTGAAGCTCGCGCTCGACGGGATCGAGGGTGCCTCCGGTGTGTACGGCGTCCAGCAGAAGACGGTCACTTTCAAGATCGGCCGCAACCAGGTCTCGTACGTCGACGCGAAGACCAAGCAGATGAAGATCACGCACAACGGCGCGACGATCAAGACCATCCCGATATCGGCCGGTTCGCCGGAGAACAAGACGTACGAAGGCGTCATGGTGATGTCCGAGAAGTTCAAGGAGACGCGCATGAACGGCGCGACCGTGGGCTTCACCGACGATGACGGCAAGGGCGAGTACGACATCAAGGACGTGCCGCACGCCATCCGCCTCACCAACTCCGGCACCTTCGTGCACGGCAACTACTGGGGCGCCAAGTCCGTCTTCGGCAACGTCAACACCAGCCACGGCTGCGTGGGCCTCTCCGACACCAAGGGCGCCAACGACACCGGCACGGCGGGCTACTGGTTCTACACCAACTCGATCATCGGCGACGTGGTGGTCGTCTCCAACACCGGCGACAAGACGGTGGCCCCGGACAACGGGCTCAACGGGTGGAACCTGAGCTGGGCGGACTGGAAGGCGGGGTCGGCGGTCTGACGGCCACGGCTCGACCGGACACATCGAGAGGCGGCTGCCCCGAAGGGTGGCCGCCTCTCGGTGTCTCGAGCGCCGTGAGTCCCCCGTTTTGACAGCCGTGTGACGGCTCGTCCCTGGCCCTCGGACAGGGTTCTCATGCAGCTCTTATTTGGGCCTTATCCAGTCATCACGCGCCGTACCTAGCTTGCGGCCATGTTCTTCACCTACCTGAGGCGCGAACTGCGCCGCCGCAGAAAGGCGGCCCTCGTCGTCGCCTCCGGGCTCGCGCTCGGGATCGCGCTGGTCATCGTGGTCAGCTCCGTGTCGTCCGGCATGGGGAAGGCCCAGGACAAGGTCCTCCAGTCGCTGTACGGGCTGGGCACCGACATGACGGTCACCAAGGCCGCCCAGCCGCAGGCCAGTTCGTCCGAGCGGCCGCGCTTCCAGTTCGACGCGCAGGACAACGGCTCCGACACGGAGCAGAGCACCGACCGGGTGATGGTGCAGGGCTTCCAGACCCTGGCCACCTCCACGGTCACCAAGGTCGACGGCCAGACCGGGGTCTCGGACGCCGCCGGCGGGCTGAGCCTTCAGGTCATCAAGGTGAGCGGGCAGTTCACCCGCGGTCAGTTCCAGCAGAACCAGAACAGCGGCGGCAACCAGCAGGGCGGCCCCGGCGGGAACGGCGGTGGCACCGGGCAGCCCCAGGGTGAAGTGCAGGGCGGCGGCGCCAACTTCGACGTCAACAACTACTCCGTCTACGGCACGGACGTCACCAAGCCCGCGCTCGGCCCGCTGACCTCCTCCAAGATCACCAGCGGCCGTACGTTCAAGTCGACCGAGGCCAACGCCAAGGTCGCCGTGCTCGACTCCGCGTACGCCAAGGAGAAGAAGCTCAAGGTCGGCTCCACCGTCACCATCAAGAGCGTCAAGTTCAAGGTGATCGGCGTCGCCACCGCGGACAGCGGGGACGCGGCCGCCAACGTGTACATCCCGCTCACGCAGGCGCAGACCCTCAGTGACTCGAAGAACAAGGTCACCACGATCTACGTCAAGGCGACCGACTCGCAGAAGATCGACGCCGTCAAGTCGACGATCCAGAAGAACATCTCGGGTACGACCGTCACGACCTCGGCCGACCTGGCCGACACCGTCTCCGGTTCGCTCTCCACGGCGTCCTCCCTTGCCACCAACGTCGGCAAGTGGCTGTCGATCGCCGTGCTCGTCGCCGCGTTCCTCGTCGCCGGTCTGCTGACCTCGTCCGCGGTGTCGCGTCGGGTGCGGGAGTTCGGCACGCTGAAGGCGCTGGGGTGGAAGTCGGGGCGGGTGACCCGGCAGGTCGTCGGCGAGGCGATGGTGAACGGGCTCCTCGGTGGGGCGCTGGGCATCGGGCTCGGGCTCGCGGGGGCGTACGTCGTGACGGCCATCAGTCCCACGCTGCAGGCGCAGTTGGGCAGCGGCGGTGGTGGCGGCAACGCCGGGCCCGGTGGGGGCGGTGGCTTCGGTGGCGGTCCTGGCCGGCAGGCGGCCGCCAAGACGCTGGACGTGGCGCTCACGGCTCCGGTCAGTCTGACGACCGTGGCGATCGCGGTCGGGCTGGCGGTGGCCGGTGGTCTCATCGCCGGGGCGTTCGGCGGCTGGCGTGCGTCGCGGTTGCGGCCGGCGGACGCGTTGCGCCGAGTCGAGTAGCGGACGTCGGCTGCGGCACCGGCACGCCTACGGATGTGCCGCGCGATCCGGTGTTGCGGCTGCGGGATCGTCGTGGCTTGTCGCGCAGTTCCCCGTGCCCCTGGGTGGGCTCAGTCACGCCGGCTCCCACCGTGCCCCCCCCGAAGGGGCGCGGGGAACTGCGCGACAAGCCCTCAACCGACCCGCAGCCGACAACGATCCGCACCACCCCGAACCCCACCCACCCAGGAGTCACCATGTACGAACTCAGAAGCGTCACCAAGCGCTACTCCCGAGGCAAGGACACCGTCGACGCGCTCGCCGGAGTCGACCTCACCATCGCCGACGGGGACCGTCTCGTCATCCAGGGCCCCACCGGCGGCGGCAAGTCCACCCTGCTCCAGATGCTCGGCGGCCTGGACAAGCCCACGGAGGGCGAAGTCGTGCTGGACGGGACGGACCTGGCCAAGCTCTCCGAGGCCAAGCTCACCAAGGTCCGCAGTGAGAACATCGGCTTCGTCTTCCAGTCCTTCAACCTGATCCCCACCCTCACCGCCCAGGAGAACGTCGAGACCGCCCTCGTACCCCTCGGCGTGAAGGGGAAGGAGCGCCGGGAGCGGGCCGCCGAGGCGCTGAGGTCCGTCGGGCTCGGCGAGCGCCTCTCGCACCTGCCCTCCGAGATGTCCGGCGGACAGCAGCAGCGAGTCGCCATCGCCCGCGCCCTCGTCAAGCAGCCGAAGGTGCTCCTCGCCGACGAACCCACCGGCAACCTCGACGAGTCGATGCGCGACGAGATCATGGACGTACTCGAACGCATGTGGAAGGAGCTCGGGTTGACCTTCATCATGGTCACCCACGACTCCGCCATCGCGAAGAAGGCCCCGCGCCTCGCCATCATCCGCAAGGGGAAGATCACGGTGAAGGAGAACGCCGCGTCCTGAGCCCGCCTCCTGAACGGTGGCCCCAACTCCCTCTGAACCCTGCGGTCTTGTAACAGACTTTGCTGTCAGGGACTTGTCTATTGAAGGCCGTGATCACCCCTCGGCATACTGCGAGCACCGGGGGGTGCACGCATAGGCGTGCGATCTGCCCCCCGGCCGGGTGAACGGGGAATTCGCCCGGTTCTTCTGCAAGGGGGAATCTTGCGCAGACAAGTGAAAAAGGCATGCGCGGCCACGATCGCCACGGCGGCCGCGGTGGCGCTGGCGGCGGGCATGACCAGCCCGGCGTCGGCGGACACGGCGTCGACGGCGAGCGCGCAGACGAACAAGGCGCAGCTCACGCCCAAGCACCGCATCACCCTGATCACCGGCGACCGTGTCGTCGTGGACGCCAAGGGCCGGGTCGTGGGCCTGGAGCCCGCGAAGGGCCGCGAACACATACCCGTCCAGCTCCGCAAGGCCGACGGCCACACCTTCGTGCTGCCGTCCGACGTGGTCCGCCTGGTGTCGGGCGGCAAGCTCGACCAGCGCCTGTTCGACGTCACCGAGCTCAACAAGGCCGCCACCCGCAAGTCCCAGAGCAAGGGACTGAAGGTGATCGTCGGCTACCAGGGCTCGGCGAGCGCCGCCAAGGAGGACGTCCGGGACGCCGGTACCCTCCGCCGCGCCCTGACCTCCCTGAACGCCGACGCCGTGCAGACGCCCCAGGACGACGCCCCCGAGCTGTGGGACGCCGTCACCAACGGCGACAGGACGGCCTCCGGCATCGCCCATGTCTGGCTCGACGGCGTCCGCAAGGCGAGCCTCGACAAGTCCGTGCCGCAGATCGGCGCCCCGACCGCCTGGGCCGCCGGCTACGACGGCAAGGGCGTCAAGATCGCCGTCCTGGACACCGGCGTCGACGCCACCCACCCGGACCTCAAGGACCAGGTGATCGCGGCGAAGAACTTCTCCACCTCCGCCGACGCGACCGACAAGTTCGGTCACGGCACCCATGTCGCCTCGATCGCGGCCGGCACCGGCGCGAAGTCGAACGGCAAGTACAAGGGTGTGGCGCCGGGCGCCAAGCTGCTCAACGGCAAGGTCCTCAGCGACGACGGCTACGGCGACGACTCCGGCATCCTCGCCGGTATGGAGTGGGCGGCCGAGCAGGGCGCCGACGTCGTCAACCTCAGCCTGGGCGGCGGCGACACCCCGGCGATCGACCCGTTGGAAGCCGAGGTCAACAAGCTCTCGGAGACCAAGGGCATCCTGTTCGCCATCGCCGCCGGCAACGAGGGCGACTTCGGAGACCAGACCATCGGCTCCCCGGGCAGCGCGGCCTCCGCCCTGACCGTCGGCGCGGTCGACGACAAGGACGCGCTGGCGTCCTTCTCCAGCCGCGGCCCCGGCCTCGACGGGCAGATCAAGCCCGACGTGACCGCGCCCGGTGTCGACATCACCGCCGCCGCGGCCCCGGGCAGCCTCATCGACCAGGAGGTCGGCGAGAACCCGGCCGGCTACCTCACCATCTCCGGTACGTCGATGGCGACCCCGCATGTCGCGGGCGCCGCGGCCATCCTCAAGCAGGAGCACCCGGACTGGACGTACGCCGAGCTGAAGGGTGCCCTGACGGGCTCCACGAAGGGCGGCAAGTACACCCCGTTCCAGCAGGGTTCGGGCCGTATCCAGGTCGACAAGGCCATCAAGCAGACCGTGATCGCCGACCCGGTGTCGGTGAGCTTCGGCACCCAGCTGTGGCCGCACACCGACGACAAGCCGGTCACCAAGCAGCTGACGTACCGCAACCTCGGTACGAAGGACGTCACGCTGAAGCTGGCGTCGACGGCGACCGACCCGAAGGGGCAGGCCGCTCCGGCCGGCTTCTTCAAGCTGGGCGCCACCACGGTGACCGTCCCGGCCGGCGGCAAGGCCTCCGTCGACGTCACCGTCGACACCAAGCTGGGCGGCACGCTCGACGGCGCCTACTCGGCGTACGTGACCGCGACGGGCGGCGGCCAGACCGTCCGTACGGCGGCCGCGGTGCAGCGCGAGGTCGAGTCGTACGACGTCACGCTGAACGTCCTCGACCGTGACGGCAAGCCGGCCAAGAACTACAACCTGGACCTGTCCGGCATCTCGGGCCTCGCCAACGGCAAGTGGTACACGCCGTACGAGGAGGACGGCTCGGTCACCGTCCGTGTGCCCAAGGGCGGTTACATCCTCAACTCCGCGTACTTCGTGGACCCGGAGGACATGGCCAAGGGCGCCGACTGGCTGGTCCAGCCGAAGCTGAACGTCACGAAGAACACGACGATCACGCTGGACGCGCGCAAGGCCAAGCCGGTCGACATCACCGTGCCGGACACGGCCGCCAAGTCCGAGTTCGCCTCCCCGGGCTTCCAGGTCCAGACCGCCAACGGCGGTTACGGCTACGGCTGGTTCCTGGACTCGTACGCGGGCTTCCGTACCGCGCACTTCGGTCCGCAGGTGACCGACGGCTCGCTCACCGAGCAGTTCGACGGCCACTGGAGCAAGGGCGCCACCGAGCAGTACGACACCGTGGCCGGCGGTCCGGTCAAGCAGTTCGCCACCGGTTACACCAAGCACTACAAGGCGAGCGAGCTGGCCAAGGTGAAGGTCGGCATGGGCGCGGGCGCGAGCGGCAAGAAGGGCTCGATCAACGCCGTGGGCTGGCTGCCCGGCTCCTTCTCCGCCTCCTCGATGGGTATCCCGCAGACCCTGCCCGGCACCCGCACCCTGCACCTGTCCACCCTCAGCGGTGTGAAGTGGCAGATGGACTTCGAGCAGTCCGGCGGCGTCGACGCGGACGGCTTCCCGATCTCCGAGGCGTACTACACGCTCGGTGCCTCGCAGTCCTTCCAGGGCGGCAAGTCGTACGCGAAGACCTTCAACACCGCGGTCTTCGGTCCGCATCTCAACGCCGACTTCGGTCTGTACCGCAACGGCAACGAGATCTTCGGCTCCCTCCCGCTGTTCGCGGACGGCCAGGGCCACGCCGGTTCCTCGGTGTTCACCTCGGTCAACACCACGCTGTACAAGAACGGTGTCAAGGTCGGCTCGAACGACGACCCGCTGTTCGGCGAGAAGACGTTCAAGGTCCCGGCCGGACAGGCCTCGTACAAGCTGACGACCTCGGTCAAGCGCAGTGTCAAGGTCGCGGCGGCCTCCACCCGAATCGACGCCAGCTGGACGTTCTCGTCCAAGAAGTCGGCCGACCTCACCAAGCTGCCCGCCTCCATGGTCCGCTTCAACGCGAAGACGGGCCTGGACAACAGGGTCGAGGCCGGCAAGACGGTCAAGATCCCGCTGACCGTCGAGGGCTCCGCCAAGGGCTCCAACCTGAAGTCCCTCGCGGTGTACGTGTCCTACGACTACGGCCAGACCTGGAAGAAGGTCACGGTCAAGGACGGCCAGATCACCGTGAAGAACCCGGCGAAGGGGAAGGCCATCTCCTTCCACGCCAAGATCGCCGACAAGAAGGGCAACAAGTCGACGATCTCGATCTACAACGCGTACTACGCCAAGTGAGGTGTAGGGCACGGTAGTTGAGAGGCCCGTCGGAAGCGCTGCTTCCGGCGGGCCTCTCGGTGTCTCAGGCGGCCGTCCAGGGCCTCGGCTTCTCGGGGTTGCGAACCGTCCAGATGCACCGGACCCGGTCCTGCGCGATCTCGAAGGCGAGCACGGCCTCGACGGTGCCGTCCAAACTCCGCCTCGCGCACCCGGCGGCGGGCACACGTGGCCAGCCGGCGATCAGGCCGCGGGCGTACGGCGGGCGACCTGACCGTGCGGGCGTGACCAGGACGGTCGTCGTCGACCTGGAACAGACCGGCACCGAGACCGGCCTCCAGGGCCGCGGCTCGACTTCACGGCCAGGGGCACCCTCGACCGCCGGGGCTGGGCATCACCTGGGGCAGGGGCATGGTGGCCCGCAAGGTGCGCCTGGAACTCGGCGTGGCCGTGATCCGGCAATCCTGATCCGGCCCCCGGAAGAGCAGCTTCCGACGGCCGCCCGTGTTTGAGTGGCCGTATGACCACAGAGACCGTCGAGTACATCCGCTACCGCATCCCGGCAGACCGCTCGGCGGAGTTCCTGTCCGCCTACACCCACGCCTCGGCCCTGCTGGCAGCGGCCCCGCAGTGCGTCGACTACGAGCTGGCGCGCTGCGAGGAGGACTTCGAGCACTACGTCCTGCGCATCACCTGGACCTCCACCGAGGACCACATGGAGGGCTTCCGCGAGTCGGAGCTGTTCCCGGACTTCCTGGCCGAGATCCGGCCGTACGTCGAGAACATCGAGGAGATGCGCCACTACAAACCGACGACGGTACGGGGGAGGGGCGCCTCGGTGCCCACCCTGTACGCGTGGGCGGGCGGTGCGGAGGCCTTCGCCCGGCTGACCACGGTGTTCTACGAGAAGGTCCTGGCCGACGACCTCCTGGCCCCGGTGTTCGCGGGCCTGGCCCCCGAGCACGCCGAGCATGTCGCCCTGTGGCTCGCGGAGGTCTTCGGCGGCCCGTCCGCCTACTCCGAGACCCAGGGCGGCCACGGCCACATGGTCGCCAAGCACATGGGCCGCGGCATCACCGAGCCGCAGCGCCGCCGCTGGGTGAACCTCATCCAGGACGCGGCCGACGAGGCGGGCCTGCCCACCGACGCGGAATTCCGCTCGGCGTTCCTCGCCTACGTGGAGTGGGGGACCCGGCTCGCGGTGTACTTCTCCGGCCCGGACGCGAAGCCGCCCGCCGATCAGCCGATGCCGCGCTGGAACTGGGGAGCGGCACCGCCGTATCAGGGCTGAGGGCTCGCGTGGAACGCGTCCGTTCCCCAGCTGGACAGCAGCCGTAGTGCCTCCGCGGAGGGGGAGCCCGGTTCCGCGTAGTAGGTGGTCAGGACCTGTTCGCTGCCGTCGGACAGCTGGAACGACTCGAAGTTCAGGCTCAGTTCGCCGACCAGGGGGTGACGCAGGCGCTTGACGCCGTAGTTCTTCTCCTTGACGTCGTGCGTGGCCCACAGGCGCCTGAACTCCTCGCTCTTGACGGAGAGTTCACCCACGAGGGCGGACAGGCCCGGGTCGTCCGGATGGCAGCCCGCGGCCATGCGCAGATACCTGACGACGTCGTGCGCCTTCTGGTCCCACTCCACGAACAGGTCACGGTACGCCGGCCTCAGGAACACCAGCCGGGCCCAGTTCCGCTCCTGCGCCGGCAGCTCCGACCAGTCCCCGAACACCGCCGCCGCCATCCGGTTCCAGGCGAGGATGTTCGCGTTGCGGCCGCCGACGTAGGCCGGGACCTCGATCGAGTCCACCAACTGGCGCACCGCGCCCCGCACCTGCTCGGTCCGCGCGGTGGCCTTCTTCTTGTGCTGCTTCGGCCTCGCGAGGTGCATGAGATGCGCGTGCTCGGCGTCGGACAGCCGCAGCGCACGGGCGATCGCGTCGAGGACCTCCGCCGAGACGTTCCGCCCGTTGCCCTGCTCAAGGCGGGTGTAGTACGCCACCGAGACGCCCGCCAGCTGCGCCAGCTCCTCGCGCCGCAGGCCGGGCACCCGGCGGTGCCGCCCGAAGTCCGGCAGCCCCACGTCCTGAGGCTTCAGCCGGGCCCGCCGGGTGCGCAGGAACTCGCTGAGCTCGGCACGCCGGTCCAGTGAGCCGCGTCCGGGCTGTTCCTCGGCCATGTCGTCCATACGTCAAGTATTCATCGTCGGACGCACGGCATCCTGTCCCCGCCAGTGGTAGGACCGGCGGACGTACGCAGAACCGTGGCCTGGGAGGATGCCGATTCCGCGGGCAGGCTGGTCACCGTGCCCGGACGGACGGACAGACAGAAGGCAGCCGGGCACGGACCCCCGCTAGGAGAACCCCCGGTATGACCACTGTCGCCGCATACGCCGTACCCGCCGCCAAGGCACCCCTGGAGCGCACCACCATCGAGCGCCGCGCGGTCCGCGAGCACGACGTGCTGATCGACATCAAGTTCGCGGGCATCTGTCACTCCGACATCCACCAGGCCCGTGAGGGCTGGGGCGAGGCCATCTTCCCGATGGTCCCGGGCCACGAGATCGCGGGCATCGTCTCCGAGGTCGGCCCTGGTGTCACCAAGTACAAGGCCGGCGACCGCGTGGGCGTCGGCTGTCTCGTCGACTCCTGCCAGGAGTGCGACAACTGCAAGGCCGGCCTGGAGCAGCACTGCACCGGCGGGAACGTCGGCACGTACAACGCCATCGGCAAGGACGGCGAGCCCACCTACGGCGGCTACTCCGAGAAGGTCGTCGTCGACGAGAACTTCGTCGTCCGTATCCCCGAGGGCCTGGCCCTCGACGAGGCCGCGCCGCTGCTGTGCGCCGGCATCACCACGTACTCCCCGCTCAAGCGCTGGGGCGCCGCCCCCGGCAAGAAGGTCGCCGTGATCGGACTGGGCGGCCTCGGCCACATGGGCGTCAAGATCGCGCACGCGCTGGGCGCCGAGGTCACCGTCCTCTCCCAGTCCCTGCGCAAGAAGGACGACGGCCTGAAGCTGGGCGCCGACCACTACTACGCGACCAGCGACGAGAGCACCTTCAAGGAACTCGCCGGCTCCTTCGACCTCATCCTCTCCACGGTCTCGGCGCCGCTCGACTTCGGCGCGTACCTCGGCCTGCTCAAGACGGGCGGCGCGCTGGTCAACGTCGGCGCCCCCGAGGAGCCCGTCGCGCTCAGCCTCTTCTCCCTCATAGCCGGCAACAAGACCCTCGCCGGTTCGATGATCGGCGGCATCGCCGAGACCCAGGAGATGCTGGACTTCTGCGCGGGGCACGGCATCGGCGCCGAGATCGAGCTGATCACCGCGTCGGAGATCAACGACGCGTACGAGCGCGTGATCAACAGCGATGTGCGGTACCGGTTCGTGATCGACACGGCGACGATCTGAGTCCCACCGTCTGAAAGGCCCCCGCCATGGTGCGGGGCCTTTCAACGTACGGCCGTCCGCCGCCCCAGCAGCCACAGCAGATACGGCCCTCCGACCAGCGAGGTCAGCGCGCCGACCGGGATCTCCAGCGGGGGCAGCAGCGTCCGGGCCGCGAGATCGGCGGCGACCAGCACGAACGCCCCCGTCAGCGCCGAGCACAGCAGCGGCAGCTGAGGTGTCCGGGTCAGTCGCCGGGCCAGCTGCGGCGAGGTCAGCGCGACGAACCCGATCGGCCCGGCGGCCCCGGTGGCGGTGGCGGCGAGCACCACCCCGAGCACGGTGAGGCCGAGCCGCACCCGGTTCACCCGCACGCCCAGCGCGGCGGCGGTGTCCACGTCGAGACCGAGCGGCCGCGCGGCCCTGCTCGCCCACACCAGCGCGGGCAGACACAGCAGGAGTACGACACCGAGGGGCCCCGCCTGCTCCCGGCCCCGCCCGTTGAGACTCCCGGTGAGCCACAGCTTGACCTGCTCGGCGGCTTCGAGCTCGGAGTCGGTGAGATACAGCTGGACGACGGCGGACAGGGCGACCCCGATCCCGACCCCGGTGAGCACGAAACGGCTCGCCTGCATCCCGCGCCGCCAGGCCAGCACATACACGAGGGCGGCGGCGACGAGTCCACCCACGACGGAGACGACCGGCATCGCGCCGGGCGAGGAGACGACTCCGGTCGCGAGCGCGAGCACGGTGGCAGCGGCGGCACCATGCCCGACGCCGATCACGTCCGGGCTGGCCAGGGGATTCCGGGTGACGGTCTGAATCAGGGCTCCGGCCAGACCCAGGGCTGCGCCCACGAGGGCGCCGAGCATGATCCGGGGGACGCGGAGTTCATTGACGACCAGGTCGTAGGGGCCGTTTCCGGTACGGAGGGTGTGCCAGACCTCGGCAAGGGAGATGTAGGTCTGGCCCAGGGAGGCGGAGGCGGTCATGGCGGCGAGGAGGACGGCGAGGAGGGCGACTGCGACGGCGACGGATCTCCGGTGGACGAGGAGGGAGAGGTCGGGGTGGGGCCGCAGGACGGTCGTTCGGCCGCGGGCCGGTGGGGGCTGTTCGCGCAGTTCCCCGCGCCCCTGAGTGGGTGCGGCGGGAGTCGGCCTGGCTGTACCCACCCAGGGGCGCGGGGAACTGCGCGAGCAACCACGACGCTCCCGCAGTCGCGAGACCACATGGCGAGGCACATCCGTAGGCGCGGCCTCACGCCGAGCACCACTCACGAAACAGCCCCTCGTCGCCGTACAAGCACCACCAGCACAGGCACTCCCACCAGCGCCGTCATGACCCCCGCCGGCACCTCCGCGGGAGCTCGCACCACCCGTCCCACCACATCCGCCGCCACCAGCAGCGCGGCCCCCAGCAGCGCGGACAGCGGCAGCATCGCCCGATGCCCGCCGGCGACGAGTCGTCGCGCCAGATGCGGTACCGCGAGCCCCACGAACGCGATCGGCCCCGCCGCGGCGACCGCCGCCGCGGTCAGCAGCGCTGCTCCCAGCGCCGCCGCCCCCCGCACCAGCGAAACCCGGTGCCCCAGCGCCCGAGCCGTCTCGTCCCCGAGGGCCACTGCGTCCAGTCCCCGGGCGCAGGCCAGCACGATCAACGCCCCGCCGACAAGAAACGGCAGCATCCGTACGACGGTCCCGGCGTCCCGTCCGCTCAAGGACCCCACCTGCCAGAACCGGAACTGGTCGAGGGTCGCCGAACTCGACGTGAGCACCACGGTCGTGGCCCCCGCCGTCATCGCCGACAGCGCCGTCCCCGCCAGCGCCAACTTCACCGGCGACGCCCCGCCCCGCCCCCGCGCGGCGACCGCGTACACCAGGCAGGCCGCGAGGACGGCCCCGGCGAAGGCGTACCAGACGTATCCGGAGAACCCGTTCGCGAGCCCGAAGCCGATGGCGAGCACCACCCCCGCCGCCGCGCCCTGGCTCAGCCCGAGGATCCCCGGGTCGGCGAGCGGATTGCGTGTCACGGCCTGGAGCGCGGCGCCCGCGATCCCCAGGGCGGCCCCGGCGGTGAGCCCGATCTCGGTCCGCGGCAGGCGCAGGGACCGTACGACGAGCGCGTCGGGGGACCCGCCACCCTGCAGCAGGGCGTCCACCACGGCGGACAGGGGCACCGACCGCGTTCCGACCGCGAGGCTGAGCGCCCCGGCGGCGGCCACCGTGAGGACCGCCGCGGGCCAGGCGAGACGACGTATCACGCGACTACTTGCCGATGTTCTCGGAGAGTTCCGAGATCACCAGGCGTGCGGCGGACGGTCCGGCGTTGAGGTACCAGGGGTCGTCGTCGACCTTCACGGCCTGGCCGGCCTTCACCGCCTTCATCGACTTCCACAGTGGCCCGGCGACGACGCTCGCCGCGTCCGTCTTCGACGCGTCCCCCTGCACGGAGTAGAAGATCCAGTCCCCGTCGGCGGTGTCGATGCTCTCCGCGCCGATGTCCTCCGAGATGGCGTTGAACCGCTGGGACTCGGGCCGTGCGAGCCCCATGTCGACGGCGATGGAACCGGTGAAGGACGAGACCCCGAACATGCGGGTGCGGTCGGGCGTGAAGCGGACCATGGAGACGGTCGGGTCGCCCTCGATCGCCGCGCCCTTCTCCCTGGCGTCGGCGACGATGCCGTTCAGCATGGTCCGCGCCGCCTGTCCCCTGCCGAGCGCGTCGCCGACGAGCAGCAGGTCGCGCTTCCAGTTGATGCCGTTGCCCGCGGTGATCACGGTGGGCGCGATCTTCGACAGCTTGGGATAGAGGTCGCCGAGGGAGTCGTTGGCGAGGATGAGGTCGGGCCTGGCCGCCGCGAGGGTCTCCAGGTTGGGTGCCTGCCGGGTGCCCGCGTCGGTCATGGCGGAGAGCTGCTTCTTGTACGTGGGGAAGGCGTCCGCGAGGTAGTCGGGCACGAGCCCGGCGTTGTCGGCGCGGGTGGTGGCCGTGGGTACGACGCCCAATGACAGCAGGTCGTCGAGCTGACCGGTGCTGAGCACGGCGATCTTCTTCGGCTCGGCGCTGATCGTGGTCTCGCCCTTGAAGTGCGTGACCGTCCGCGGGAAGGTCCCGTCGGTGTCCTGGTCGGAGCCCATGCCGGCGGCGAGGGAGCTCGGCGCGGCGGAGGGGCCCTCGGAGGCGCCCAGCACCGGGTTCCGTTCCGCCTTCTCGGTCGTTCCGCCGGTGTCCGACGACGAGCAGCCGGCGAGCAGCCCTCCGACGACGATCGAGGCCAGGACGACCCGCACTGCTGCTGTACGCACGACTACTCCGGATGACGCTGGTTCGCTAAGGCAAGGCTTACCTTAACCGCTCGCGGAGTATGGTCGGGAGGAGGAGGCCTCCACGATGACCGTTCAGCTGAACCACACCATCGTCGCCGCGCACGACAAGCACGCCTCGGCCCGCTTCCTGGCCGACATCCTGGGCCTGGCGGTGAGCCCGCAGTACGGCCCCTTCATCCCCGTCGAGATCCCCAACGGCGTGACGCTCGACTACATGGACACGACCGGCGAGATCACGCCCCAGCACTACGCGTTCCTCGTCTCCGAGGACGACTTCGACACGATCTTCGCCCGTGTCGAGGAAGCGGGGCTGACGTACTGGGCGGACCCCTTCCACCACCGCCCCGGCGAGATCAACCGCAACGACGGCGGCCGGGGCGCGTACTTCGACGATCCGGACGGGCATCGGCTGGAGATACTCACGCGGCCGTACGGGAGTGGGGGCTGAGGTTTCCCGCGTTGCCCACGGGGTGTCGGCGGGGTGCGGGCGGGGTGTTATCGAGGGTGTCAGCGGGATGCACACCGGGTGTCATCGGGGTTGTTCAGCGGGATGCACACGGGGCGTCACCGGGGTCAGCGGGCCGTGTTCGTCTGCCAGAGCACCGTGCCGCCGTCCTCGATCACCACGTTCCCGTCGGCCCGCAGCACCAGGACCGCGTCCGGGTGTCCGAAGGAGCCGGCTCCCCACACCGCCTTGTCGTCCGCATTGGAGACGACCAGGTTGCCGTCCCTCTGGAAGCCGGCGTGGTCGCCCCTGCCCTGGGTCATCGCGGCCCACAGCGGACGGCCGTTCGCGTCACTGATCACCAGGTTGCCGTCGGTCTGCATGGTCAGTCGCACCTTGCCGTTCGCCACGGAGGCGCCGGGGGCGAGGTCGTAGGGGGAGGTCAGGACCTTGCGGGTGCCGGTGGCCGGTTCCGTGTCCGGTGCAGCGGAGGGGGTCGCGGAGGCGGACGGGGTGGGCCTTGGCGTCGGTGTTGACGGGGCCGCCGACGCGGACGAGCCGTCGCCGGTGACGAGATGAGCGGTGAGGACTCCGGCGAGGCCCATGACGACCAGGGCGGCTGCCGCGAGGGTCAGGCGTACGGGACTTCGGCGCCAGGAGGCGACGGCCCTGGGGGCAGGGACGGTCGGGGTCGGGACCTCGGAAGGACGTGCGCCGCCGATCGGACGGGCCCGGAATCGTCCGGAACCCTCGTGCGTTGAGGAGGGTGGGCACAGGACGCCGGTGGTGTGCGAGCAGAGTGGCCCGAGTGACCGAGCCGACAGATATGGGAGGGCCGCAATGGCCGCGCAGACGCAGAGGGCCGTGTTGGCGGGCGGATGTTTCTGGGGCATGGAGGAGCTGATCCGCCGGCTTCCGGGCGTGACGGCCACCCGGGTGGGATACACCGGGGGTGACGTGCCGAACGCGACGTACCGCAACCACGGCACGCACGCGGAGGCCATCGAGATCCTCTACGACCCCGAGCAGACCGAGTTCCGCACACTCCTGGAGTTCTTCTTCCAGATCCACGACCCGAGCACCAAGAACCGCCAGGGCAACGACATCGGCCTCAGCTACCGCTCGGCGATCTACTACGTGGACGACGCGCAGAAGCGGATCGCCGAGGACACCATCGCGGACGTGGACGCCTCCGGCCTGTGGCCCGGAAAGGTGGTCACCGAGGTGGAGCCGGTGGGCCCCTTCTGGGAGGCCGAGCCCGAGCACCAGGACTACCTCCAGCGCTACCCGGACGGCTACACCTGCCACTTCCCGCGGCCGGGATGGCGGCTGCCCGCCCGCGCCGAGGGCTGAGCTCAGAGCTCCACAGCCCAGAGATCCGTCACCCTGCCCCGCGCAACCGAAGCAGGTACGTCGCGGTCAGTGCGACGGCACGGTCCCCGTCGTACGACAGTGCCACGAGGGCGCGTGAGGCCGTGGTCCCCGGGATGTCCGCCAGCGCCTGGGTCAGCCGGGCGCGGGCGGGCGCCTCGGCGGTGTCGTGGCCCAGACGGTCGACGAGCCCGGCGGCGATCCGATCCGCCGTCGCGGTGTCGCTCGCCAGCATGCCCAGCGCATCGGCCGCGTCGGTGTCGTTCGGCCCGGCCACGATCATGTCGATGAGCACCGGGACGGCATCCGCCGCTCCACGCGTCCCGAGGGCCAGAGCCGCATGACCGCGGACCACGGCGTCGGGATCCGCGAGGGCGTCACGCAGCCGGGCGGTGGACTCGTCACCGGGCATCTCGGCAAGGGACCGAACGGCACGTTCCCGTACCGCGGCCACCGGGGAGCGGAGACCTTCCGCCAGGAGTGCCGCGCTGCCGTCGCCCGATCGTGCCAGCGCCCATCGAAGGGCTCCGGCGACGTTCGGGTCCGTCTCCCTGAGGACCGCCTCGACCAGGGCCTCCATCGGTACCGGGATCTCCTCGACCGAGGACAGGGCGGCGCGCTGGCGGGCGGCGGCGCTCGTCGACCCCAGTGCCTGGAGAATCCCGACCACCTGGAGCACGTCCTCCCAGTCGGCGGGTTCCGCGGCATCGATCCGGCTCAGCCGTGTGAGCAGCTCGGTCTCGGCCGCGATGCGTTCGCGCGTCTGACGGATGAGGTCGCTGACGAGCGCCGAGGGCGTGAAGCCGGGGTCGTCGAGCGCGCGTCCGATCTCACGCAGCGACAGCCCCAGCGACCTCAGGCTCTCGATGTGGAAGATCCGCCGGATGTCGTCGCCGGAGTACTCCCGGTAGCCGGAAACCGTACGCCCCGAAGGGCGCAGCAGGTCGAGGGACTCGTAGTGCCTGAGCATGCGGGCACTGACCCCGGACCGTCGAGCCACCTCACCGATCAACACGTCCTAGCGTCCCTCCTGGCCGGACCCGCCGAGGGCCACGATGCGCTTCGCCTCCCCGACCGCGAACTCGAATCCGACATCAGGGTCGCGCAGCAGTTGTTCCGTGGCGAGCGCGTGTGTACGCACCCGTGCGTCGGGGGCTTTCGTCGCGGCCCGCAGAGCCGGCAGTACGGCCTCTTCGAGCGCGCTGTCGCCCCGTGAGGCCAGTGCGACCAGCGCCCGGCTGAGACTCAGCTGGGTCTCCCGCGCACCGCGCCCGAGCTGTGTCGCCAGTACCGTGGCCAACCCGGACTCCTCGCCCTCCGGCACCAGCACGACCGCGGTCCGCCAGGCGCTCCGCGCCACCTCGTCGTCGGCGTCGGACAGCAGCGCCCGTGTGATCGCGGGCCACGCCCGCCGATCGCCGATCTTGGACAGCGTGTGCAGCGCCTGGCTCCGCGCCTGCGGCCGCTCCGAGCGGAGCTCGCTGAGCAGCGCGGGGAGTGTCACGGACACCGGGTGGCGGGTGAGGGCCCAGGTGAGCATGTCCCGGACGAAGAACTCGGGCTCGACCGCGCACCGCTCGACGAGCGTGTCGACGTACCGCGGCTCCGGCGCCGTACCGAGCACCAGAGCCGCCCGCAGTCGTACGGACGAACGGCCGTCCTCCAGGCCCTGGAGCGCCCGCATCGCGTCTGCGCCCTGTTCCTGTTCCTGTCCCTGCCCCGTCATGGTCACCGAGACCACCTCCTCGGCAAGCAGTGAAGGCCTTGCCACGGTGTCAAGGTCAAGGGGCTTCCGTGCCGCCGCCCGTGTTCGCCAGGCTCAGATCCCGCATCCGGCAGTACTCGCCCGCCGGGTCGCCCCGGTACCGCCACGGCAGCGCGTCCACGTATCCGTCGACCAGCCGGAACTGTTCCACCGCCGCCTCGTCCCGGTCCTGCAGACACAGGTAGTACGCCAGCAGGTGCCGGACCTCCGGCAGCCGCGGGTGCGTCGGATCGGCCGCCGCCGCGTCCGCGAGCGCCGCGTCCACCAGGGCCCGCATCTCCGGCGTGCGGTCGGCGTCCGTCGTGTCCGACTCGTCGTGCTCGAAGTGCGCGATCAGCGGGAACGCCGTCATCAGGCTGCCCAGGGGCGCCTTCGCCGCAGCCTGAGCCGCGAAGTCCCGGGCCAGCTTCTCCGAGCCCCGCCACTTGGCGCACCAGTACTGCAGTGCCATGTAGTGGGCCTCGTAGTGGTGCGGGTCGCGGTCGGTTATCTCCTTCCAGACGCGTTCCATCTCGATGTGCGGATCACCGAGCCCCAGGGCGGTCGAGATCCGTCCGATGTACGGCACCGGGTCGCCCTCGACGCCGAGCGCGGCCGCCCGCTCGTGCTGTGCGCGGGACTCTTCCATGAGCCGGTGAAAGCCCTGGAACTGCTCGGAGGTGGTGTGCTTCGCCCGCTTCGCGCCACGGACCTTCCCCGCCAGCGCCACCGTGCTGCGCGCCCGCACCAGCGCGGCGCCCGGGTCGTCGGGGCGGGCGGACTCCCAGGCCAGCAGCCAGGTGTCGTCCTCGGCGGCGGCGCCCGCGAGCCACCCGCTGTGGGCGGAGCGGTGCTCCCAGTCCCGCTCGGCGGCCGTCGCGCTCAGCAGGTCCGCGGCGGGCTGCCAGTCCCCGGCCCTGGCCGCGTCGAGCGCAGCGGTGAGTACGGCCGGGACCGGCGCCGCGGAGTCCTTGTTCTGCTGCTCGGGCGGCAGCAGCCCGAGGGCGGCGGCCGCCGCGGGCAGCTCGTACGGCTTGTCGGCGTCGTCGTCGGACTCGTCCGCTCCGCGCCAGCCCTCGACCGCGCCCTGGACGATGGCCTTGAGGAAGTACAGGCCCAGAGTGAGCAAGGGCAGTCCGACGAGGGCCAGAACGACCCAGAGGATGATCACAGGGCACCTCGCTGAGGGGATTCGTGGGTGAGCAGCGCCCGCAGCGGCGCGGTGTCGGGGGTGTCGGCGACCGCCGGGGCGACCACCTCGTCGAGATCGGTCTCGGTGCCGTCGACGGCGGGCGGCAGATGCGGAATCGCCGACCGCTCCCAGGAGAACTCCCAGCGCAGCAGCCCCCGCGTGTTCAGCTCGGCCAGCGCCATGCCCGTCAGCGACCTGTGCAGGGTCGGCCGTACGAACTCACGGAACACCCGCCCCTGAGCGGCGGCCGCCTCGTCGGACAACGGCAGCCGCTTCGCCAGCTGCCACAGCCGTCCGTCCTCGATCAGGTCGAGCAACGCGGTCAGCGTCGGCTGCTCGTTGGTGTACGCCACGTACGCCCGGTGCAGCGGCGAGGTCCCGGCGCGGAACGACTGCGCCATCACCAGATCGAGCAGCTCCTGCCAGTCGGCGGTACGGCGGAACCGCCGCACCTCCTCGGTCAGGACCGCGTCCTCCAGCTCCGCCAGCGTCCGCCGCGGGTCGGCCAGGAGGTCGAGGGCGGCGCCGCGGGCCTCGTCCGCGCGTCCGTCGTCGGGCAGTCCCTCGATCCGGCGGACCCGTTCGGCGATCGGCGGATGCGAGTCGTACGGCGACGAGGGCCCCGTCGGCGGATTGTCCCGCCGGTCGACCAGCTCCAGTTGCCGGGCGCTCAGCATCCGGCCGAAGCCGCCGAACATCTCACCGCGCGGCGGCAGCAGCTCCTGGCCGGTGCCGAGGGTGGCATAGCAGTCCATGTAGAAGTCGAACGCCCCGTCCAGCACCGGGATCTCGCGCAGCGCCGACGCGGTCGCGTCCCGGCCGGTGATCCGGGCGGCCGCGGCGTCGGCGGCATACTCCTGGCGGCGGGAGACGGAGAGCGTGGCGCGGAAGTACAGCTTGGCGTAGCCGACGTAGATCTTCGCCATCGCGCGGTACGTGATGCCCGCGTTGCCGGTGTCGACCTCCTTGGCCTGCTTGCCCTTCGCCTCGGCCTTGGTGTTCTTCTTCTCCTGCTTGGCCTGCTCGCGTGCCGCGGTCCGGTCGGCGCGCTGCTCGAAGTGCCTGATGGTGCGCAGCACTTGGGCGCGGCCGCGCACGGTGAGGGCGGAGAGCCGGGTGTCGGAGTTCGAGTAGTGGCCCAGCTCATGCGCGAGGACCGCCCGCAACTGGGCCTGCGACAGCCCCTGCAACAGGGGTACACCGAGGTAGAGGCGGCGCGGTCCGGGCAGCAGGCCGAGCAGCCGGGCGTCCTCGGCGACGGCGGCGTTGACGTCGGCGGTCAGGACGATCCGGGACGGGCCGGCGGTGCCGACCTCGTCGGCCAACTCCCTCACCGTCCGCCAGAGTTCCGGTTCGTCGGCCTCGGTGACGGGCAGGCCCGCCATCTCCTCGTCCTGCGGGGTGCGCAGCATGAACAGGCCACGCACCAGCGGGATCGCCAGCAGCACGGAGACGATGACCAGCTTCCCCGCGAGACTGGTCGGGGCGTGCAGGAGCAGCAGATAGTCGGCGCCGGCCAGAGCGGCCAGCAACAGGACGCCGAGCAGATAGAAGCCGGCGAGCAGCAGAAGAGCGCGCAGCGCACGCAGAGTCGTGCCCATTGGGCAGAGTCCCCCCACAGGACGGATCAAAAGATCAGCGATCAAGGAACGCGGTCCGGCCGGCCGATGAGCGCTTCAGATCGTGCTCATGACCACACACGGGTGAGCGCGGAGTATGACCGAACGGTCCCCCCTGAGGCAAGATCGCGCCCGGGAAGGGCCTGCGGCGTCACTGGGCCAGCGTCGCCGGGCTCCCCCCGTTGGCCTCGTACCCCGCCACGGCCAGTGCCCGGTATATCGCGAACTCCGCGGCCGGATCGGCGGACAACGTCCACGGCAGGGCGCCGACATGCCCGTCGATGTACACGAGCTGGTTCATCGCTTCCGCCCAGCGCTCACCGCGCACCAGGAAGAACACCAGCAGATGCCGCACATGGGCCAGCATCGGGTCGTCGGCGCGGGCGGAGTGGACCGCGTGCAGCGCGCCGTGGATCGCCTTCGTCACGACCTCGCTCCGGTAGAACCCGCTGACCAGGTTCACCTCCGGCAGATGCTCGAAGACCGCGAACAGCGGCATCGCGGCCAGCAGCGAGCCGTGCGGCGCCCGGGCGGCCGCCGCCTCCGCGAAGCCGTACGCCAGCTCCCGCGAGCCGTGCCACTTCTCGCACCAGTAGTGCAGCGCGGCCAGGTGCGCTCCCATGTGGGCCGGGGCGCGGTCCAGGATCTTCAGCCACAGCTGCTCGAACTCCGCCTGGGAATAGCCAAGTCCGCGTGCCACGGAGAGCTCCACGATGTACGGGACCGGATCGCCGGGGGCCAGCAGTGCCGCCTCGCCGCAGGCCGCCTTCGCCTCCTCCATGATGATCCGGAACTCGTCGGTGCCCGGCGTCGACGTGCGCCACGCCTGCTGCACCAGGAACTCCGCGTGCACGGCCGTGCCGCCCGCGTCCTTGGGCTGCTCGGCCCGCCACACCCGCAACCACTGCCCGCCCGGCGCCTCGCTCACCCCGCCCGGCCGCTGCCGCAGCTCCAGCGAGGCGGCCCCGGCGAAGGCCTGCACCCGCTGCCAGCGCGGCTCGCCCTCCCGCTCGGTGCCGGCCAGCAACTGGGAGGCCGCCTTGTAGTCCTGTGTGCGCTGCACCAGGTCCAGGACGTCCAGCAGGTCCTGGTCGGGACCGGGCATGCGGACGTCCAGCTCCTCCTGCCGTGCGAAGCCGTAGTCCGCCGGGTCCGCGGCGTCCGGGTGGCCGGCCGGGACCAGCTCGATCCCGCCCCGCCTGCGCCGCAGGAACGGGAGCAGGACGAAGCCCAGCAGGACCGCCGCCATCAGGACCCAGAGAATTTCCATGCCTCAAGGGTTCCAGACGCCACCGACAATTGCCCAACCCGGTCAGCGGCCTGTGGAAAACCTGCCCGGAACCGGCATCCAGGCCCATGGAAAAACCGAATCCGGCACCCACCTCTGTGGAAAACCCGACGGGCCGACGTCCCCGCCTGGGGAAAACCCTGCCGTCCGGCCGTCGGGAGCCCGTCGTCCGTCATCGGCCTCCCGAGCGGACTACCCTCGTAGCCCATGAGCGACAGGCACATCAGTCAGCACTTCGAGACCCTCGCCATCCACGCGGGCAACACCGCGGACCCCCTCACCGGTGCGGTGGTCCCGCCGATCTACCAGGTCTCGACCTACAAGCAGGACGGCGTCGGCGGTCTGCGCGGCGGCTACGAGTACAGCCGTAGCGCCAACCCGACCCGCACCGCCCTGGAGGAGAACCTCGCCACCCTCGAAGGCGGCCGTCGAGGCCTCGCGTTCGCGTCCGGACTGGCGGCCGAGGACTGCCTGTTGCGTACGCTGCTCAGCCCCGGCGACCACGTGGTCATCCCCAACGACGCGTACGGCGGCACGTTCCGCCTCTTCGCGAAGGTCGTCGCCCGGTGGGGCGTCGAGTGGTCGGTCGCCGACACCAGCGACCCGGCCGCCGTACGGGCCGCGATCACCCCGAAGACCAAGGCCGTGTGGGTGGAGACCCCCTCCAACCCGCTGCTCGGCATCACCGACATCGCCGCCGTCGCCCAGGTCTCCCGGGACGCGGGCGCGAAGCTCGTCGTAGACAACACCTTCGCCACGCCGTACCTTCAGCAGCCGCTGTCGCTCGGCGCCGACGTCGTGGTGCACTCCCTGACCAAGTACATGGGCGGCCACTCCGACGTCGTGGGCGGCGCGCTCGTCACCGCCGACGAGACCCTCGGCGAGGAGTTGGCGTACCACCAGAACGCGATGGGCGCGGTCGCCGGGCCCTTCGACTCGTGGCTGGTGCTGCGCGGCGCCAAGACGCTGTCGGTGCGCATGGACCGGCACAGCGAGAACGCCACGAAGGTCGCCGACATGCTGACCCGGCACGCGCGCGTGACGCACGTGCTGTACCCGGGCCTGCAGGACCACCCCGGCCACGAGGTCGCGGCCAAGCAGATGCGGTCCTTCGGCGGCATGGTCTCCTTCCGGGTGCGGGGCGGCGAGGAGGCGGCCGTCGAGGTCTGCAACCGCGCCAAGGTGTTCACGCTCGGGGAGTCCCTGGGCGGCGTCGAGTCGCTGATCGAGCACCCCGGCCGTATGACGCACGCGTCCGTGGCGGGCTCGGCGCTGGAGGTCCCCGCCGACCTGGTGCGGCTGTCCGTGGGCATCGAGAACGTCGACGACCTGCTGCAGGACCTGCAGCAGGCGCTGGCCGAGTAGCCAGGTCCAGGCTCACCAGCCCGTCATCGGTGGGGTCGTCGTGGACGGCGGCTCCACCCACGGGCGGGCGGTGAGCGCCCACACCACGAACGCCACACTCGCCGCGAACAGCAGCAGCCACATCATGCGGCGCGCGACCGTCCTGCGCCGCAGCATGCGCGACCCGCGCCGCACGACGTCCCCGTACAGATCCGCCGGCACCGGCGGCGACGCCCGCTCCATGAGCCGGCGCACGGCGGACTCCCGTTGGTTGCGGTTCACACGCACCTCCCGCGATCCGGCCGCCGCGTGGCGGGGCTAGCACTCGTGTCCGGCCCCCTCATGACGTCGCCACCTCCGCCCCCACCACCGCCGGTGCGGGCCCGCGCGGCGGATGCAGGAGGGTGGCCGTCGCGCGGTCGCAGATCGTGCGGACACGTTCCGCGGGGAGGCCGAGCAGGGCCGCGGCCTGTTCCTCGGCGACCCCCTCATAGAGGCGCAGCACCACGATCAGACGTTCCTGAGGGGTGAGCCGGGACAGCGGGCCGACGGGGCGGGGGCCGCCGAGGGACAGGACACCGTGGCGGCGCCATGCCCCGTGGGCGAAGCGCAGGGCGAGGTACTGACGGGCGCGGTCGTAGGGATCCTCGCCGCGCAGCCGGTCCCAGCACGCGTACGTGTGGGCGAGCGCCAGCGTGAGCAGGCGCCGCGCGCGCGGGTTGTCGTCCGGTGCCTCCGCCGTCAGGAGTGTCGCGGCGTGCAGCAGCCGCCCGGCCGCGCCCGCGACGAACGCCTCGAACTCGCGAGCCCGGCGCGCGCCCTGGGACACCTGCCGTTGCCGCACCGCACCTCCCCGCCTGCGGATGGCCGTACGACGGCTTCGTACGACCACGAGGACCCGATCTCATATGAGGCCCGGCGCGGCCGTCCGGTCAAGAGGCGGGGCGGTACGCGCGTGCGCGTGCCTACGAGGACTGCGCCTCCGGCCCCGGCACGCCCTGGGCTGCCATCCGGGAGGAGAGCGCGGTGTTGAAGCGTGTGAGGAGCGTGCAGAACGCCTCGCGCTCCTCCGGCGCCCAGTCGTGTGTCAGCTCGGCCATCAACTGACGCCGGGAGGAGCGCACTTCCTCCAGCCGGGACTGACCGCGCGGGGACAGCTGGAGCACCACCGCGCGGCCGTCCTCGGGGTGCGAGGTGCGCTTGACCAGCCCGGTGTCGACGAGCGGCGCCACCTGCCGGGTGACCGTCGACGAGTCGATCCCCATACTGGCCGCGAGCGCCTTGACGCCCATCGGACCTTCCTTGTCGAGCCGGTTGAGCAGCAGGTACGCGGCGCGGTCCATGGAGTTGCGCACCTGCCCCACCCCACCGAGCCGGGTCTGTTCCGCACGACGGGCGAAGACCGCCACCTCGTGCTGCAGGGTGTCGAGAAGACCGGTGTCACCGACGGTCGTCATGTCCATCGACATTTCTGGTGTTGTGGGCATGGCCGGAGGCTCACTTCATGAAGGGGGAGCTGGATTGGGGGACAGAGTACGCGGCCGGGAGGCGGGCCGTACCAGCGCTGCGCAAACCCGTCTCGGACGTTGGTCACAGCGCGAGCCCGCACGTGTGAACTGCGAGACTTGAGTCATGAACTACCGCAAGGCCCACCCCGTGCCGCCGGTGACGCTCGACGACGTGCGCGGCGCGCAGAAGATGCTGACGGGCGTGGCGCGGACCACCGCGATGGAGGGCAGCCGCCATCTGACCCAGCTGGTGGGCTCGCCGGTGCACTTCAAGTGCGAGAACCTCCAGCGGACGGGGTCGTTCAAACTCCGCGGCGCCTACGTCCGGATCGCCGGACTGCTGCCCGAGGAGCGGGCCGCGGGCGTCGTGGCCGCGAGCGCCGGAAACCACGCGCAGGGCGTCGCGCTGGCGTCCACGCTGCTCGGCGTGCGCTCCACGGTGTTCATGCCGAAGGGTGCCCCGCTGCCGAAGATCAGCGCCACCAGGGACTACGGCGCCGAGGTGCGCCTGCACGGCCAGGTGGTCGACGAGACGCTCGCCGCCGCGCAGGAGTACGCGGCCGAGACGGGCGCGGTGTTCATCCACCCCTTCGACCATCCCGACGTCATCGCGGGCCAGGGCACGGTCGGCCTGGAGATCCTGGAGCAGTGCCCGGAGGTGCGCACGATCGTCCTCGGCATCGGCGGCGGCGGACTCGCGGCCGGTGTCGCGATCGCCGTGAAGGCGCTGCGGCCGGACGTGCGGATCGTGGGCGTGCAGGCGGCGGGCGCGGCCGCGTATCCGCCCTCGCTGGCCGCCGGTCGCCCGGTGTCGATCGAGAACCCGGCGACGATGGCCGACGGCATGAAGGTCGGGCGGCCCGGGGATGTGCCGTTCGGGATCGTGGACGAGCTCGTGGACGAGGTCCGCACCGTGTCGGAGGACGAGCTGTCCGCCGCGCTCCTGCTGTGTCTGGAGCGGGCCAAGCTGGTCGTCGAGCCGGCCGGGGCGAGCCCGGTCGCGGCCCTGCTGAGCGACCCGGGCGCCTTCGAGGGACCGGTCGTCGCCGTGCTGTCCGGCGGCAACGTCGACCCGGTGCTGCTGCAGCGCGTCCTGCGCCACGGCATGTCCGCGCAGGGCCGCTACCTGGCCGTACGGCTCCGGCTCACGGACCGGCCGGGGGCCCTCGCGACGCTTCTCGGGGTGTTGTCAGTGGTCGACGCTAATGTCCTCGACGTGAGCCACGTACGGACCGATCCACGGCTCGGGCTCGCGGAGGCGGAGGTCGAGCTGCACCTGGAGACGAAGGGGCCGGAGCACTGTGCCGAGGTCGGCCGAGCCCTGCGTGAGTCGGGCTACACGGTCATCGACTGAGGTCAAAGGCTTGGGTTCACTCGTTCGGGCAAGTCCATTGAGAGACGCGATACATCGCGTTATGGTGTGTCTCGTGCCGCTCATCGCCCCGCCGTCCGTACGGCGGAAGAAAACGTACAAACCTAGGCTTTCCCAAGAATCCCCGACGACGTGGAGACTCATATGCCAGGCGCCATCTATGCCGAAGGCCTGGTCAAGACCTTCGGCGACGTAAAGGCTCTGGACGGCGTCGACCTCGATGTCCCGGAGGGCACCGTCCTGGGCCTCCTCGGACCGAACGGCGCGGGCAAGACGACGACCGTCCGCTGCCTGACGACCCTGCTGCAACCTGACAGCGGCCGCGCGGTCGTCGCGGGCATCGACGTACTCAAGCACCCCGACAAGGTGCGCCGCTCCATCGGTCTCTCCGGCCAGTTCGCGGCGGTCGACGAATACCTCACCGGCCGCGAGAACCTGCAGATGGTCGGCCGGCTGTACCAGATGAAGGCCCAGCCCGCGAAGGCCCGAGCCGCCGAGCTGCTCGAGAAGTTCGACCTCGCCGACGCCGCCGACCGCCCCGCCAAGACCTACTCCGGCGGTATGCGCCGACGACTCGACCTCGCGGCCGCCCTGGTGGTCTCACCACCCGTGATGTTCATGGACGAGCCGACGACCGGCCTCGACCCGCGCAACCGCCAACTGCTGTGGGAGGTGATCAAACAACTGGTCTCCGGCGGTACCACCCTGTTGCTCACCACCCAGTACCTGGAAGAGGCCGACCACCTCGCCCACGAGATCGCCGTGGTCGACCACGGCCATGTGATCGCCAAGGGCACCTCCGACCAGCTCAAGGCCCGCACCGGTGGCGAGCGCGTCGAGGTCGTGGTGCACGAGCGCGAGCACATCCCGACCGCCTCGGAGGTACTGCGCGGCTTCGGCAAGGGCGAGACCACGGTCGAGGACCACATGCGCAAACTCACCGTCCCCGTGACCGGCGGCGCGAAGCTGCTCGCCGAGGTCATCCGCGAGCTCGACACCCGCGGCATCGAGATCGACGACATCGGCCTGCGCCGACCCACCCTCGACGACGTCTTCCTGTCCCTGACAGGACACGCGGCCGAGGTCAAGGACGAGGAGAGCGACCAGGAGGCCGCCAAGTGAGCACCATGACCGATTCCCTGGTCATCGCCCGACGGAATCTGATCCGCATGACCCGGATTCCCGAGATGATTTTGTTCGGGCTGATCCAGCCCATCATGTTCGTGGTCCTGTTCACGTACGTCTTCGGCGGCTCGATGAAGATCGGCGACAGCACCGACCCGGACGTCTACAAGAACTTCCTGATGGCGGGCATCTTCGCGCAGACCGTCACCTTCGCGACCGCGGGGGCCGGTGCAGGCATCGCCGACGACATGCACAAGGGGCTCATAGACCGGTTCCGCTCGCTGCCCATGGCACGCGGCGCGGTGCTCACCGGCCGCACCGTCGCCGACCTCGTGCAGACGGCCCTGACCCTGCTGGTCCTGGCCCTGGTCGCGCTGCTCGTGGGCTGGCGCCCCGGCTCCGTGGAGCCGACCAACCTCGGGAAGATCCTGGGCGGTTTCGGCCTGCTGCTCCTGCTGGGCTACGCCTTCACCTGGATCGGCGCGCTGATCGGCCTGTCCGTGCGCACCCCGGAGGCGGCCACCTCGGGAGGACTGATCTGGCTGTTCCCGGTGACGTTCATCTCGAACGCCTTCGTGGACACCGGCCAGATGACGCCCTGGCTGCGGCATGTCGCCGAGTGGAACCCGTTCAGCGCGACCGTGCAGGCCTCCCGTCAGCTCTTCGGCGACCCGGGGCTGTCCCAGTCCGGGGCGTGGCCGATGCAACACCCGGTCTGGGCCTCGCTGATCTACTCGGTCCTGATCATCGTTATATTCAGGACCCTCGCGGTCCGCAAGTACCGCTCGGCCACCGCATGACATGACGAGACCCCCGGCGCCACGAGGACGCCGGGGGCCCGTCAAGGACGAACGGTCGACCCGGGTCAGCCGTTGTAGGGCTCGGCCTTGAGGATGGTCACGGAGGCCCTCTTGCCGTTCGGCAGTTCGTACTCCGCGTCCTCGCCGACCTTGTGGCCGATGACGCCGGAGCCGAGCGGGGACTGCGGCGAGTAGGTCTCGATGTCCGCGCTCGCGTACTCGCGCGAGGCGAGCAGGAAGGTCATGGTGTCGTCCTCGTCACCGTCGAAGGCGATCGTCACGACCATGCCGGGCGCCACCGCACCGTCGGCGGACGCCGGGGCCTCGCCGACCTTGGCCTTCTCCAGGAGCTGGGTCAGCTGGCGGATGCGGAGCTCCTGCTTGCCCTGCTCTTCCTTGGCCGCGTGGTACCCGCCGTTCTCGCGCAGGTCGCCCTCCTCGCGCGCGGCCGCGATCTTCGCGGTGACTTCCTCGCGCGCGGGACCAGACAGGTACGCCAGCTCTTCCTTGAGCTTGGTGTACGCCTCCTGGGTCAGCCAGGTGACGTCTTCGCTGGTCTGGGTCACAGGTGCTCCTCGTAGGTACTGGGAATACAAAGCATCGCCCTACCCAGAAGAATGTTCCTTCACGGATGGGCGAAACCACGAGCCTAACAATTCAGTGGCCGAAGGGGGAGGACATAAGCCATCAGAAATACGTCGACGCAGGTCAGCGGATACGTATCGAAGGTGACGTCAGTCGGCGTGACAGCCCAGCAGCTCGGCGGTGGTGCCCAGGGCCGTCGTACGGAGTGTGACGACCTTGTCGATGCGGGTGGCGTCGCCCCCGAAGCGGAAGTCGGCCCGGCCCACCTCGGCACCGTCCGCGGCCTGGGAGCGGATCGTGCAGTAGCCCGAGGCGCCGGAGTCCTTGCGGACCTCCAGGTGCACCTCCACCGCGGAGGCCTTCGCGTCAAAGGCGATCACCTCGCCGCTGATCTTGTTCTGGCCGACGTAGTGGTAGGCGAAGTAACCGATCAGTGCGAGCAGCAGGGCACCGAGCACGGCACCGGCGATCTTGAGTTTGTGGTCGGCGCGCTCGTCCGAGGAGCGGCCGTAGCGGCCCTCGGGCAGCCGTGTGCTCGCCGTACTCATGATCGTCTCCCTGGGAAACCAAGGCCGTGGAATTAATCGCCCCCCGATTCGGTCACTATAGAAGCCGCCGTTCGCACCCGAAGACACCGGGGGCGCCGACATATGAGGATCGAGTCTTGACTGACCAGCTGCGACTGATGGCCGTGCACGCCCACCCCGACGACGAGTCGAGCAAGGGCGCGGCCACCATGGCCAAGTACGTGTCCGAGGGGGTGGACGTGCTGGTCGTGACCTGCACGGGCGGGGAGCGCGGCTCCATCCTCAATCCCAAGCTTCAGCATGACAAGTACATCGAGGAGCACGTCCACGAGGTACGCAAGAAGGAGATGGACGAGGCCCGCGAGATCCTGGGCGTCAAGCAGGAGTGGCTCGGCTTCGTCGATTCCGGCCTGCCCGAGGGCGACCCGCTGCCGCCGCTCCCCGAGGGCTGCTTCGCCCTGGAGGACGTCGACAAGGCGGCCGGTGAGCTGGTGAAGCAGATCCGCTCCTTCCGTCCCCAGGTGATTACCACCTACGACGAGAACGGCGGGTACCCGCACCCCGACCACATCATGACCCACAAGATCTCGATGGTGGCGTTCGAGGGCGCGGCGGACACCGAGAAGTTCCCCGAGTCCGAGTACGGCCCGGCGTACCAGCCGCGGAAGCTGTACTACAACCAGGGCTTCAACCGCCCGCGCACCGAGGCGCTGCACCACGCGCTGATCGAGCGGGGCCTGGAGTCGCCGTACGGGGACTGGCTCAAGCGCTGGGACGAGTCCCCGATCCGCGACCGCACCCTGACCACGCACATTCCGTGCGCCGAGTTCTACGAGATCCGCGACAAGGCCCTGATCGCGCACGCCACCCAGATCGACCCCGACGGCGGCTGGTTCAAGGTCCCGCTGGACCTCCAGAAGGACGTCTGGCCCACGGAGGAGTACGAGCTCGCGAAGTCCCTCGTCGATACCTCCCTCCCCGAGGACGACCTCTTTGCGGGCATCCGAGACAATGTCTGACATGAGCGCAAGCGCAAGCCTGGCAATGACCCACCTCGCGACCCTCGCCAAGGAGGTCGACGAGGACAAGGTCACCCCCGGCGTCCTCGGCTTCATCGTCTTCGCGGCGATGGCCCTGGCGGTGTGGGCCCTGATGAAGTCCATGAGCAAGCACATGGGCAAGGTCAAGTTCGAGGAGTCCGAGGGCGAGGGTGCCTCCGGCAAGGAGACCGCCGAGAGCCCGTCCGGCAAGGGCTCGCCCGCCAAGGGCTGAACCCGGGGTCGTTCCGCTCGGCTCGGAACAGTGGCTGCCGGCCCGGTCGTCGTGCCACGCGTACGTCGAGACGACCGGCCCGATGGTGGCGGTGGCGGTACGCCATGCCCGGCCCCGGACCGGCCCGCAGGCCCGGGCTTCAGCGTGCCGCAGTGGCCGCCACCCCCATGACCTCACGGGCGTGCCGGTTGGGCACCATCCCCAGGCGCCAGGCCTGCCAGCCCGCCTCCAGGTTCACGCCCCGTTCCAGCAGCAGGGCGTACGCCTCCACGTAGTCGTCCAGCTTCGTGTCCCGGGTGGCATGGCCGCGTCGGCCGAGCTCCGCGAGCTCCTCCTGCGCCACCGCCGACCCCACCTCCACCCCACCCGCCGCCGCATACGGCAGCAACGTGCAGCGCAGGAAGCGGGCCCAGTCCTCGCCCCGTTGGTCGCCGTAGGAGGCGAAGAGAGTGATCGCCTCGTCGCACAGGGCCAGGGCCTGGGGAGTGCGGCCGTTGCCCGCGTCCACCACTGCCAGTTCGAGGCAGGTCCAGGCTTCGCCGTGCGCCACACCGATGCGCTGGAAGTCGGCGCGGGCATCCACCAGCAACTGCCTGGCGAAGCCCGAGTTGCGCAACGAGCCCGTCTGGGCGGCGCGTTGGTCGCGGGTGACGCGGGCCGAGTGGTGGCGGGCGCAGGCCAGGCCGTAGACGTCCCGCATACGGGAGAACATCGTGCGCGAGCGTTCCAGCTCGCGGACCGCGAGGTCCAGGTTGCCGGTCTCCTCCAGCGCCTGGCCCAGGTAGTACACCGTCCACGCCTCACCCCGGGCGTCCTCGCTGTCGCGGTGGCGCGAGGCCGCCTGGCGCAGGCCGTCCACCGCCGCCGACGGATCGCCGGCCACCAGACGGGCCCGGGCCAGCTGGGTGAGGGCCCACGCCTCGCCCCGGGCGTCGCGGGTACGGCCGTACAGGTCGAGGGCTGTGCGCAGTTCCGTCTCCGCTTGCGGTATGTCGCCCATCCGCAGGGCCAGTTGGCCGAGCTGGAAGTGGGCCCAGGCCTCGCCGTGGACGGATTCGCCGGCGCGGTGCAGGGCCAGGGAGCGGGTGAGGAGGTCCAGGGACTCGGCCACGCGGCCGCGGTCGCGTTCGACCGCCGCCAGGGCGTGCATCGTCCAGCCGCGGTCCGTGGCGAGTTCGGGGACCGACTGGAGCCGCAGGGCCTCCTCCAGCTTCGCCGCCGCCTCCGTCAGATGGCCCTGATGGTGGAGCGTGATGCCCAGGGAGCACAACGCCCGTGCCGCACCCGCGTCGTGATGGGCCTCCCTGTACAGGTCGACCACCGAGGCCAACGTGGTGCGTGCCTTGTCCAGTTCGCCGAGTTGGCGGGCGGCGATGCCGGTACGCCACTGCACCGAGCGAACCAGCAGCCCCTGGTCCACGGCCTGCGCCAACTCGCTGATCTCGCCCAGGCGGTAGAGGTCGCCGCGCAGCAGGCAGTAGTCGCAGAGCGCGCCCAGGAGGTTGAGGACCGCCCCCTGGTTGACGCCCTCCGCGTGCCTCAGCGCCGCCGTGATGAAGCTCGACTCGTCGTCCAGCCAGCGCAGCGCCTCGTCGAGGGAGGTGAAGCCGTGCGGGCTGAAGCGGTCCGAGCGGGTCGACATGTTGCCGTCCACCAGGCGCAGCACGGAGTCGGCGAGGTCGGCGTAGTTGACGATGAGCCGTTCCTGCGCGGCCGTGCGCTCGGCCGGTTCCTCCTCGTCGAGCAGCCTGGCCTGGGCGAAGGCACGGACCACGTCGTGGACCCGGTAACGGCTGCCGCGGACGTGGTCGATCAGGCCCGCGCGGGTCAGGGCGACCAGGTGCCGGGTCGCCTCCGTCTCGTCGGTGGCCAGCAGCGCGGCGGCCGCCGCGGCGCCGAGGGAGGCCCGGCCGGCCAGTGCGAGCCGGCGCAGGAGCCTGCGGGCCGGGTCCGACTGGTCGGTGTAACGGAGCCAGAGGACCCGCTCGACGGGTTCGACCGGACCGTACGCGCCGAGATCCGTGGCCAGTTGGCGCGGGGAGCGGGGGCCGAGGGACGAGCCCGCTATCCGCAGGGCGAGGGGCAGCCCGCCGCACAACTCCCTGATGAGATCGGAGGATTGGGCGTCGTACGGACCTGTGGCCGACTGGGCCGCAGCGTCAAGGAGCTCCTCCGCGCCCGCCGCGTCCAGAGGGACGACCGGGAGTTCGTGCACCCGGGCTGCGAGGTCCGTCGGCAGGTCGAGCGGCCCGCGCGCGGTGACCAGGACCAGGCTGTCGGAACGCTCGGGGACCAGGGTGCGGACCTGTCCGGCGTCCGAGGCGTCGTCCAGCACGATCGTCACCGGCAGGCCGGTCAGATGCTGGTGGTACAGCTCGGTCAGGCGTTTGACCTGCTGGTCCGGGGAGGAACGCTCACGGAACAGCAGCTGCTCGCGCGGGGCGCCGAGCCGGTTCAGCAGGTGCAGCAGCGCGTCCCGGGTGGAGAGCGGGGACTCCTCCGGGCTGTCGCCGCGCAGGTCCACCACACACGCGCCGCGGAAGTGGTCCTTCAGGTCGTGGGCCGCCCGGACCGCGAGTGCCGTACGGCCGCTGCCGGGCGGTCCGTGCAGCACGACCACCGTGGGACGGGTCTCGGTGGTCGCGCGCGAGGCCTGCACCCACTGCCGGATCCGGCCCATCTCGGTCCGCCGGTCCGCGAACTCACCGACAGGCTCGGGAAGCTGGCCGAACGACTGCTCCAGCACGCTTCTTCCGCGGGCCGCCGCGCTCTTGTCCGTGCCGCGCAGCCGTGGCCCCGGTTTCTTCGGGCCGGTGGACGCGCTCAGCACCCGCTGCTGGTCGAGGAAGGGACGGATGCCCCGTACCTCCAAGGCCGTCAGCCACTGGAGCCTCAGCTGTTCCGGGCCGCCGGGCTGGCCGAACGCGCCCGCCCGGTGGTGCGCGGCCGGCAGATGCGAACCGGCCACCTTCACCACCGTCGCAGCCGCACCCACGACCCCTACGGCCACGCCCGCGCCGAGGGCCGTGCCCGTGTCGGTGCCGAGAGCGAGGTCGGCCACGGCGGCAGCGAGCGCGGCGACTCCGGCCACCAGCAGGGGAGTTCCGGACGCCTCCTTGGAGTACCGCTGCCTGAAGGTGAGTTGACCGGCCTGTGCCTCGTCGAGCGCGTGTGTGTAGGCCTCGTACTCCTCCGCGGCCGTCTGCGCCATCGCGTCCAGCGATCCCCGGGCCCGGGACAGCAGCACGGCGCCGTCGGTCCGCCCGCCCGAACGCCGTACCTCCTCCTCCACGGCCCGGGCCAACAGCCCTTCGGCTTCCGCCCGATGGCTGTCCCGCATGTCACTTCCCCCTCCGGCTGCAACGGCTTTCTTGGTCAAGTGTGCTGCGTACGGGTCATCGGGGCGAGAGGGCGGGGGCGCCGTGTCCTCGTGAAGGGTTGGTGAATCGGGGTTGTGGGGTGGCTGTGTGGCTATCGTGATCGCAGACAAGCACGGGGAGACGGGGAGCGCATGACCGGGGAGAACACCGCGCCGACGGGTCCGCCGCAGGTGCCTCACCAGCAGCCGCGCTGGGCCTGGTGGGTGGTCGGGATCGTGGTCCCGCTGGTGGGAGTGCTCATCACCATCCTGTTGAGCCAGTCGGGTTCGTCGGACGACGAGAGCGACAAGAACGTGCAGCCGGCGCCCACGCGGTCGACCGCCTCCACCCATTCGGATCAGGAAGTGTCGCCTTCACCGACCGCGACGGCGGCCAAGGTCCGCTATGGGCCGGTCACCTTCGACGTCGATCTGACCGAGGGCGGCATGCGGTACGTCGACCTGGACTCGACCGCGCCGGTCGTCACGGACAGCGAGCCCCAGAGCAACGACCTCACGGTCAGCACGACCAGCGGCGCCCCGACGCTGTACACCCCGGACTCCGCGAACACCCTGGCCTCGCTGGCCGAAGGCATCACGCCCACCGAGGCCCAGTGCTTCGACGCGGTCGAGAAGAGCGGCACCTACACCAGCACGGCGACCAGGGGCGCCCGCTTCTGCCTCACGACACCCGAGGGCCGCACGGCCTATCTGAGCGTCGTCTCCGCCGCCAATGGCCGCGGTACGGCGAAATTCAAGGTCACCGTATGGGAGACGCCTGACGTCTGACCCGCAGGGTACTGCGGCAGGATGGACCCCATGCCGAACCGACTGGCCCACGAGACGTCCCCCTACCTCCTCCAGCACGCCGACAACCCGGTCGACTGGTGGCCCTGGTCGGCCGAGGCCTTCGAGGAGGCGCGGAAGGCGAACAAGCCCGTTCTGCTGAGCGTCGGATATTCCAGCTGTCACTGGTGCCATGTCATGGCTTCCGAGTCATTTGAGGACCAGGCGACCGCGGATTTCCTCAATGCCCACTTCGTCAGCGTCAAGGTCGACCGTGAGGAACGCCCCGATGTTGACGCCGTCTACATGGAGGCCGTGCAGGCCGCCACCGGGCAGGGCGGCTGGCCCATGACGGTGTTCCTCACGCCGGAGGCCGAGCCCTTCTACTTCGGGACGTATTTCCCGCCCGCGCCACGCCAGGGCATGCCCTCGTTCCGGCAGGTCCTTGAGGGCGTCCGCACCGCCTGGACCGACCGGCGGGACGAGGTCGCCGAGGTCGCCGGGAAGATCGTGCGGGATCTCGCCGGACGGGAGATCTCCTACGGCGACGCGCAGGCGCCCGGCGAGGAACAGCTCGCCGCGGCCCTCCTCGGGCTGACGAGGGAGTACGACCCGCAGCGCGGTGGATTCGGCGGCGCGCCGAAGTTCCCGCCGTCCATGGTCGTCGAGTTCCTGCTCAGGCATCACGCCCGCACCGGTTCCGACGGCGCCCTCCAGATGGCCCAGGACACCTGCGAGCGGATGGCCCGCGGCGGCATCCACGACCAGCTCGGCGGCGGCTTCGCCCGCTACTCCGTGGACCGCGACTGGATCGTGCCGCACTTCGAGAAGATGCTCTATGACAACGCCCTGCTGTGCCGCGTCTACGCGCACCTCTGGCGGACCACCGGCTCCGAACTCGCCCGCCGGGTGGCGCTCGACACCGCCGACTTCATGGTCCGTGAACTGCGCACCAACGAAGGCGGGTTCGCCTCCGCCCTGGATGCCGACAGTGACGACGGCACCGGCAAGCATGTCGAGGGCGCGTACTACGTGTGGACGCCGGAGCAGTTGCGCGAGGTGCTCGGGGAGCAGGACGGGGACCTCGCCGCCCAGTACTTCGGTGTCACGGAGGAGGGCACCTTCGAGCACGGCCAGTCCGTTCTCCAACTTCCGCAGCAGGACACGGTGTTCGACGCCGAGAAGGTCGAGTCGATCAGGCGGCGGCTGCTCGACGCGCGCGCGGAGCGCCCTGCCCCCGGTCGGGACGACAAGGTCGTCGCCGCCTGGAACGGGCTCGCGATCGCCGCGCTCGCCGAGACCGGCGCGTACTTCGACCGTCCTGACCTGGTGGAGGCCGCGCTCGGGGCCGCCGATCTTCTCGTACGGCTGCATCTGGACGAGCAGGCGCGTCTGTCCCGTACCAGCAAGGACGGTCAAGTCGGTGCCAACGCCGGGGTGCTGGAGGACTACGCCGATGTCGCGGAGGGCTTCCTCGCGCTCGCGTCCGTGACCGGGGAGGGGGTCTGGCTCGACTTCGCCGGGTTCCTGCTCGACCATGTGCTGACCCGGTTCACCGGGGAGGAGGGGGCGCTGTACGACACCGCCGCGGATGCCGAGCGGCTGATCCGGCGGCCGCAGGATCCGACCGACAACGCGGTGCCCTCCGGGTGGACGGCCGCGGCGGGCGCGCTGCTGAGTTACGCCGCGCAGACCGGTGCCGAGCCGTATCGCACCGCCGCGGAGAAGGCACTGGGAGTCGTGAAGGCGCTCGGGCCTCGGGTGCCGCGGTTCATCGGGTGGGGGCTTGCGGTGGCGGAGGCGTTCCTGGACGGGCCGAGGGAGGTTGCGGTCGTGGGGCCGTCGCTGACCGACGCCGGCACGAGGGTTCTGCACCGTACGGCGCTTCTGGGGAACGCGCCGGGGGCTGTTGTCGCCGTAGGGACGCCGGACAGTGATGAACTTCCGTTGCTTGCCGATCGGGTGCTGGTCGGGGGTGCGCCTACCGCCTATGTCTGTCGGCACTTCACGTGTGATGCGCCGACCACTGACGCCGATGCGTTGCGGGTGGCATTGGGGGGTTGAGCGGGTGCGGCCGGGTGGGGGCTGGGCGCGCAGTTCCCGGCGCCCCTAGGTCGGAGGCGCGAACTCGGCCAGGACGCTCTCCACGATGGTCGCCAGCTGTTCGTGGTGCGCGCCCTTCCAGTAGGCGCGGCCGCACTCCTCGCACTGGGCGAAGACGTCGTACGACCGTTCCGTGCCGCCCTCCAGCCGGTCCGCCACCTGCTCCTTGGTGGCCTCGTGCAGCAGGCCGTTGCAGGCGGTGCAGCGGGTCCAGGGGCGTAGGTCGGGGCGGAAGCGGTCCAGGATGTCGTGGAGTTGGTCCTCGGGGCGGGTGCTGTAGACGAAGGCGCCCGCCCAGAGCTCTCGGCGGTGCAGGAGGCCTCGGTCGCGGCTGAGCATGACCCGTTTCTCGGCCGCCGAGCGGGCGGCGAGGGCCGGGTCGCCGATGTCCGTGGACTCGTAGGCCGTGTCGACGCCGAGGAGGCGCAGGCGGCGGGCGAGGGTGCCGAGGTGGACGTCGAGGAGGAAGCGGAGCGGGGCGCCGGGGACCTGTTGGGGGCGTGCGACGGGGTGGACGTCCACGGCGTCGCCCGCGGAGGGGACGTACGACCTCGGCACCTCGCGGCCGCCGACCAGCAGTGCCCCGACCTCGGTGAGCGGGACGCCGAGTGACTCCACGACATGGCCGAGGGAGGAGGCGCCGTCGGTGGTGACCGGGGTGGCGCCGCGGCGGCGTCCGTGCGGGACGAACAGGGCCAGCTCGGGGGCGAATTCGACGTGGATCTCGGGTGCGCTCACCGGGTCAGGATGGCATGCGGACATGCGGTGGTCTCAGGGCTTTTTCGGGGGGAGCCCGTGTTCCAGGACGCGCAGGGCGCGGTCGAGGAGGCCGTGCAGGTCGTCCTGCATGCCGTTCTCCGCCCAGTACTGGTAGATCTCGGTGAGACCGCCGATCAGGGACATCGTGTGGACCCGTACCTCCAGGTCGTCCGCGTCCCGGCCGGTGCGTTCGGCGATCGCCCCGGCGAGCAGCCGGCCGGTGACGGACATGCTCTCCATCATGCGGGCGCGCACCGCCGGTACCTGGATCATCAGATGGGCGCGCAGCCGGGTGATCTCGACGTCCACGTCGGAGAGGTCGAGGGCCCGGTGCAGGATGTGCCGCACGGACTCCATCCACGGCTCGTCCGCCGGCCGGGCGCGCAGCTCCTCCAGCATGACGGGGTCGTACTCGTCCGTGAGGACGATGTCCTCCTTGGTCGGGAAGTAGCGGAAGACCGTGGACGGCGAGACCTCGGCGCGCTCGGCGATCTGCTCGACCGTGGTGGCGTCGTAGCCCTGTTCCTCGATCAGCGCGTACGTCGCGTCGCGGATCGCCGTCCGGGTCTTGATCTTCTTCCGTTCGCGAAGTCCCAGCTGGGAGACGTCAGCGGGGGGAGAGGAGTGTACGGGCGTCATGGGTGCCATTCTCAGGCATGGGCCTCCTCGGCAGCCATGTCCGGGTCCGTGGAGGTCTCGGTCGGGCGGGGTGTGCCCGGCAGGAACGCGGCCGCGAGCAGTGCCGCTACGAGGGCCGCGATCCCGCAGACCAGCAGGACGACGCCCATGCCGTGGACGTATGCGCTGTTCGCGGAGGTCAGCAGGTCGGCCGAGTCGGTGCGCTGGGCGACGAGGTGGGCGGCGACCACGGACTCCCCGGCGGTGTCGGCGGCCGGTGCGGGCAGCCCGGAGACGTCGAGGCGGTCACGGAAGGTGCTGGAGAGCAGGCTGCCGAGCAGGGCGATGCCGATCGCGCCGCCGACCTGGCGCATGGTCATCAGGAGTCCGGAGCCGCTGCCGGCACGGTCGCGGGGCAGGGCACTGAGGCCGCCGTTCATGGCGGGGATGAGGGAGAGGCCGAAGCCGAAGCCGGTGAGGGAGAGCCACAGCGCGACGAATCCGTAGCCGGAGTCCACTGTAGTACGGCTGCCCAGGAGCCCGGCGAAGGCCAGCACCACCAGGCCCGCGCTCACCGCGGCGCGGGCGCCGAAGCGGGCGACGGCCTTCGGGGCGAGGCGGGAGGCGACCAGCAGTCCGCCCATCATCGGCAGCAGCCGGACGCCGGTGCCGAGGGCGTCGTGGCCGAGGACGGCCTGGAGGAAGGGCGGCAGCACGAACAGCAGGCCGGACAGGATGAAGTTGACCAGGGTCGCGGCGATCGTGTTGAAGAGGAAGCCGCGGTGGGTGAGCAGGGTCATGTCGAGCATGGGCCGTTCGACCCGGCGTTCGCGCAGCACCAGACCGGCGATCAGGACGACGGACGCCGCCAGCATGCCCAGCACCAGCGGGTCGCCCCAGCCTCGGGTGGGCGCCTCGATGATCGCGTACACCAGGGCGCCGAGGCCGGTGACCGTGAACGCGGTGGAGAAGGTGTCGACCCTGGGGGAGGAGGGATCGCGGGTCTCGGGGAGGAGGAAGACGCAGGCGGCGATGCCGATCGCGGCCATCGGGACGTTGACCAGGAAGACCGAGCCCCACCAGAAGTGGTTCAGCAGCCAGCCGCCGATGATCGGGCCGAGCGGCAGGCCGAGCGCGGAGGCGGCGGAGACGATGCCGACGGCCTTGGTGCGCTCGTCGGGGGCGAACAGCGTGGGCAGTACGGAGAGCGCGAGCGGGGTGACCAGGGCGCCGCCGACGCCCATGACCGCGCGGGCGGCGATCACCGCGTTCACGTCGCCGGCCAGGGCGCCCACCAGTGATCCGGCGAGGAAGATGCCGAGCCCGGCGATCAGCATCCGGCGGCGTCCGAACCGGTCGCCGAGCAGGCCCGCCGGGAGCATCAGCGCCGCGAAGACGATGACGTAGGCGTCCGCCATCCACTGCTGGGCGCCGGTGCCGGCGTCGAGGTCGGCGGCCATGGTCGGCAGCGCCACGTTGAGGATCGTCAGGTCGAAGCCGAGCGTCAGCATGCTCGCGACGAGGGCGGACAGGGCCCACCAGCGTCGGGGGTCCGGAGTGATGGTTTCCATGAAATGAGAGTAGCTCTCAAAAGATGGTTGCTGTCAATCGGTTTCGCCATGCAACATCTGCATGCACCATCGGCATGCAACATCTGCATGCAAAAAGGGCCACGGCTCGAAGCCGTGGCCCTCGAAGGGTGCGGAAAGGGGCTATCCGTGCTGGTACGCCACCAGCGAGATGCCGACGTAGTGAACGACGAACGCGGCGAGCGTGAGCGAGTGGAACACCTCGTGGAAGCCGAACCAGCGCGGTGACGGGTTCGGCCGCTTGATGCCGTAGATCACGCCGCCCGCGCTGTAGAGGAGGCCCCCGACGACGACCAGGACCAGGACCGCGATGCCGCCCGTGCGCATGAAGTCCGGCAGGAAGAAGACGGCCGCCCAGCCCATCGCGATGTAGCAGGGGGTGTAGAGCCAGCGCGGGGCGCCGACCCAGAAGACCCGGAAGACGATGCCGGCGAGCGCGGCGCCCCAGATGCCCCACAGCAGCCACTGTCCCTTGCCTCCCGGCAGGAGCAGCATCGTCAGCGGGGTGTAGGTGCCGGCGATGATCAGGAAGATGTTGGCGTGATCCAGCCGTCGCAGGATGCCGTCCATGCGGGGGTTCCAGTTGCCCCGGTGGTACAGCGCGCTGACGCCGAAGAGCAGGCAGGCCGTGAGGGCGAAGATCCCGCAGGCGATGCGGCCTCTGGCGGAGTCGGCGAGGGCGGTGAGGACCAGACCTGCGATGAGAACGGCCGGAAACATGCCCAGATGCAGCCAGCCGCGCAGCTTCGGCTTGATCGGCTCGGCGAGCTGCTGGGCGTGCTGCTTGATCTGGTGCGGCAGGGAGGGTGCTTCGGCGTCGTGGGCGGGCGGCGTCATGCCCGGCATCGTACCTACGGAACCGTAAGTTACGCATGAGTGCGGGATGGGGAACGGCGAAGAGTGGCCATCATCTCACGGGAGTTGACCAGTAAAGAGACGGTCAGCTGAACGCTACGTGCACGCAAATAAACGCGCTGTGGGCAAAGAGGGCGTGGCGATCCTCACTCCGCTCACCTGTGACGCCCTCTGGACAGATGGGCGCTATGGACGGATGATCAAATGAGTGCGGTCGGCACCGGATGAGCGCCAAGGTCACCACCGAAAAGGCACGAGAAGCATCCGGGTCGCAGCCCCCACGGGGCCTCCAAACAAAAAACCCCTCATCTAGGAGCAATCGTGGCGCGCGACATCGCGGCTCCCCCCGTCATCCCCACCCAGCACAAGGAACTGATCTCGTGGGTGAACGAGATCGCCGAACTGACCCAGCCGGACAGCGTGGTCTGGTGTGACGGATCCGAAGCGGAGTACGAGCGCCTGTGCGAGGAGCTCGTGGCGAAGGGCACTTTCAAGAAGCTCGATCCGATCAAGCGCCCCAACTCCTACTACGCGGCCTCCGACCCGACCGACGTCGCGCGCGTCGAGGACCGCACCTTCATCTGCTCGGAGAAGGAGGAGGACGCGGGGCCGACGAACCACTGGAAGGCACCGGGGGAGATGCGGGACATCTTCGCCGGGGAGAAGGGCGTCTTCCGTGGCTCGATGAAGGGCCGGACGATGTACGTCGTCCCGTTCTGCATGGGCCCCCTCGGCTCGGACCTCTCCGCGATCGGCGTCGAGATCACCGACTCCGCCTATGTCGCGGTCTCCATGCGCACGATGACCCGCATGGGACAGCCGGTCCTCGACGAGCTCGGCTCCGACGGCTTCTTCGTGAAGGCCGTGCACACTCTCGGCGCGCCCCTCGCGGAGGGCGAGGCGGACGTCCCGTGGCCGTGCAACTCCACCAAGTACATCTCGCACTTCCCGGAGTCCCGCGAGATCTGGTCCTACGGCTCCGGGTACGGCGGCAACGCCCTGCTGGGCAAGAAGTGCTACGCGCTGCGCATCGCGTCGGTGATGGCCCGCGACGAGGGCTGGCTCGCCGAGCACATGCTCATCCTCAAGCTCACCCCGCCGCAGGGTGAGTCCAAGTACGTCGCCGCCGCGTTCCCGTCCGCCTGCGGCAAGACCAACCTCGCCATGCTGGAGCCGACGATATCCGGCTGGACCGTCGAGACCATCGGCGACGACATCGCCTGGATGCGGTTCGGCGAGGACGGCCGTCTCCACGCCATCAACCCCGAGGCCGGCTTCTTCGGCGTCGCGCCCGGCACCGGTGAGCACACCAACGCCAACGCGATGAAGACGCTGTGGGGCAACTCCGTCTTCACCAACGTCGCCCTCACCGACGACAACGACATCTGGTGGGAGGGGATGACGGAGGAGACCCCGGCGCACCTCACCGACTGGAAGGGCAACGACTGGACTCCGGAGTCCGAGACGCCGGCCGCCCACCCCAACGCCCGCTTCACCACCCCCGCCGCGCAGTGCCCGATCATCGCGCCCGAGTGGGAGGACCCCAAGGGCGTGCCGATCTCGGCGATCCTCTTCGGCGGGCGCCGCGCCAGCGCCGTACCGCTGGTGACGGAGTCCTTCGACTGGAACCACGGCGTCTTCCTCGGCGCCAACGTGGCCTCCGAGAAGACCGCCGCCGCCGAGGGCAAGGTCGGTGAGCTGCGCCGCGACCCCTTCGCCATGCTGCCGTTCTGCGGCTACAACATGGGCGACTACATGGGCCACTGGGTCGACGTCGCCAAGGGCAGGGACCAGGCGAAACTCCCGAAGATCTACTACGTCAACTGGTTCCGCAAGAACGACGAGGGCAAGTTCGTCTGGCCCGGGTTCGGTGAGAACAGCCGCGTCCTGAAGTGGATCGTGGAGCGGCTTGAGGGCAAGGCGGAGGGCGTGGAGACGCCGATCGGTGTGCTGCCGACGACCGCCGCGCTCGACACCGAGGGCCTCGAACTGGCCGACACCGACCTGGAGTTCCTGCTCACCGTCGACAAGGAGGTGTGGCGGGAGGAGGCCTCCCTCGTTCCCGAGCACCTCAACACCTTCGGCGACCACACGCCGAAGGAACTGTGGGACGAGTACCACGCGCTGGTGCAGCGCCTGGGCTGACGCCCCCCGAAAACCCCCGCGGCCGGCCCCGATGGGAGCCCTGACCCGTGATCGTCACGGGCCGGCCAAGGGTGGCGGCACTAGTCACGAACCGGCCCCGCACAATGGCGTGCGGGGCGTGCTGCCCGCTCTCAACCGCTGGGATGGAATTCCTGCGTCCGGTGAGGGCGACGCCGCTTGTGACGGCCGCCGATGTACGCGTACGGCGACACGCCGGCGCGCATGCTCACAGCTCACGCGCGACCGGCACGGCGGCGACAGGACGCCCGCCAACGGCATCGTCCGCACCGACTTCGGCGACTACGAGTCGGTGGAGGCGCTCGCCCTCCGGTCCGCCGGAAAGATCGTCGCCGCGGGCCAGGGCCGACCGGACAGCGGCTTCGCCCTGGCCCGCCTCCTGGGCGGCGGCAGCGCACCGCCACCGCCCCGGCCGGCGCGCGGACCTGTTGGTGACGGCCGGGCCCCGGCCGGCCTGGACCTGTCGGTGACGAAGTCCGGCCCCGGCACGGTCAGCATCGGCGACCGGGCGACCTGCACGGTGACCGTCACCAACAACAGCAGCCCGCATCAGCTGCCCCTGACCCCGTGCTGCCCGCCCCGGTCCTCCAGGTACCGGGTGTGGGTCTCCTGGCGGCGGGCCTCCGCGTCCCGGAGGGCCGCCGCCAGCTGCTGTGCGTCCTGTTTCATCAGGCCCAGCTGTTGCTCCAGGTGGAGTTCGGGGGACTCCGTGCCCGGTGTCATCCGCGTCCACCACCGTGTGCGTACGAAGCTGTCGACGGCCTCGGGCAGGTCGCGCCGCACGATCCGGGACAGGGAGTGCACACCCTCCGGGTCGTGGGCCAGCAGTTCCTTGCTCCAGCCCTGGTCGAGCAACGCGGTCAGCAGCTCGGTGAGTTCGCGGAGCCGGGCCGCCGCCGTGACCGACAGCTCGATGTCCGTCAGATACACCCGCAGCTTCTCGAAGTCGCCCCGCAGTTCGTCGAGTTGGGCCGACGGGTCGGGGAAGTCCGGCAGCGGCGGCCGTTCCGGCGGGGCGACCAGGGCGCCCGCGCCGTAGAGACCGGCCACGACCACCGGCCAGTACGCGCCCGCCATCCCTGTGAAGGTCAGCACCAGGCCGACCAGGCCGCACGCGCTTCCCGCGATGTTCTTGCGGGACTCCAGGTACTTACTGATAGCCACGGATCTCCTCGAAGGCGCCGTCCAGCGAGCCCTGTTGGGCGTCGAAGAGACGGCCGCCGGTCAGGTCGGCGATGTGGGCCAGTTCGGAGCGGTCGGAGTCGCCGAAGAGGATGGGGAAGACGGGGATGTCCTTGGCTTCCTGGCCGAGCCGGGAGTAGAAGGCGTCGAAGTCCTCGGCCTTCGCCCCGGCCGTGTTCTCGCCGTCCGTCATCAGCACGATCGACGTGAACGTGTCGCGGTCGGCGCCCAGATGGTCGTACGCCTTCTCCAGCGAGGTGTAGATCGCGGTGTCGCCGTCGGCGGAGAGCCCCGAGGTGTCCTCGCGGATCGCGTCCAGACCGGTCCGCGGGTCCGCCGGGTCGACCACATGGGTCCGTACGTCCTTCACCTCCGAACCGAACGGCATCAGCGTGACCTCCTCGCGCTCGCGGAAGTCGCCGGTGAGGTCGGTGAGGGCCGTCTTGAGGCGACTGAGGCGGTCGCCGTCCATCGAGCCGGAGGTGTCCAGGACGTACACGGTCCGGGAAGGGCGGCGGAGTTCGTTCTCGTAGGAGTCGAGCAGGCCGTCGGCGACGGACCGGGTGCCGGGGAAGGGGAGTTCACGGCGCCGGGTGGTGTCCAGGCCGCTCGCCGGCGCGACCGAGGCCACGACCGGGCGGCGGTGGGTGCGCTCGGTGATCAGCCGCTGGATCTTCTCGGTGCGCAGGTCCTCCGTCACCCGGCGGACGCCCTCGCGGGTCTGTGCGCTGGTCGACTTGAGCGAGGTGAGCGGGTAGTCGGCGGTGATCACACCGTCGCGGGGGCGGATCACGGTCAGGTCCGGGATGCCCTTGAGGACTGACTCGTAGTTGAGCAGGGCGTCGACGTCGCCGCGCCGGTCGTAGGCCGCGGCCAGCCAGCCCGAGGAACCCGAGGTCAGCTTCTGGCCCTTGAAGAACTCCTTCAGCCGGGGCGTGGCCTTGGTGACGTCCGCGTCGGTGAGCGCCGACTGGGCGCCGGAGAGTGCGGAGGCCACCGAAACCAGCGTGGAGAAACCGGAGTTGGAGCGGGCCGGGTCGGTCATGCCGTACGTCAGCTTGCCGTCCTGGACGGCCTGCTCGACCTGGGACCAGGTGACGTCCTCGCTCTTCCAGCCGAGCGCCTTCACCTTCGCGGACTTCACGCCGATCGCCACCGGGCTCGACATGACGGGCGTCTCGGAGACCACCTTCCTCGCCGCGTCGGGGCGCAGACGGAGGTAGTCGTTCGAGGACAGCCACAGAGCGTCGTACTGGCCGTCCGTCTTCCCCTTCGCCAGCATGTCCACGGCGTCCAGGGTGCCGATGGGGTTCAGCCTGACCTTGACGCCGGTGTCCTTCTCGACCTGGTCGAGGACCGGGGTCATGTCGCTGAGCTCGCTGGAGGCGAGGACGCGGAGGGTGCCCGGCTCGGCGGGGCCGGGGACACCGGGCGTGGAGATGTCGACGGCCGGGCGGTCCTGTGCCGTACAGGCGGTGAGCAGGCCGAGAGCCGTGAGGCAGACGGCGAGTGCGCGTCGTCTCATCCCAGGCCGCCTTCCAGGGCGCCCTGGGACCGGCTGCGCTCCAAGTACCCGCTGGCGTGCTGGAGTTCGACGGTCAGCGACTCCACGGTCGCCGCCATCGCCTCGGTCGCCTGGACCTTGTAGGTGTCGATCGCGTCGAGAGTGCGGTAGATCTGCTGGAAGGCGCCCCGCAGGGTCTCGGCGCCGACGGCCGGGTCGGCGGCTATGCGCTGGATCTCCCCGCTCTGCGTCGCCAGCATCTCGGCATTGCCCCGGATGAGATCCTCGGTCGTCCCGCGCAGCGCGTTGACCTGCTCGACGACCTTCTTCTGGTTGTCGAGCGCGGAGGCCAGCATCACGGAGATGCGCAGCGCCGAGACGGTGGTCGTGGCCGCGCGGTCGACGCCCTTGATCAGCTCCTCGTTGTTGCGGCGTACGACGTCCATGGCGAGGTAGCCCTGGGCGCAGACCGCGAGCTGGGTGAGCAGGTCCTGGTGCTTCTGCCGGACCGGGAAGAGCACGTCGGCGCGGAGCGAGTCGGCCGCCTCGGGATCTCCTACGGCGGTGATGTGCTGCTCGACCGCCGTGTCCAGGGCCTCGGTCAGGACGACGTACTCCTGGAGCTTGCCCATGGTCTCCCACAGGCGGACCCGCTCGGTCTGCAACGCGGCGTTGTCGCGCCGGAGTTCGTCCTGACCACCGCGCAGGGAGCCGACGATCCTGTTCAACGTCCCCTGTGCGGAGGCGTACTTGGCGACGTGGTCGCGCAGCTTGCTGCCGCCGGGGAGCCGGGACAGGAACTTGCGGCCCTTGGAGGCCGGCAGGTCACGCGGGTCCAGATCCTCGACCACACGCCGGAGTTCGACCAGCGAGCCCGCCACCTGCGACTGGGCGTCCCCGCCCTTGTCCGGCAGGCTGCGTACCGTCCGCTCCAGCATGCGGTTGGACTGTGCGGCGGCGCTGCGCATCTCGCCCGCACCCAGTCCGGTGATCTCACCGACCTTGCCGGCGAACTCGGGGGAGCGGGCGTCCAGGACAGCGAGTCCCTCGACGTACGCGGAGGCCTTGCGGGCCATGTCGGTGCGGACCGAGTCGTCGACGGGGACGAGTCCGCCGGCCTTCTCGCGCGGCACGGCGGCCACGGGCTCGGGCGGGGTGAGCAGGAAGGTGTCGTCGTTGTTCATGGATGTCATGGATCTGGTCCCCCGTTATCCGCGCGCCCGTCGCGCCAGTTCGTGCAGCACCTCGGAGGTGGGCACGGGTGCCTGGCGGACGCCGGTCAGTTCCTGCTTGAGATAGGTGGTGGCCTTGGCGAACTCGGTGGCCTCGCCCTGCGGACGGAACCCGTGCCGGACCTCCAGCTTCCGCAACTGCGGGTCGGTGGAGAGGAGTCCGGCGAGGGCAGTGCCGTTGTCGGTCAGCGGTACGACGGTGTGGTCGCTGTTGACCGTGGTGTCCGGGTAGAGGACGACCAGGTCGTCGGGCTGTTGACCGTCCGCGAGGAGTGAGGCGACCTGGGACTCGTAGACGAGGACCAGCGGGTTGCCTGCGCCGCTGACGAAGTCCCGGAAGGCCGCGTCCGTGCTGGACTGCTGGGCGCCCTGCACGCTGACCAGCTTGTGCAGCAGGGGACTTGTCTTCTTGACCTCGGTGTCGCTTGCGACGACCTTGCCGCCGTTGGCCACGTAGGAGGCGGCGGCGAGGTAGAGGGCGCCGGAGTTGGAGGTCTCCGGGTCGGTGCTGGAGAGGTAGAGGGTGCCGGTGAGCTCCCCGTACTTGCTCGCGCCCTTGAGCTGCTGCCAGGTGCGGTCGTCGCGGGCCGCGTCGAGATAGGCGGCCATCTTCAGTGTGCCGCGGTGTTCGGCGTCCAGTGCGGCCAGGCCGTTGCTCGCGAGGACCTCGGCGGCGCTCTTGTGCGCCACGACGACGAGGGGCGAGTAGAAGGGGCGGGGGAGGGTCCCCCGTACCTTGTACTTCGCGGCGAGTTCCGCGGCCGGGGCCTGGCTGGACGGGAAGGCGAAGTCGTACCCCTTGAGGTCGAGGCCCTCCATGGCCCAGGACCCGGAGGTCTCGGCCTTCACGGTGTAGCCCTTGGCGGCGAGGGCCTTCACCACGTCGGGATCTTCGAAGAACTCGGCCTTCTCCGACCCGATCACTCCACGCACGGTCTTCGTTGCCGTGCCCTTGTCGTCCGCTTCCCGGCCCGCTACGACGGCAGCCACCACGCCACCGATCAGCAGAACCGCGAGGACGATCCCTGCGATTCGTCTCACGCCGGGAGCGTGCTCGCGGAACCCAACATTCCCCGGCGAACAGGGTGAACGGGAGGTGTAGTACCGGTCCCGGATCAACACGGCCGAGCGGAGGCGCCCCTAAAGGGGTGCGGGGCTGTGTCGACTTGCGGCTCCGCCGCGTGGGCGCGACAAGCCACGACGAACCCGCACCCGCCAGACGACACGGCCCCCCACGGCGAACAGGCGCCCCGGCTCAAGCAGGCCGTAGGGCTCAGTGCGCGGCGAGTTCCCGGGGCTCCAGAGCCGCCGCATGCGCATCCATCCGCTCCGCCGCCAGAATCGCCGCCGCCGTGTCCGCGCGGGACGCCGCCACGAGGAGGGCGCGGCCTGCGACCGCGTGGGCGCGCTGGTGGAGGTCGGCCACCCGGGGCTCCGCGGTGACCGCGGTCAGGGTCGCGCGGGCCGGTGCGCCTCCGCCCCGCAGTCGGGCCACCTGCTCGGCGAGCCGCTCGGCCGCGGTGTCCAGGTCGGTGGACGGCGTCAGCGCCCGCAGCTCGTCCGTGACGGCGAGCAGCGCGGCGAGATGGCCCGCGAGCTGGATGTCCAGCTCTTCCTCACGGGACCGGTGGGGGAAGTCGGAGGTGGCGCCGGCCATCGTGCTGTGGACCGACTTGGTACGGATCGGCTCGTACATGGGATGGCCTCCTGAGCTGTCAGGAAACCATCCTAGCTTAGATTTCGTCTAAAGTTGAGCAGCGGAAAGGAGGACCCTGAGCGGCTACGGCTGCCCGTACCCGTCCAGGAAGTTCGCGATCCGCCCCACCGCGTCCCGCAGATCCCCGGCCGTCGGCAGGGTCACCACCCGGAAGTGATCGGGCTCGGGCCAGTTGAAGCCGGAACCCTGGACCACCATGATCTTCTCCTGCCGCAGCAGGTCCAGGACCATCCGCCGGTCGTCCTTGATCTTGAAAACCTTGGGGTCGAGCCGCGGGAAGAGATACAGCGCCCCCCTCGGCTTCACACAGCTCACGCCGGGGATCTGGGTCAGCAGCTCGTACGCCACGTCCCGCTGCTCGACGAGCCGGCCGCCCGGCAGGACGAGGTCCTTGATCGACTGGCGTCCGCTGAGCGCGGCGACCACTCCGTGCTGCCCCGGCATGTTCGCGCACAGGCGCATGTTCGCGAGGATCGTCAGGCCCTCGATGTAGGAGTCGGCGTGCGCGCGCGGCCCGGAGATCGACATCCAGCCGACCCGGTACCCGGCCACCCGGTACGCCTTCGACATGCCGTTGAAGGTGAGGGTCAGCAGGTCGGGGGCGACGGCGGCGGTCGGGGTGTGCGTGGCGTCGTCGTAGAGGATCTTGTCGTAGATCTCGTCCGAGCAGACCAGCAGGTTGTGGCGGCGGGCGATGTCGGTCAGCCCCTTGAGCAGGGACTCGTCGTAGACCGCGCCCGTGGGGTTGTTGGGGTTGATGATGACGATCGCCTTGGTGCGGTCGGTGACCTTCCGCTCCACGTCCGCGAGGTCGGGCATCCAGTCCGCCTGCTCGTCGCAGCGGTAGTGGACGGCCGTACCGCCGGACAGCGACACGGCGGCCGTCCACAGCGGGTAGTCGGGCGCCGGTACGAGGACCTCGTCGCCGTCGTCGAGCAGGCCCTGCATGGCCATCACGATCAGCTCGGAGACGCCGTTGCCGATGAAGACGTGCTCGACGTCGGTCTCGATGCCGATGGTCTGGTTGTGCATGACGACCGCCCGGCGCGCGGCGAGCAGTCCCTTCGCGTCGCCGTATCCATGGGCCGTCGACACGTTGCGGAGGACGTCCTCCAGGATCTCCGGCGGCGCCTCGAACCCGAAGGCGGCGGGGTTGCCGGTGTTCAGTTTGAGGATGCGGTGCCCTGCCGCTTCCAGGCGCATCGCCTCCTCGAGAACCGGGCCCCGGATCTCGTAACAGACATTGGCGAGCTTGGTCGACTGGATCACCTGCATGTACGGGAGCTTACGGCCCGGTAACGCGTGACGGGTCGTGTTTTCCGCCACGTGAGACGCGGAGGTTTGTGCTGTTATCGCCGGTAGCTGTCCCAGCCGTCCCGCACGTCCCTAGAATGCGACGCCATGTCGAGGCCAGTCGAATACGAGTCCGGGGTGCCGAACGTCTACCAGCCGCAGCCCGGTCCGGCTCCGGCGTACGAGGAGTACACGGACCCCGCGGCGGCGCACGGCTGGCAGAACGCGTACGACGCGACGGCCGAGCTTCCCCGCCTTGAGCCCCCCGGCCCGCAGTCCGCCGACGAGGCGTCCACGGGTCCGCGGTCCGTCGACGCGCGGCCCGACCGGCCGGAGTACGCCGGTCCTGAACACCTGGGTCGCGCGGACCGCCGACGGGCCGCACACGGCACGGGTGCCCGGCACTCGCGGCGGGTGGTCGTGGCCGCCGGAGCCATCGGGGTGGTGTCGGCGGCGGCCCTGGTCGTGGGCCTGTCCCTGTCGGACTCCTCCTCGAATCCCTCGCGGGACGGGCATGAGGGCGCTCCCTCCGCCGTCACCGGCACGGACGGTGTCACGGCCCCGGCGTCCTCCGCCCGCCCGGCGGTCCCCGGCGGGTCGGCGACCAGCGCTTCCTCGCCCGGTGCGAGCGCCTCGACGGCCTCCTCCGCGGCCCCGGAGGCGAGCGCGAGCCCGTCGGCCGGCAGCTCCTCCGCGGCCCAGGCCGCCCCGTCGTCCTCCGCGAGCCCCACCTCCGCCGACGGCCCCGGCAACTCCGGCAAGGGGCGTGGACAGGGCGCCACGAAGGGCCCCAAGTAGCCCTGGTTCCGGGTAGGTTGACCTCGCCGAACGGAACGGCGGGGGTCGTCGGCGCGGCCGAGGTCCCCGATGTGACGGCGATGCGCGCCGGGTAGGCGCGGGCTCGACACAGCTTCTTGCCCAATCACCCACCCCTCTTCACAATGTGCATGACAAAATCGCGGGCGGCCGGAAGATTTCCGGTCGCCCAAGTCGTAAGAGGGGACCCCCACATGAGAAAGCCTCTCGTCGCCGCACTCTCCGTCCTGGCATTCGCCGGGATGAGTACGGCACCCGCCCTCGCGGCCGAACCCACGGCCACCAGCGTGGGCAAGGGCGTCGACACGGACACGGTCACCTCCGTGGTCCACGACGCGGTCACGTCCACCACGGCGAGCCTGTCCCAGCTCACGTCACCCTCGCCGAAGCTCAAGGCCGTGACCCTCGCCGGCACCGTCTCGCTCAGCAACTGCTCCGGATCGGTCATCCGCTTCCCGAACTCCCTGGACACCGACCCGGCGCTGGTCCTCAGCAACGGGCACTGCCTCACCACCGGCTTCCCCGAGCCGGGCGAGGTGCTCACCAACCAGGCCTCCAGCCGGACCTTCGGGCTGCTCAACTCCTCCGGCACCCGGGTCGCCACGCTGCGGGCCAGCAAGCTCGCCTACGGCACGATGACCGACACGGACGTGTCGATCTACCAGCTCACCTCCACGTACGCGTCGATCAAGAGCTCGTACGGCATCTCCCCGCTCACCGTGCAGGACACGCACCCGACCGCCGGGACCGCGATCACCGTGGCCTCCGGCTACTGGAAGACGCTCTACAACTGCAACATCGACGGGTTCGCGTACCGGCTGAAGGAGGGGGACTGGACCTGGAAGGACTCGGTCCGTTACACCTCCGCCTGCCAGACCATCGGCGGCACCTCGGGCTCGCCCGTCATCGACCAGGCCACCGGCAAGGTCGTCGCCGTCAACAACACCGGCAACGAGGACGGCGAGCGCTGCACGGAGAACAACCCGTGCGAGGTCGACGAGAGCGGCAACGTCACCGTGCGCGAGGGCATCAACTACGCCCAGGAGATCTACAACATCCCGGCCTGCTTCACGACGGGCAACCAGCTCAACCTGAACGCCGGCACCTGCACCCTGCCCAAGCCGTAAGGACCGCACAGTAAGGCACGAGCCGTTCCGTCACATGGGACTGTGACGGACCGCTCTGCCGGCCAGTACGTCCGTACGACTCCCGTTCTCGATCACGAACTTGCCGTCGACCAGGACGTGTGGAATGCCGGTCGGCAGTCTGCGCGGGTTCGCGAAGGTCGAACCCGGTGCCACCCTCTGCGGATCGAAGAGGACCAGGTCCGCGCGGTAGCCCTCCTTGACCAGCCCTCGGTCCGGCAGGCGCAGCCTGGACGCCGGGCGTGAGGTGAGGTGGGCGACGCACTCCTCCAGGGAGAGGATGCCCAACTCCCTCACATATGTGCCGAGATACCGCGGGAACGTGCCGTAGGCCCGGGGATGCGGCTTCGCGCCCTGCAGGATGCCGTCCGAGCCGCCGGTGTGGACCCGGTGCCGCATGATCTGGCGGACGTTCTCCTCGTGGCCGACGTGCTGGAGGATCGACGGGGCGAGGCGGTCGGCGAGGAGCAGGTGACGGGCGGTCGTCCAGCTGTCCAGGCGGCGGCCCACGTACTCCGTCAGCGAGGGATCCGTGACCCCCGAGATCTCGATCGTGTCCCACTCCATCGGCACCCCGTGGCAGCCGTCCGAACCGATGACTTCGAGGTCGTGGCGGATGCGCTCCGCGGTCTCGTCGTCCGCGAGCCTCCTGAGGATCTCCTCCGGGCCGCCCTCGCTCGCCCAACTCGGCAGCAAGGCCGCGAGGGTGGTGGAGCCGGGGGTGTAGGGGTAGGTGTCCAGGCTGATGTCGGCGCCCGACGCCAGCGCCTCGTCCAGGAGGGTCAGCAGTTCCGGCGCCCGGCCCTTGTTCACGCCGAAGTTCATGGTGGCGTGGGCGAGATGGAGGGAGCACCCGGCCTCCCGGCTCAGGGCGATCATCTCCTCGTACGCCTCAAGGGCGCCCGCACCGTACGAGCGGTGGTGCGGGCAGTAGTAGCCGCCGTACCGCGCCACCACCCGGCACAGTTCGGTGAGTTCGGCGTTCTTGGCGTACATGCCGGGGGTGTAGGTCAGGCCGGACGACATGCCGAGCGCGCCCTGTTCCATGCCTTCGGCCACCAACTGGCGCATACGGTCAAGCTCTTGCGGTGTCGCCTCGCGGTCCTCCCAGCCGACGGCGAGCGCGCGGACCGTGCCCTGTGGGATCAGATAGGCCGCGTTGACGGCGATTCCGCGGTCGAGGCGGTCCAGGTACTCGCCCACCGACCGCCAGTCGAAGTCGATGTCGTCGCCGTAGCCGTTCCAGCCGGTGATGGCGCGGCGGACCTCCTCCAGGGTGCGGTCGTCGACCGGGGCGTACGACAGCCCGTCCTGGCCCAGGACTTCGAGCGTGACCCCCTGCGCGGCCTTGGCGCTGTGGTCGGGGTCGCGCAGCAGGGCGAGGTCGCTGTGGGCGTGCATGTCGATGAAGCCGGGGGAGAGGACCAGACCTTCGGCGTCCAACTCCCTCCGGGCCTTGGGGCGTTGGCAGCCCGCGTCGGCCGCCTCCTTGACGATCGAGACGATCCGGCCGCCGTCCACGACCACGTCGGCGCGGTACGAGGGGCCACCGCTGCCGTCGACGACGTCCGCGTCCCGGATGACGAGCTCTTCCATCGCCGTACCTCCTGCCTCTAGAAGAACGTGCGGATGTACTCGACGACCGTGCCGTCTGCCTCGGCCACCGGGATCAGCTGCCACTTGTCGAAGGACGTGCACGGGTGGGAGAGACCGAGGCCCAGCCAGTCGCCGACCTCCAGATCCGCCTCGGGGGCGGTGTGCAGCCAGGCGTGCTGGTCGGAGAGGGCGGTCACCTCGATACCGGTCGCGGGGCGCTCGGTGCCGTCGCGGCGGACCGCCTGGGGGAACGGGAGATCGAGGTCGTAGGCCGCGTCCCGCTTGCCCGCGTTGGCGAAGGCCTGCTCGGGGGAGGGGCGGGAGACGATCTGGGTCCAGAGCCGGAACGCGGGCTCCAGGGCACCCTCCTCGGGGACCCGGTTGAAGGGGGTCACCTTGCGGTAGTGGCCGTCGTCGTGCGAGACGTACGCGCCCGAGCGCAGCAACTTCAGGACCGGGGCGGAGAGTTCGGGGATCTCGGCGAAGACGTCGGCGACCGCGTCGAACCAGGCGCTGCCGCCCGCGCTGATCACGATCCCGTCCGGCCCCGCCCCGGCGAACCGTCCCGCCTTGTCGAAGTCGGCGGCCAGGGCGACGAGTCGGCGCAGCCACGCGTGGACCCGCTCCGGGTTCGCCTGCGGGACCTCGCCCTCGTAACCGGCGACACCGACGAGCCGCAGCGTCCCGGTGGCCGCGACCGCGTCGGCGACCGCCGCGCACTCCGCCTCCGTACGGACGCCGGTGCGGGCGCCCTCGCCGGCGGCGAGTTCGATGACGACGTCCATGGGGCGGGAGGTGCCGGTCAGGGCGGCGTCCATCAGTTCCACTCCGCGTACGGAGTCGACGTAGCAGACGAAGCGGAAGTCCGCGTCGCGCGCCAGCTCACCGGCGAGCCAGGTAAGCGCCGCCGGGTCCACGAGTTCGTTGGCGAGGAAGATCCGCTGGATGCCGTATGCCCGCGCGACCCGCACCTGGTGCGGTACGGCGAGGGTGATGCCCCAGGCGCCGTGCCCGATCTGCCGCTGGAAGAGCTGGGGGGCCATCGTTGTCTTGCCGTGCGGGGCGAAGGCAAGGCCGTGGCGGGTCGCGTACGTCTCCATGAGCGCGAGGTTGTGCTCCAGGCGCTCGGCGGACAGGGCCAGCACGGGGGTCGTGAAGCCGTCGGTGAAGAGGTTGCGGCGCTGGGCGGTCAGCTCGGCGACGGTCAGGCCGTCCGCGTCCGGGGGGAGGCCCTTGAAGCGGTGGTCGACGCGGTCCTGCGTGAGGCGGGCGAGCGCTTCGGTACCGGACACGAGGCCTCCCTGGTGGGTTTGTTGCAGTGTGTGCAACGCTCATTGCGTATATCGCTGACCGCTGTCTAACATCCACGCCAACGCCGGGTCAATCAAGGAGCTACCACCATCGTGAATGCCTCCGACGCCGTGGACGTCGTCGCGCTCGGCGAGTCCATGGTCACGTTCCTGCCCAGCCGGCCGGGGCGCCTCGCCGATGTGCCGTCTTTCGACCGGGCGATCGGGGGCGCGGAGTCCAACGTCGCGTGTGTTCTGGCGGCGGCGGGGCATTCCGTGCGATGGGTCAGCCGGGTCGGGGCCGACGGGTTCGGGGATCACCTGGTCGAGGCGGTCGGGGGGTACGGGGTGGATGTCTCCGCCGTGGGGCGGGATTCCGCGCGGCCCACAGGGGTGTACTTCCGTACGGCGGGGGACCGGGCCACGGATGCGCATGAGGTCGCGTACTACCGGGCGGGGTCGGCCGCGTCGGCGATGTCGGTGGAGAACGTGGACCTGGCGTCGGTGCGGGCGGCTCGTTTGCTGCATCTGTCGGGGATCACCGCGGCCCTGTCGGACGACTGTCTGGGGTTGCTGCGTGAGTTGACGGCTCCGGGGGCCGGGCGGCCGGTGGTGTCGTTCGACGTCAATCACCGGGCCGGATTGTGGCGGGATGCCGAGGGGCCTCGGGTGCTGCTGGAGCTGGCTCGGCGGGCCGACATCGTGTTCGTGGGGGAGGACGAGGCGGAGGAGGCGTGGGGGGTCGTGGGGGGTCCGGCGGCTGTTCGTGCGGTGCTGCCCGAGCCGGGGGTGCTGGTGGTGAAGCAGGGGGCTTTGGGGGCTACGGCATTCGTTTCGGGTGCGGCTGAGCGGGGGCTGGGCGCGCAGTTCCCCGCGCCCCTGGGTGGGTCCACTCACGCCTACCCAGCTGCGGGCAGTCGTGCCGCTGGGGCGGCTCCCGACCCACGGAGAGCGGCACCCCGCCAGCGCGGGCAACCGACAACACCCCCCGCTCAGCCACAATCGACGCACACCTTCGTCCCTGCCCTCGCCGTCGACGTCGTAGCGACCACCGGAGCAGGCGACGCCTTCGCCGCAGGGTTCCTCTCCGCGACCCTCCGCAACCTCCCCATGAGGGATCGCATAAGGCACGGCCACCTCTGGGCCGCCGCCACCCTCACCGCCCCCGGCGACCTCGCGCCACCCCCAGCCCGAGACCACGCCGACCGCCTCACCGCCGTCGGAGACGACACGTGGGGCACACTTCGACTCGGCCCCGGCTGGACGCAAGCCGACAGGGCCCCGGAGGAGGTACGCACCCCATGAGCCAGACCGTCGACCGAGCACTCAGCATCCTGCCGCTGCTCGCCGAGGGCCCCGCCGACCTCGGTCAGGTCGCCGACCGCCTCGGCGTCCACAAGTCCACCGCGCTGCGGCTCCTGCGCACCCTGCACGAGCACGGCATGGTCTACCGCCAGTCCGACCAGCGCTACCGCCTCGGCGCCCGGCTCATCGCGCTCGCCCAGGAGGCGATGGAGAACCTCGACATCCGGGAGATCGCCCACCCCCACCTCGTGGCCCTCAACGAGCAGTGCGGACACACCGTCCACCTCGCCGTCCACGAGGAGGACGAGGTGCTGTACATCGACAAGGTCGAGAGCCGCTACCCGGTGCGGATGTACTCACGGATCGGGAAGCCGGTCGCCATCACCGTCGCCGCCGTGGCGAAACTGTTGCTCGCCGATCTCCCGGAGGCCGAGCGGCACGCCCTCGCCGACAAGCTCGACTACCCCCTGTACACGGCCCGTTCGACACCCAACGCCCCTGCTTTCCTCAAGGAGTTGGAGCGGGTGCGCGAACAGGGCTGGGCCACCGACCTCGGTGGCCACGAGGAGTCCATCAACTGCGTCGCGGCCCCCGTCCGCGGCGCCGACGGCAGGGTCGTCGCCGCGATGTCGGTCTCCGCGCCGAACGTCGTCGTCACCGCCGAGGAACTCCTCACCCTGCTCCCGCAGGTCCGCCGTACGGCCGATGCCATCAGCGGCGAGTACTCCGGCAGAACACCACCAAAGGACCCCGCAAAGGACCCCGTATGACGGACAAGACCGCGCTCACCCCCAGGACCCACACCACCCCGCCCGCGAAGTTCTCCCACGGCGTGAAGAAGGGCAACATCCTCCAGGTCGCGGGACAGGTCGGCTTCCTCCCGGCCGAGGAGGGCAAGCCCCCCACGCCCGCCGGGCCCACCCTGCGCGAGCAGACCCTCCAGACCCTCGCCAACGTCAAGGCGATCCTGGAGGAGGGCGGCGCCTCCTGGGACGACGTGATGATGATCCGCGTCTATCTGACGGACGTGGCCCACTTCGCCGAGATGAACGGCATCTACAACACCTACTTCGAGGAGCAGGGCCTCACCCAGCCTCCCGCCGCGCGCACGACCGTCTACGTCGGTCTGCCCGCGGGCCTGCTCATCGAGATCGACGCACTCGCCGTCCTCGGCTGACGCTCCCTCAACTCCCGCACGTCGTACACGGCATGGCACCTCCCGGGGTGCCGTGCCGCGATCCCCCCTGCCCGAAAGCTCCATGTACTTACGCAGAGGACCCCCATGTCCCTACCGCTCGCCGCAACCACCGAGACACCTCCGCACACCGGTGGCCTGCTCCTCCTCATCGACGGCACCGCGGGCCTCCTCACGGTCGCCGCCATCGGTATCGCCCTGCTCCTCTTCCTGATCATCAAGGCGAGACTGCAGCCCTTCGTCGCCCTGCTCGGCGTCTCCATAGCCGTCGGTCTGCTCGCGGGCCTCTCGGTCACCGAACTCTTCGGCACGGTCCAGCGGTCGGACGCCGTGTCCACCATCGAGTCCGGTATGGGCGGCATCCTCGGCCATGTCGCGATCATCATCGGCCTGGGCACGATGCTCGGCGCGATCCTCGAAGTCAGCGGCGGGGCGGAGGTGTTGGCGTCCCGGCTGCTCAATCTCTTCGGGGAGAAGCGGGCGCCCCTCGCCATGGGCCTCACCGGCCTGATCTTCGGCATCCCGGTCTTCTTCGACGTCGGCATCTTCGTGCTCGCCCCGATCGTGTACGCGGCGGCGAAGCGCAGCGGCAAGTCGATCCTGCTCTACTGTCTGCCGCTGCTGGCCGGCCTCTCCATGACCCACGCCTTCCTGCCCCCGCACCCGGGCCCGGTCGCCGCCGCCGGTCTGCTCCACGTGGACCTCGGCTGGGTGATCCTCATGGGCATCGTCTGCGGACTCCCGGCCGTCCTCGCCGCCTGGGCCTACTCCGCCTGGGTCGGCCGCCGCATCTTCGTCGCCGTACCGCAGGACATGGTGGAGGCCGCGGCCGAGGCCAGGCTCGCGGTGATCGAGGAACAGCGGGCACAGGGCGTCGAGCCGCGCGAGGACCCCGTTCCGCTGGGCACGGTCATCGGCATCATCGGTACGCCCCTGGTCCTGATCCTCGCCGCCACGTTCTCCTCGATCGCGCTCGACCCCTCCACGGGCCGCTCGGTGATCGAGTTCTTCGGCAGCCCCTTCGTGGCGCTGACGATCGCCCTGGTCCTGGCGTACTACCTCCTCGGCATCCGCCGCGGCTGGTCCCGCAAGTCGCTGGAGACGGTGTCGACGGCATCGCTGAAGCCGGTCGGCAACATCCTCCTCGTCGTCGGCGCGGGCGGGGTCTTCGGCGCGATCCTCAAGGCCAGCGGGGTCGCCCAGGCGCTCTCGGACACCTTCAACGACGTCGGTCTGCCGGTGATCGTGCTGTCGTACCTGATCTCGGTGGTGCTGCGCGTGGCACAGGGCTCGGCGACGGTCGCGATCGTGACGACGGCCGGCATCGTGGCGCCGCTGCTGTCCGAGGGCCACCACTCCCAGGCCTTCGTCGCCCTCGTCATCATGGCCATCTCGGCCGGTTCCATCTTCGCCTCGCACGTCAACGACGGGGGCTTCTGGATGGTCGCCAAGTACTTCGGCATCAGCGAGCGCGACACCCTGAAGACGTGGACCGTGCTGGAGACGGTGCTGTCGGTGGCGGGGTTCGTGGTGGCGGCGGTGCTGAGTGTGTTCGTGTAGGTGTTGTAGCCCCATGTAGGCGTCCGATAACGATGTAGGGGCTGGCTGTGTCCGGCACAGGATCGTCGACCATACTGCCCGCTGTGGAGCAGCGCATAGGTTCGAGCAGCCAGCCCCTGGAAGGCGCCGGATTCGACCCGGCTTTCATCCCCGGGCTCCCCTCACCCGTGTCCGGCGAGGCGGATGACGCCAAGCCGGAGGAGGCGGAGGCGACTCCGGAGGAGGCCTTCGAGGCGCCTGCCGAGGAGGCCGCCGAGGAGGAGGTCCCCGACGGCCCCGTCTTCGAGGCGTCCGACCGGCGCGCGAAGATCGTCGCCGACCACAAGGGCGTACGGCTCTTCCTCGACGACCAGTCCTGCGAGTTCCGCTGGGACGAGATCGGCGCCGTGGAGACGGAGTCCCCGCGCTTCGGCAAGCGGTTCACCATCACGGTGCACACGCCGGACCGCCGTTGGTACCCCATCGAGATCGAAGCGACGTCAAGGTCCCGCTTCGCGGAGTGGGACGAACAACTCGACGCGGTCATGGACAAGTACTTCGAGGAAGAGGCCGAGGACACCGACTGAGGGGCGCGGGGCCGTATCAATATGCGGCTCCGCCGCGTGGGCGCGACCAGCCCCCACCGGCCCGCAGCTCCCCACAACCTGCAGCCCCTAGCAGTACTGAGACTCCTTCCCGATGGACCGATACATGCAGTCCGAGTTCTCCAGCAGCTGCAGCACCGCGTCCCGGTTCCGGGACGTCTCCCGCTCGATCACCTCGTCGGGCGGATAGAACCCGCCCCCGGAGCTGGACGACGGGTACATCTCGAAGGTGTACGAGAAGATCTTGTGCGTGCCCCAGAGGTAGTCGTCGATCGACCCGTCGGTGATGTACAGGTCGCTCGCCTGCTCCGCCGTGTACCCGTTGCTCGCGGCCAGCTTCTGCCCGACCGTCTTGAACACGGCGTTGTCGTCCGCCGTCATCCCGGTCGCCGTGTCGGAGTACGTGTACCCGTAGGGCCACAGCACCAGTTCGCTGTACGTGTGGAAGTCGATGTTCGTCTTGATCTGCTGGACCCCGCCGACGACCCGGCTGCGCACGAAGTTCGCGACCACCTTGACCTCGGGCGCCGACTCGGCCGCCGCACCGCGGTAGGTCTCGGAGGACGTCGACCCGGACGAGCCGCCGCAGCAGCCCCAGCGGTAGGCCCAGTTGCGGTTGAGGTCCGTACCGACGTACGAGGAACCGGAGTTGGGCTGCCGGTTCTTGCGCCATGAGCGGTACGAGCCGGTGGCGATGTCGTACTCGCCGCCGTCCGGGTTGAGGTCGGGGACGATCCAGATCTCGCGGTTGTTCACCATGCTGGTGACCCGGGAGTCGGAGCCGTAGCCCGCGCCGAGCTCGCGCAGCAGGTACAGCGCCATCTCCACCGTGAGGTGCTCTCGGGCGTGCTGGTGGTGGGTGAACAGCACCTCGGGCTCGGCCTCGTCGGTCGCCACATTGTCGCTGATCTTGATGGCGACGATGTCCCGGCCCTGGTAGGACGTGCCGATGACCCGCTTGCTCATGATGTTCGGGTAGGCGGCGAGGCGCTGGTCGATCTCGGCGTTCATCTCGGCGTAGTTGTGGTAGCGCGAGTCGGCCGAGGGGAAGTCGTAGAGCCTGACCTCGTCCTCGGCGGCCCGGTCCGGAGCGGCCCCCAACGCGGCGACCTCATACCCGAGTTGGCGCAGCTTCTTGATCTGGTCGGCTCTTCCGGAGACGACCACCGTCTCCTCGTCGGCCTCGTCGACGGTCACTCCGGTCTGCTGGATCGCCGTGCGGGTCACGGGAGTCGTGTGCTGGTGGATCTCGTACTGGCGGACGTCCTCGGCGCTCGGCGCCGCCTTCGGGGCGCTGTCGGCGTTCGCGGAGAGGGGGGCCGCGAGGGCGAGGGCCAGAACGGCGGCGAGGGCGGCGTAGCGGGTGCCGCCGCGGGCGCCGGAACCGCGTATGCGAAGTCGCATGAAGTCTCCTGTGGTCTCCAGGGCTTCCGGGATCTCCGGAAGTGGGGAGTGGAGCGGGGGGTGGTTCAGCGAGTTCTGCGACGTACTGCCGGTGCGGGTGTGCCGCTCATCGTCTGCGGATGACATGGTCCGGTCAAGAGCGAATAAAGACGCGATGGCGTGAACTGTGCGTTGCCTGTGCGTTGTTGGTGGCCCTGCAAAAACCGGGGCTGCCCCCTCCGCGCTCACCGGAGAGCCCTCAGGTACGCCTCGCTCCCCGGGAGGTCCAGGTCGCCGAACTCGTCGCGGAAGGGCTGGCCAACCAGGTCGAGAGATGTTCCTGGTGGAGGCGCTGGAGCTGCGCTGGCGCTGGTATGCCCTCTTGCCGGTCCGCGGTCTTTAGGGTTTCTTGACCTTCATGGCGGACACCACGGACAACACAGCGACCGGTGAGGCACGTTCCGGACCCCGCAAGTCCAGTTGGCGGTACATCGGGCCGGGGATCGTCGTCGCCGCGACCGGCGTCGGCGCCGGTGACCTCGTCGCCACCCTCATCGCGGGCAGCAACTTCGGCTACACCCTGCTGTGGGCCGCGGTGATCGGCTGTCTGGTCAAGATCTCCCTCGCGGAGGCGGCGGGCCGCTGGCATCTGTCCACCGGCCGCACCCTGTTCGACGGCTGGGCGAGCCTGGGCCGCTGGACCACCTGGTTCTTCGCCGTCTACGTGGTGATCTGGGGCTTCGTGTACGGCGCGGCCGCGATGTCGTCGAGCGCGCTGCCACTGCAGGCGCTGTTCCCGGACGTGATGGACCTCGAATGGTGGGCCATCGCCTGCGGGCTGGTCGGGCTCGTGTTCGTCTGGTTCAACAAGTACGAGGTCTTCGAGAAGGTCATGACGGTCCTGGTGGGCGTCATGTTCGTGGTGACGGTGTACCTGGCGATCAGGGTCACCCCGAACCTCCCGGACGCGTTCGCCGGCCTCCTCCCCGTCCTCCCCGACGAGAAGGACTCCATCCTCAACACCCTCGGCCTGATCGGCGGCGTCGGCGGCACCATCACGCTCGCCGCGTACGGCTACTGGGTCAACGCCAAGGGGTGGACCGACATCGGCTGGATGAAGGTGATGCGCCTCGACAACCGGGTCGCCTACATCACCACCGGCATCTTCGTCGTCGCCATGCTCTTCGTCGGCGCGGAGCTGCTGCACTCGGCCAACGTGGCGATCGCGAGCGGCGACAAGGGGCTCATCCAGCTGAGCGACATCCTGGAGGACGAGTACGGTTCGGCGACCGCGAAGTTCTTCCTCATCGGCTTCTTCGCCACGTCGTTCACCTCTCTCATCGGTGTCTGGCACGGCGTGAGCCTGATGTTCGCCGACTTCGTGGCGCGCTTCCGCGGCCAGGGCGAGCAGAAGGGCGAGGAGGTCGCCTCCGGCGCACGCGAACGCTCCTGGCCGTTCCGCGCGTACCTGCTGTGGCTGACCTTCCCGCCCATCGTCCTGCTCTTCCAGGGCGAACCCTTCCGCCTGATCATCATCTACGGCGTCCTGGGCGCGGCCTTCCTCCCGTTCCTCGCCGGCACCCTGATCTGGCTCCTCAACTCCGCGCGCACTCCCAGGGAATGGCGCAACGGCCCGCTGAGCAACGGGATGCTGGTGATCGCGGGTCTGCTGTTCCTGGTCCTGTGCGTGAAGCAGATCTGGGACCAGCCGTGGTCGGAGTTCTTCTGAGTTCCTCCGACAGGGGGACGGCACCGTCGGCGCGACGCAGGATGTTCCGGGCAACGGTGGCAGTTCACCGTCGGCCCGGTAGGCGTCCGTCAGAGGCCGAGCAGCGCGACGACGGTTCTGCCGAGGGCCCGCGGGACCTTCATGTGACGTTCGTCAATACGTGTTCGAGGGCCGCCGCGTACAACCGCGCTCCCTCACCGTTGGGGTGGTACGACTCCATGCCGGACGGTGCGGTCGCCGACCAGTTGCGGTCGCGGGCGCCGCGGTGTGCACCTGGGCCGGGAACGCCTGGTCGTTCCTGACCTTCGAGGGCCGCTGCCGGACGCCTCGGCACACCGCCGGCTACCGGCAGGGGAGATATCCTCGGCCACCGGGAACCACACCACCGACGAGGGCCGACGCAGATGACCACGCCACCGACTCCCTCAGAGCCGCCCCAGTCCCCACCGGCCCCGGCACGGCCACCCGCCGAAGCCCCGGCCCCCGGGGAGCCGGCTCCCGCGGACTGGGTTCTCGCGCCACCGATCACAACCGAGCCGACCACCGCACCACCGCCTGCTGCCGAGCAGGCCTCTGCGCCACCGGCCACCGCACCACCGGTCACCGCCGAGACGACCCCGGCTCCGCCTGCCGCCGCACCACCAGTCACCGCCGAGACGCCCCCGGCTCCGCCTGCCGCCGCTTGGCCGCCTGCGACTGAGGAGGGCTCCGTTCCGGCGTCCGGCGTCGAGCCGTTCCCCGCGCCGCAGGCTCGTGGTGGGCAGCCCCCAGCTCCTCCTGCCGCTGCCTGGCCGTCCCCGCCTCAACAGGGCTTCGCCCCGCCGCTCGCCCCCGAGCCGCTGACTGCCCCGCAGCCCCCTGCCCCGCAGACGCCTCCCGGACCGCCCCCCGCCGCCGCGGCTGCTCCGCCGCCCCCTTCCCCCGGCCCACCCGGTTTCGGCCCCTCGGCCCCCGCGCCGCAGGGCTTCGGACCTCCGGCCCAGCCGCAGTACGGGCAACCCGCCGGCCCACCCCCGTACGGGCATCAGCCCGCCCCACCCCAATACGGCTACCCCTCACCCCCGCCCCAGCCCCAACCGCCCGCCGAAGGCCCCGAGTTCATGGCCGTCGACCGGCACAACTCCATCGTCGTCGACTCCGCGGGCGTCGCCTTCGAGGACCACGGGTACTCCGCCGAGTTCCCCTGGCACGAGATCCGCAGTGTCCACTACAAGGCCGGTCCCAACGGGAAGACGCTCATGATGGCCGTCATCCACGTGGACGGCCGGTTCTACGAGTGTGTCGTCGACGCGAAGAACCGCGACCTGCTGGGCCAGTGGTTCGCCCAACTGGCCGCGATCCTGGGGTACTACAAGCCCCTCGCGTGAGCGTTGACGCGGAGCGCCGGGGCGGCGGAGGTGAAACCCCGACCGCCCCCCGGCCCCCGGCTACGGCAGCCCGTGCACATGCGGTCCCACCGTCCCCGACCACGCGTTCCCTGCCGCCGCGTCCCAGTTCGTCGACCAGGTCATCGCCCCACGGAGGTCCGGGTAGGTCTTCGACGGTTTGAAGGACCCGCACCCCGTCCCCTTCGTCAGGCAGTCCAGCGCGTTGTTCACCACGGACGGCGAGACATAACCGCTGCCCGCCCCACTGGGAGACGCCGGAAGCCCCAACCCGACCTGGGACGGCGCCAGTCCGCCCTCAAGCTGGATGCAGGCCAGCGCGGTCAGGAAGTCCACCGAGCCCTGGGAGTACACCTTGCCGTCGCAGCCCAGCATCGAACCGCTGTTGTAGTACTGCATGTTGACGACCGTGAGGATGTCCTTCACGTTCAGCGCGGTCTGGAAGTAGGAGTTCGACGTGGACTGCATGTCGATCGTCTGCGGTGCCATGGTCAGCACCAGGGACGAGCCCGCCTTCCCCGCCAGGGACCTCAACGCCTGTGACATGTACGTCGGGTTGAGCCCGTTCTCCAGATCGATGTCCACACCGTCGAAGCCGTACGTCTGCATCAGCGCGTACACCGAGTTCGCGAAGTTCGCCGCCGAAGCCGAGTCGCTCACCGACACCGTGCCGTTCTGCCCGCCCACGGAGACGACGACCTTCTTCCCGGCGGCCTGCTTCGCCTTGATGTCCGCCTTGAACTGGTCGACCGTGTAGCCGCCCAGACCGGCCGAGTCCAGGTTGAAGGTCACGGCCCCGGGAGTCGTCGTCGCGTCTGCGAACGCCACCGCGATGATGTCGTACTGCGACTGGACGGCGGACAGCTTCTGGACCGTCGCCCCGTTGTTGAAGTTCTGCCAGTACCCGGTGACCGCGTGCTTCGGCAGTGCGCCGCCCCCGCCGCCCGGAGAGGCGGTCGTCGTCCCCGTCACCGTGCCCGACTTCACCGACTCACCCGCCGAGTTCACCGCCGTGACCTGGAAGCTGTACGACGTCGACGCGGCCAGCCCCGACACGGTCGCCGACGTCCCCGCCACCGCCGTGATCTTCGCACCGTCGCGGTAGACGTTGTAGCCCGTCGCGCCCGACACCGTGTTCCAGGACAGGGAGACGGACGAGGAGGACGTGCCGGCGACCGCCAGACCGGACGGCGCGCCCGGGACCGTGGGAGTGGGATCACTCCCGCCGCCCCCGTCCGGGCCGTACACCGACACGTCGTCGGCGAGGTACGCGGCCTGTCCGTACCAGCCGTGCGTGTACACCGTCACCGAGGTCGTCGAGGCGCCCGTCGTGAAGGTCGTCGACAGCTGCTTCCAGGTCGCGGTGTCCGGGGTCCACGTCGACACGTCCGTCGTGCCGGTGCCGGTCGCGCCCAGGTAGGCGTAGCCGCCCTGCACCCACGCGCTGAGCGTGTACGTCGAGCTCGGCTTCACGGCCACCGTCTGGGTGCAGCGTGCGTTGTCCTGCCCGGCCGGCGTCGCCTTCAACGCGGCCGAGCCGCCGTGCACGGGGGAGGAGACCGTCGTACCGCTGCTCGCGGAACAGGTCCAGTTGCTCAGGCCGGACTCGAAGCCGGCGTTCTTGGCGTTGTTGACGTCGGCGGCGGAGGCAGGTCCCGCGAGACCCAGGGCGAGGGCCGCGGTGAGGGTTGTCGTCCAGAGCCGTCTACTGCTGAGTATGGGCATGACAAGAGAGTTGGTCCAGACCAATACTGCTGTCAAGGAGGAGTACGCAACTGGCCTTTCTCTGGCTCGCGCACGTGGCAAGTGCGCCCCATCTGGGCAGGAATCGCCCGCTTTTGATCCACCCCACAGGACAGGAAGTCACAGAATCGCTGTTCTCCGGTCACAGAGGCGTGGTTACAGTGCTCAGGTAGTCACGCAGTGAAGTCGACCGGGTGCGCCGGAGTGATCCGTCGGACCCTCGGGCATGGATACGGGGAGCTGCGCGTGCCAACTGCCATCGCAGTGACCGGTGCCGACATGGCGCTGCCGGCGCAGGACGAGCGGACCCTGCCCGCCGTCGTGCTCGACGGCCTCGACCGGCAGCCGCTGGACCACTCGCTCGCCGCGCTGCAGTCGTTGATCGACCAGCACGGCCATGTGGTCGTCGTGTACTCCCATGCCGTGCCGCCCGCGGTGGACCAACGGCTGCGCACCGTGCGGTCCCTCCTCGAGAGCGACCGGATCGCTCTCTTCCGTCCTGAACTGCCGCCTCTCGGGATCGCCGTCCTGGCACGCCAGTTGAGACAGCTCGCCTCCTGCGACCTCAGCCCGGGCGTCCTCGCCTCGGCGGGCCGGCTGCTCACCCACTACCTGCACGCCGGGGCCCTGCTCGGCTCGGTGGCCAAGCTCGACCGGGTCCCCGTGGGCCTCAAGTCGCACGCCAAGTCCTGGGTGTCGGGCAGCCAGTTCGCCGTGCTCGCCCACCCCCAGCCGCAGCTCGTCAGGATCGCCCCGGACGCCACGCTGGCCGGCCCGGAGTTCGCCACCTCGATGCTCGTCGCCCGCGGCCAGCTCCAGTCCGACTGGGTCTCCGGGAGCCTGGCCAAGTCCTGGCGGATCCAGGGCCTGCGCGAGACCCCGTTGCCGGCCGAGTCCGCCGAGTGGTGGGGCACCGGCAAGCTGATCGAGTTCTGCACCTTCCTGCCCGACCTGTCCGTCCTTTACCAACTGGTCACCTCGGTACGGCAGAACATCTGTCACTGGTGCGGTATCGACGTCATCGGTGACCGGTGCGTCTTCTGTTCGGCCACCGCACCGGTGACGCCCGTACCCCAGCAACAACAGCTGCATCAGCAGCGCCGGCACCAACTGCCCGCCGGGTGAGCCGTACCGGATCGCCCCCGTCCCCGATTCCGCTCGACCTAGCCCCCCGAAAACGAGGTTGCACGGTTCTTGACTTCCTCCCCTTCGCGAACGAGAGGGGTTCCTACGGCTCGCGCCGTGGGGTTTTCTGCTTCACAGCCGACCGCCCGCCCGGAGTACTCCGTTGAGGTCTTACGCCAGCTCCACAGACAGACACGGCCAGCCCGGCCGCCAGAAGGTTCTTCGCCGCGTTCACGTCCCGGTCGTGAGTCGTGCCGCAGTCGCACGTCCAGGTGCGGACGTTGAGCGGCATCTTGTCCTGCAAGGTGCCGCAGGCGGAGCACAGCTTGGACGAGGGGAACCAGCGGTCGACGACCACGAGTTCGCGCCCGTACCAGGCTGTCTTGTACTCCAGCATCGCCCGAAACTGCGTCCATGCCGCGTCGCTGATCGCGCGGGCGAGGGTGTGATTCTTGACCATGCTGCGGACGGTCAGGTCCTCGATGACGACCACTTGGTTTTCGTGGACGAGTCGCGTCGAGAGTTTGTGCAGGCCGTCACGCCTTCGATCGGTGATCTTCGCATGGATCTTGGCGACCTTGCGCCGGGCCTTGGCGCGGTTGGCTCCCTCACCCTTGGCCTTCTTCGCCAGACGCCGCTGGGCCAGGCGCAGACGGCCACGGTCGCGGCGCTCGTGCCGGGGGTTGGCGATCTTCTCTCCGGTGGAGAGGGTCAGCAGGTGATCCAGGCCGACATCGACGCCGACCGCCGTGTCGATGGCCGCCAGCGACGTAACGCAGGGGTCCTCACACAGCATCGACACGAACCAACGCCCTGCCGCGTCCTGCGACACGGTCACCGTGGACGGCTGCGCGCCCCGGGGCAGCGGACGGGACCACACGATGGCCAGCGGCTCGCTCATCTTGGCGAGAGTCAGCTTCCCCTCACGGAAGCGGAACCCGCTGGTGGTGTACTCCGCGCTTTTGCGGGACTTCTTCCGCGACTTGAACCGTGGGTACTTCGCCCGCTTGCCGAAGAAGTTGGTAAACGCCACTTGCAGGTGCCGCAAGGTCTGCTGGAGCGGAACCGACGACACCTCGTTGAGGTAGGCCAGCTCCTCTGTCTTCTTCCATGTCGTCAGCAGCGCCGAGGTCTGGTTGTAGTTGACCCGCTCCTGCCGCGCCCAGGCCGCCGTACGGGCGGCGAGCGCCATGTTGTAGACCTTCCGCACGCATCCGAAGGTGCGCAACAGCTCGGCTGCCTGCGCATCCGTCGGATAGAAGCGGTACTTGAACGCCCGCTTCGCGTAGTTTGCGGCCACGCTCACAAACTAACGCTACTACTAGTTAAGATCAAATCCTTGGGCCACGGTACTGGGCTTCGCCCAGGTGTCGAATCCCGGCTGATCACCCTGCTCCGCAGGAGTCCGTTTCCTCCCCGGCCTGAAGGCCGGGGTTTCCTCGGAGGCACCCGATGAACTCCCGTCAGCGCCGCGGCGTGATACTCCTGCTCCTGTCGGTCCTGGGCGCCCTCGCGGCCTTCGCCGGCGTGCTGTCCGTCATCAACGACGTGAAGTCCAAGGTCGGCCCCGAGGTCACGGCGTACGAGGTCAAGAAGGACATCGAGCCCTACACCCGGCTCGCCGCGGCGCAGTTCGAGAAGACCGAGATGCCCGAGCGCTGGCTCTCCACGAACGCGATCACCGATCTCGCCGCGATCAAGGACAAGATCGCCGTGACGACCCTCAAGAAGGGCTCCCTGCTCCAGAGCGACATGATCGTCGACCAGCCGGCGCTGCAGCCCGGGCAGCAGGAGGTCGCCATCATGATCGATGCGGCGACCGGCGTCGCCGGCAAGATCACACCGGGATCGGCGGTCAACGTGTACGCCACCTTCGAGGGACAGCGGGAGGGTGATCCCGACCAGTCCAAGATCATCGTGACCAACGCCCGGGTCCTGGACGTCGGCGACCTCACCCCGCTCCAGCCCGACGCCGACGACCGCACCCGCGCGGCCACCGAGGCCCGCCCCATCACCTTCGCGCTCTCCGCCCTCGACGCCCAGCGCATCACGTACGCCGAGTCGTTCGCCAAGCGCGTCCGGCTCGCCCTGGTCGCCCCGGGCGAGACCGGCACCGTCCCCGAGCAGGACCGCACGTACGAACTCGCGAAGGACAAGTGAGAGGCCGCCATGCCCACGAGGATCCTCCCGGCAGTCGGCGACACGGACGCGGTCCGCTCCCTCACCACGCTGCTCAGCCAGCTCCCGGACGCCGAACCCGTCGCCCCGGTCACCGACTCCACCCAGCTCATCGACACCCTCGCCCGCCTGGCCGCCGAGTCCATCGACGAGCTGCCGGAAGTGGTCGTCGTCCACGAGCGGATCGGCCCCGTCCCGGCCCTGGAACTGATCCGCGAGGTGGCCCTGCGCTTCCCGGCCGTCGGCGTCATCCTCGTCACCTCCGACCTCAGCCCCGGCCTCTTCCAGGCCGCCATGGACTACGGCGCCCGCGGCCTCATCGCCCTCCCGCTCGGCTACGAGGAACTCGCCACCCGGGTGCACGCGGTCGCCCAGTGGTCGGTGGGCGTACGACGGCACCTGGGCGCCGCCACCGACGTCTTCACCGGCGTCGGCGGCACCGTCGTCACGGTCAGCGGTGCCAAGGGCGGCGTCGGCGCCACCACCACAGCCATCCAACTGGCCCTCGCCGCCCAGGCCTCAGGCCGCACCACCGCTCTGCTCGACATGGACCTCCAGACCGGCGACGTCGCCTCCTACCTGGACGTCCAGTTCCGCCGCTCGGTCGTCGACCTCGCCACCATCACCGACATCTCCCCGCGCGTCCTCGCCGACGCCGTCTTCCCGCACGACACGGGCCTCGCGCTGCTGCTCGCCCCCGGCGAGGGCGAACGCGGCGAGGAGGTCACCGAGCGCGCCGCCCGCCAGATCGTCAGCGCCCTGCGCTCCCGCTACGAGGTCGTGGTCGTCGACTGCGGGTCCCAGCTCAGCGGAGCGGGCGCGGCGGTCGTGGAGATGGCCGACACGGCCCTGCTGGTCACCACGCCGGACGTGGTCGCCGTACGCGGCGCCAAACGCGCCGTACGGATGTGGGACCGCCTCCAGGTCCGCAAGGCCGAGGAGACCACGGTCGTCGTCAACCGCCACAGCCGCGGTACGGAGATCCAGCCCGCGCTCATCCAGAAGATCACCGGAACCGGAGTCGCGGCGACCGTGATCCCCGCGAACTTCAAGGAGCTCCAGGGCGCGGTCGACGCGGGCCGGGTCCACGAACTCGACGCCAGAGGCACGGTCAAGCAGGCCCTGTGGGCCCTCGCCGGTGAACTGGGCCTGGTCAAGGGCACTGAGGTGAACTCCCATCGCAACGGGGGCCGGGAGCGGGGGGCGTTGACCCTTCGGCGACGCAGGGAGCTGGGGAGATGAACGCGCGCGCCTTCCGCGGGCCCCGGCGCGACGAGGGGCAGGTGACCATCGAGTTCCTCGGGATGACCCCGCTGATCCTGATCACCCTGGTGCTGCTGTGGCAGTTCGTCCTGCTGGGGTACACCTTCACGCTCGCGGGGAATGCTGCGGACGAGGCGGTACGGGCCGCGACGGCGGCGGCGCCGGGGGAGCGGGAGGCCGCATGCGAGGAAGCGGGACTGGACAAGCTGCCCGGCGCCTGGACCGGCGACGTGAACTGCGCCACCGGCGGCGGCTATGTCACGGCCGATGTCCAGCTGGACGTCCCCGTCCTCTTCCCGGGCTCGATCGCCTTCCCCTTCCAGGTCGACGGACACGCGGGCGCGGTGGAGGAGGACAAGGACTGAGATGTCGTACTCCCGGAAGACCCGAGAACACCGTGACGGTGGCCAAGTGGCCCTCGAATACCTCGGCTTCATACCGATCCTGATCCTCGTCGCCATGGCCGGCGTCCAGATCGGGCTCATCGCCTACACCGCCCAGCAGGCCGGCACCGCGGCCAGGGCAGGAGCGCGGGCGGCCTCGCTCGACCTCAGCGCGCAGGACGGCTGCGTGAACGCCATCAGCGACTGGCTGTCCGTCGACTGCGCCGAGGGCGGGGGCGGCGACTCGGTCACCGTCACCGCCACCGTCCAGATCCCGTCGATGGTCCCCGGCTGGAGCTTCGACCCCGCCGTCAAGACCGCCACCATGCCGCTCGACCACTGAACGAGGTACCCCCATGAGCCTGCGGTCCCGCATCAACACCCCCGAGGAGAACGGCAGTCGGGGCGAGGACGGACATCTCGTCTCCTCCTACCGGGCCAAGCTCCTGGAGGAGATCGACCTCGCGGAGATGAGCGCGCTGGCGGCGGCCGAGCGCAGGGCCCGCCTTGAGCGGGTGCTCGGGCACATCATCAGCCGCGAGGGACCGGTCCTGTCGACCGTCGAACGCTCGCAGCTGATCCGGCGGGTGGTCGACGAGGCCCTCGGCCTCGGCATCCTGGAGCCGCTGCTCGAAGACGCCTCCATCACCGAGATCATGGTCAACGGCCCCGACTCGATCTTCGTCGAACGCGGGGGCCGGGTCGAGCAGTTGCCGCTGCGCTTCCCGTCCCACGACCAGCTGATGCAGACCATCGAGCGAATAGTCTCGACGGTCAACCGGCGGGTGGACGAGACGAACCCGATGGTCGACGCGCGCCTCCCGTCCGGCGAGCGCGTGAACGTCATCATCCCCCCGCTGTCCCTGACCGGCGCGATCCTCACGATCCGCCGCTTCCCCCGCTCCTACACGCTCCAGGAACTGTCCGGCTTCGGCTCGCTCGACGAGCAGATGCTGTATCTGCTGGCGGGCCTGGTGCAGGCCCGCTTCAACATCATCGTGTCGGGCGCGACGGGCACCGGGAAGACGACCCTCCTGAACGCGCTCTCGGGCCTGATCCCCGAGGACGACCGGATCATCACCATCGAGGACTCGGCCGAACTCCAGCTCCAGCAGCGGCATGTGGTCCGGCTGGAGTCGCGTCCGCCGAACGTGGAGGGCCAGGGCCGGGTCACCATCCGCGACCTGGTCCGCAACTCGCTGCGCATGCGCCCCGACCGGATCGTGGTCGGTGAGGTCCGCGGCGGCGAGTCCCTGGACATGCTCCAGGCGATGTCGACGGGCCACGACGGCTCCCTCGCCACGGTCCACGCCAACAGCGCGGAGGACGCGCTGATGCGGCTCAAGACCCTGGCATCGATGTCGGAGGTCGAGGTCCCCTTCGAGGCCCTGCACGACCAGATCAACAGCGCGGTCGACGTGATCATCCAGCTCACCCGGTTCGCCGACGGCGCCCGCCGCATCACCGAGATCGCCCTGCTCGACAGTCACGGCAGCGAGCCGTACCGCCTGGTGACGGTGGCCCGCTTCAACCCCCAGCCGATGGCCGCGGACGGCCGGATCTACGGCCAGTTCGAGTACTTCCCGCTCCCGCGCCGTACCGTCGACCGCCTCTACATGGCGAGCCAGCCCACCCCCCAGGCCTTCGGCGTGGCCCAGTCCACAAGCCAGTTGGCCATCCGAGAAGCCAGGTAGGACCCCACGCTCATGGACCTCGACTCCCTGATCATGCTCACCACCGGCGCGACCCTGCTGGCCCTGGTCCTCGCCGTCGTGGGCCTGCACGTCTTCGCCAAGGGCCGGGCACAACGGGCGGCCCTGGTGGACCGTCTGTCGTCGGCGGGGCAGGTCGCGTACGTGGGCCGCCGCCGGTACTTCCGGGACCTGGACCGCCGGCTGCGGCGCACCCGGCTGGGCAGGCAGATCGAACTCCGCCTGGCGGCGACGGGGTTGGACGTGACGCCGGGTGAGTTCTTCGCCGCGATGCTCGCCGTGGTGGCGGGTCTGTGGCTGGTCGGCTCGCAGACGCTGGCGCCCTTCTTCGGCCCCATCGCCGGGCTCCTCGGCATCTGGGCGGCGGTCCAGTTCCTCAACTGGCAACGCCAGAAACGCATCGAGAAGTTCATCAACCAACTCCCCGAACTGGCCCGCATCCTGGCCAACGCCACCCACGCGGGCCTCGCCCTGCGCACCGCGATCGGCATGGCGGCGGAGGAACTGGAGGCACCGGCGGGGGAGGAACTGGAGAAGGTGGCCAACCAGTTGGCAGTCGGCGTCTCGATGGAGGACGCCCTGGACGAGATGGCGAAACGGCTACCGTCCCGGGAGCTGGTCGTCCTGGTGACGACGCTGGTCCTGTCGAGCCGGGCGGGCGGTCAAGTGGTCAGCGCGCTGCGCAACCTCACCGAGACGCTGGAGGAACGCAAGGAGACCCGGCGCGAGGTCCGCACACAGCTCTCCCAGGTGAGCATGACGTCGTACGCCGTCCCGGTGCTGGGCATCGGCTCGCTGTTCCTGATGAACGGCGTCAAGGACGGCGCCCTGGAACGCATGACCGGCTCACCGCTCGGCCAGGGGGCGGTGATCATCGCGTTCGCCCTGTACGCGGTCGGATTCATCCTCATCCGCCGCCTGTCCCGGATCGACGTCTGAGGGGGGTGCGGACATGATCGCTGTCGGACTGGCCCTGTTGATGGCCGTGAGCGTGTGGGGCGTCTTCGCGGGCATCCGCATGTACCGCGCGGAGGTGAAACTCCCGAGCGACCTGGTGCTGGCGCTGGAGGTGGGTTCGACCCGCACCGGCGCGGTGGACTCGTTGATCGACCGTATGGGCATGCGGTACGCCCCCGCGGTCCTTCGCCTGATGGGCCCCAAACAGGTGGCGAAGTACCGCCGCAAGATCGACCTGGCGGGCAACCCCGGCGGCCTGACCATCAACCGCTACGCGGCCCGCAGGGCGGTGTACGGCTTCCTCGGCGGCCTGGGTTTCCTGGTCTTCCTGCTGCGGGGACAGGTCTTGGTGGCGTTGTTGTTGCTGGCCTTCGGGGCGTTCTGGACGGAGGTCGGCATCTGGTCGGCGATCCGGGTGCGCAAGGACGTCATCGAGCGCACCCTCCCCGACTTCCTGGACGTGCTCGCGGTGGTGGTGAGCGCGGGCCTCGGCTTCCGCCAGGCCCTCGACCGAGTGGCCTCCAAGTACGAGGGCCCCTGGGCCGACGAACTCCGCATCACGCTCCGCCAGATGGACCTGGGCATGAGCCGCCGCCAGGCCTTCGCGGAGCTGAGGCGTCGCAACGACTCGGAACAGGTCGCGATGTTCGTGACGGCACTGCAGCAGGGCGAGGAACTGGGCGCGCCCATCGTGGACACCCTGGTCTCCCTGGCCAAGGACATGCGCCGCACGGACGCCCAGAACGCCCGCCGCAAGGCCGCCCGCGCGGTCCCCAAGGCCACCATGATGATCACCACCTTCATGGTCCCGGCCACGATGCTGCTGCTGGCCGCGGGTCTGCTGCTGGGCTCGGGCACCGACTTCGGCACGATCACGGGGAAGTAGGGGGTCGGGCTGTGTCGATGACGGGTGCGCGCAGACGCCTGCATGTGAAGGCGGAGGTGTGGGGCAGGGCCGCGGATTCGCGAAGGCCGGTGCATGCGGTGGGACACGCGGTCGCCGACGGCGATCATCCCCCACAGGGGCCACCCGCACCCGACGACGCGGGCCGCACAGGTGGTGCGGGTGGGAACACGAACCACGCGCACCGCCACGCACCCGCACTCGACATCCAGGTCAACGCCCTCCAGGCCATGTGCCGCCAGGTCTTCGGCTTCCGCCTCGCGATGATCGCCCTGGCCGCCCCCGCCGCTCTCCTCAACGCCAGTCCCGGCCTGGGCGCCCGCCTCGTAGGCGCCGCGGTCGTCATCACCTTCATCACTTCCTACGCCCTCTTCAGGGACTGGGAACGTTTCGGCCCCCTCCTCCTCCGCCACCCCACCCTCCTCGCCGCGGACACCCTCTTAGGCAGCCTCCTCCTGATCTCCGCCGGGCCCGACACCACGCTCGCCTACGTCAGCGTGTGCACCCCCCTCCTCGCCGGCATCGCCTACAGCTGGCGAGGCGCCGCGGTCTTCGCCTCCCTTCAGGCCCTGATCCTCCTCCTGGCCCAGACCGCCCTTCCGCACCCGAACACCACCCCCGCCGACACCCTCCTCCTCCCCGGCTTCTGCGTGATCACCGGCGCGGTCGGCTCCACCCTCCGCAACCTCCTGCTCCGCTTCGGCACGGCGACCCAGGCCCTCACCGCGATGAAGGCACGCCTGGCGGTGACGGAGGCGATCAGCGAGGAACGGGCCCGTCTGGCAAGGGAGATGCACGACTCGGTGGCGAAGACCCTGCACGGCGTGGCGCTGGCGGCGGAGGGCCTGGCGACCTCGGCGGCCGCCGACACCCCGGACCCGGCCCTCCTCAAGCAACAGGCGGAACTGGTGGCCAGGGCAGCCCGCAGAGCGGCGACGGAGTCCCGGGAACTGCTCACGGACCTACGGCGGGACCCAGACCCTTCCCCCACCACGGACATACTGACGGAACTGGCGATCCGCACAAGGAACTTCAGGGCGAGGACCACCCTCCCGACGACTTACCAGGGCCCTGTCGGCCGATTGCCCGTCCTGTCCGTCCCCCACTCGGTGGCCCGCCAACTCCTCTCCATAACCGAGGAGGCGATGGAGAACGCCCATCGCCACGCGCAGGCCACCCACATCGACGTCACCGCGGCCGTGGAGAACGGCCGGCTCCGCATCAGCGTCCAGGACGACGGCCGCGGCCTCCGCCCGGACACCACCCTCGAAGAGCTCCGCAGGGCAGGCCACTTCGGCCTGGTCGGCATGGTGGAACGCGCGGAGTCGGTGGGCGCCCGCATTCACATAGGCGAAGGCGCGGACGAGAAGGGCACGGAAGTCCGCCTGGAACTCCCTCTGACACCCCCACCAGCTGATCAATGACCACGAGAGGAGGCAGCGACATGCCGCACGAACCGACACCCCCCACTCCACGCCCGTTCGCGCTCTTCCCGACGGCACCGCAGCCCACCCCCGTCCGGATCGTCGTCGCCGACGACAACCCCGTGGTCCGAGCGGGCCTCACCGCCCTCCTCTCGGGCCACGAGGACATCACGGTCGTAGCGCAGGCGGCGGACGGCCGTGAGGCGTACGAGGCCGCGAGCCGCCACCGCCCGGACGTGATCCTCCTGGACGTCAGGATGCCGGGCGTGGACGGGATCTCGGCGCTCCCGTACCTGGTGCCGATCGCGCCGGTGCTGATGCTGACGTACAGCGGAGAGCCGGAGATCGTGCGGGAGGCGCTGCGCAGGGGAGCCGACGGCTACCTGGTGCACGGCGAGTTCACGGCGGACCAGCTGGTCGTGGCCGTGAGGGACACCAAGGAGGGCCGCGCCCACACCACCCCCACGGCAACGGCGGCCCTGCTCACCCAACTCCGCGATCCAAGTGCGACTGCACACGTCACCCCGCAACTCCCAACTGCCGTCTCCACAATTTCCCCGCAGGGGCTTTCGCAATTGCAACCATCTGTGGGACAGTCCTTGTCGGACCGGTCGCGTTTCCAACTCAGCGCGAGGGAGGCGGAGATCATGGACCTCATCGCATCCGGCATCAACAACCAGCAGATCGCCGCCGCCTGCTTCATCAGCGAGAAGACGGTCAAGAACCACATCAACCGCATCTTCGCCAAGCTCCACAGCACCAGCCGCTCCGAGGCCGCCGCCAAGTGGCTGGGCACGGCCCCGGGTTCGAACCGGGGAGTGGGGTGACCCGTGAAGACACCGACTTGGGCCCGGATTTGGGCCCAGGGACCCTCCGCAGAACCGACGACTCCGGCCTACGTTCCGGAGGTCGACAGCGATGACGCCGAAGGGGCCCACCATGAGCAACCGGTTCAACGACGACAAGGGTCAGACCGCGGTCGAGTACCTGGGGATCATCGCGGTGGTGGTGGCGATCGTGCTGGCGATCACGGGGACGGACATCGGCAGCACGATCTACGACGCGATCACCGAGCAGATCGCCAACGTGACCGGCGGCTGACGCGTCTCTTTCCGCACAGCGACGCAGGGCAGGCCTTCCCCATCTACATCACGGTAGTGGGGGGCCTGCTCTTGCTTGCGTTCGTCTATCTCGCGGTCGGCCAGGCAGCGGCCAATCGGAACAGAGCCCAGACCGCGGCCGACGCGGCTGCCCTGGCGGCGGCCCTGGACACCAGGGACAAGCTCACCGACGAGTGGGTGGAGAACGTACTCGATCCGACCAAGTGGAAGGACATCTTCCACGGCGGCGGAGTGGCGTACGGGGGGTGTGCGCGGGCGACCGAGTTGGCCGCGCAGAACGACGCGACCGTGCAGTGCACACCGCAGCCGGAGTTGTCGCCCCCGGGCTACAACGTCGTGTCGACGACCAACCAGCCCGTCGGAGATTCCATCGTCCCCGGCACCGAGGATGAGCACTCGACCGAGAAGGCCACGGCCGTGATCGAGCCGCGCTGCGAGTTCGAGCTCCCCGGCGTGGGTGCCGACCCGGCCGTGCTGCCGAAGCTCACGTGCGAGGACGGCGTTGACTGGAACCTGGACCCGAAGGACCTCACGGATCTCCCGAAACCCGAGGATCTCTTCGACGTCCACCTGGCGGACTGACAAGCTGACGACACCAGTGACGAAGGAAGCAGAGTGATGAGCATTCGGTTCACGGCGAAGGCCCGCAGGGGGATCGTCGCGCTGACGGTCGCGGCCGGACTGGCCGTCGGTGTGGCCGGCTGCGGCGGAGGCGGCGGCGATGACAAGAAGCCGGAGTCCTCGGCTTCCGCCTCCAAGGAAAGCGGCTCCCAGCCCAGCACGCAGGAAGGGCAGTCGGACGTGCCCATGGCCGAACTGAAGGGCCAGGACGGGCTGCTGCTCCAGATCGCCTCCGCCGAACGGGACGCCGGCGGCTTCGTCACCGTGAACGGCACCCTGAAGAACGACAGCGACAAGAGCGTCGTCGTTCCGGCGGCGGTGCGGGGTGACGAGACCGAGATCGTGAGGAACGGCCGGTCGCTGGGTGGCGCCACGCTCGTCGACTCGAAGGGCAAGAAGCGCTACTACGTGCTGCGGGACACGGACGGCCGCCCGCTGACCACGACAGGCTTCTCGACCCTCAAGGCCGGTGAGAGCCTCGCCGTGTTCATGCAGTTCCCCGCACCGCCCGAAGGCACGACAGAGGTGGCTTTCCAACTCCCCACCTTCGCCTCCGCCACCATCCAGATCTCCGGATGACCCCGACGATGACCGCCACCCACACCCCACCCCGCCTCGCCCTGGCCGTGACCGTCGCCTCGGTGCTGGTCGCCCTGACCCTCACCCCCGCACACGCGGACGGCGGCGACCCCAGCTATCCCCCCGGCACCGAGCCCTCCGCCACCGCCCCCGTCGAAGTCGACCCCAACGACCCGGACCTCAAGCTCCCCGAAGGCGCCACCCTCGCCGAAGCGAAGGTCCTGGACATCAAGCAGGTCGTCGAGGACCAGAGCGGAGACGAACGCCGCGAGGACACCAACGCGGACGTGAAGTTCGCCCTCCAGGCGGAGGTCCTGTTCAGCAAGGACAGCTCGAAGCTGAACGGTGAGGCAAAGGCCCGTATCTCCGCCATCGCGGCCGAGATCAAGAACCAGAACGCCACCCAGATCCGCGTCTTCGGCTTCACCGACAACCTCGGCAGCTACGCCCACGGCCTCACCCTCTCCCGCGAGCGCGCCAACGCCGTCCAGGACGTCCTGGACCAGGAACTGAAGGACTCCGGCATCACGTACGAGGTCCGCGGCTACTCGGAGGACTACCCGATCGCCTCCAACACGACGGAGACGGGCCGCAAGAAGAACCGCAGGGTGGAGGTGTCGTTCCCGCGGGGGGAGAGCTGAGCAGCCGAAAGGGGTGTGCGTGATTTACGCACGGCGCCTCTGATGTCATGACCCGCGTGCCCGCCGAAGCCCGTGATCGTGCTGCTCTGCGGAGTCGAAGGTGTCTTCCGTGATGTTGCACTGGTCCACTGCCGCCTGGCTGAGGGGTCCGGCCCAACTGGCCGCGGACACCGCGGCGGTGCATACGCTGAGCAGCCGGGAGTGCTGCGTGTGCTCCTCGTAGCTTCGCGGTGATCCCGTTGGCGACCTGAACCGCGGTCCGGAAGTCCGCGAGGTACCGGGCCTGCTCGCCTTTGCCGGGAACCGGCAGATCGACATCGGCGACGACATACCTACCGGGTACCAGGCGCACCTGGCGGTCGAGTGCGCCTAGGCACTCGGCGACGATCCAGGGCGCCACGTCCTTCCCGACCCCGCCGGTAAGGCCGGGCACCTCGTATTCCTGATAACCCCCGCCAGCCGTGATCTCCTCGGCACGCACCTGCACCGAGCCGTGCCCCGGCCACTTCACAGTGCAGCTCACCTGGGAACGGCTCTCCTGACCGGGCTCCAGCTTGGTGCCGTACTGATTCACTTCACCCGCGACCTCGTCAGGCACGAGCCCCTTCAGTCCTCGTACGGCAGTAACCCACCACAGGCACGCTTGAACTGCCCCTGTTGGCGGCCCCATGGCGACCGTTGACGGGCTAGTCACCCGCACCCAGGAAAACGGCGAACGCCCCGCCGCCGATCAGCACGAGGGGCACCCCCACGAACAGCGGATTGCGCATCCGTTGGGATTCCCATTCATATCCCTCGGCCAAGAAGCGGCTCAGGTGGAAGCCGCGTTACGTGGAGGCCGGAATTTCCGGGTTGTTTACACATTCAACCTGTTTGGACATCCAGCGGGCAACGGAGAGGAGGACCTTGTTGAGATTGGATTGAAAATCCTGCCCATTGGAAAGGTCTGTCGAGATATTGATATCCATGGTGTATGCTGCGGTCTTCTTGCCATCCTTGGCGATCTGGCACGGAAAGTACACGTCAGTGCGACCGTTCTCACCCTTCTCGATGATCGCGCCGGGAGAAATTCTGAGATACTTTTTTGACCCCTTATTGATTTCATTCGAGGCATATGAAAAATCCACTAGGGACCAGGATGCTCCGACACCCAGTGTCTTTTCTTCGGCCTTGTCACCAACAGAACAAAACCAGCGCATGGTGTTGCTCTTCCAGGGATCTCCCTCGGTCTCCAGAGCCCTCTTCTTCAACTCCTTAGGGGTGGAGGAAGAGGATCCCATCCTGGAAGTGGGGGATGAAGTACCCGTCAGCTTCTCCAGCGCGGTTTCCGCTGCTGCGCTGACGGAACCGCTGCAAAGCTTCTCCCCTTTCGGGGAACTTCCTTCATCTGAGCAGCCGGTAGCGATCAGGACTATCACGGCAACGATCGGAAGGCTCAACGTCGTCCGGTACGGGGAGAGGAGCGACGGAGTTGATCTGCCTTGTTTGCGCATCTCAACTCTTCGCATACTGAGCGCCATCAAAGTATGCTCCCTTCACGTCGCTCCACATTTGGACCCTCTCGCTCTCCGTGGTGGCGTGCTGGGCGACATAGGACTTCACCGGCACGACCGATGTCGTCAAGCCCGCGTCCATGTATTCTTGCTTGTCCATGCGGCGCTCGTCGTCCTTCTTGTCTTCGTATCGCTTCGCTTCTTCCTCCGCGGCCTCGTTGAAAGAGTTCCCGAAGTAGGTGTTGGCGCTCCCCTCTGCCACCCCCATGGCAATGGGGACCGCGATAGCGCCGACTCCCATGGTGGGCACCGCGACGAGTCCTACCCCGGCGCCCACGGCCATGCTGGTGGCGGCCGTCTTCCACGCTGTGGATTCCGCGATTTCCTTGTTCTTGGCGTCCAGGTCGTCGCCGTACTTTTCGTCGATCGCGTCCATACGTCCCTGGTCCAGGATGCCGTGCACCGTCGCCCCGACACTCGCCACGGCCCTAGCGTCCGTGCTCGTCGTGTTCGGGTCGGCGAGCTGACCTGACGTGTAGGCCTGCTGGGCCATCGAGAGTGCCGCGTGACTTTCCTTGTCCTGGGCCAAGCCGTAGAGGAAGTTGCTCGCCTCCCGTGAGGTGACGTCCAGTCGGCCGTGATCGTCCGCGGGGAACCTTTTGTCCTTGTCGATCAGGTCACCGGCATCTCCGATGTCCGCCACCTGGTAGTTGAGGTCGTCCATGTACGCGGCGCCCATCCTGGCGACGCTGTCCTGTAGGCCGTCGCGCTCGTTCACCAGGCCGGGGTCGGCGCCGTAGCGCTCGACCACCTTCTCCATGACCTTGGTCGCACCTTCCATGTCACGGTGCGGGTGGGAGGGGTCAGTGCCGTAAGCCTCACCCAGCGTCGCCGATTCCAACGCGTGCCCCAGGGAGTCGTAGCCGCCGATCTTGTCCCGGTCACCGCCGAACGCCGTGTCATGGGGCCAGACGCGGGCCTTGGTGTCCTCATCGCCGCCGACCAAGTAGTCGAAGTGCTCGTCGTCGGAGAGGAACTTGGCCGATGCCTGGGGGTTGTGGCCGAGGGCTTCGAGGAAGCCGGTCATCGGGTCGTTGCCGCGGTCGTTCTTGGCACCGAAGTTGAGATCGCCGCTGTTGAAGTTGCCGGTCCAGAGCCGATCCAGGCCCAAACCGTGGCTGGCGTCTCCGTCATTCCAGGGCTTCTCGGTCTTGATGAGGGTGTCGCCGTAGCTTTGAAGGAACGCGTTGTCGTACTCCCCGTGCCGCATCAGGTTGCTCATCACCTGGAAGCCGTACGGGTTGCCCGCGTCGTCGATCTCCAGCCGCTGCGGCCCGAGCTTGATCATTTCCTGCTTCCACTCCGTCATGGCCTTGCTGTCGGAGTGGGTCGCATTGCCGAGGGTGGTGCCGAGCTGGTTCTGGAGGTCCTTGAGGAGCTTCTCGCGTTCCTCGCTGCGACCGTAGGCTCCGCCGTACGGGTCGGCCATCTCGGACCAGAAGGCCAGCGTGCCCTTCGGGCCGAGGCCGGTTGCGAACTTCTCGGCGAAGCGGTTGTCCTTGATTTCCTTGCCATCGGCGGTGATTGTTGTGTCCTTGCTGTGCTCCTTGAGGAGCGCGTTGAGCTCGGCCAGCTCCTGATCCGTCATGTCCTTGCCCCTGCCGGCCAGCTCCAGGGCGCGGGCGGAGTCCCGGGTCGCGTCGGCTTCGTTCAGCGAGGTGTAGACGGTGTCGTTGAAGTCCCCGTTGTTGCTGCCGAGGTTCTTGTTCAACGCGTAGCAGGCCTCTTCGTCCGCCTCAGTGGCTTTCTGCAGGATGCCTTCCAGCTCGGCGACGATGGCGTCGATGTCGGCGTGCTGCTGACGGATGAGGTCCTGATAGTCGGGGTCGTGGTGGCGCATCGGGTCGTCCGACAGGTCGTCGCGTGCGGTGACCTCACCCTTGGCACTGACGTGCAGCCCCTTGTTCTTGGCCTTCACGTCGGCGCACTCACGCAGCTCCGCCTGATAGGCCTTGAGCTTGGTGTGTAGATCCCCGAGTACCTTGGCGATACCGTCGGCCTCGATTCCGGCGTCTTCGAACTCCTGCTTGGCTTCGTTCGCCCTGGTACCCGCGAGGGCGGCAGTCATGACCGGCTGCCGCCAGCCCGCCTCCTTGTACGGCCGCTCCACCCTGTCGCCGAAAGAGGTGTGCAGGCCCTTGAACTTGGTGGAGGTCTCAACCCACCGGTCGACGGCGGTCTTGAGGTTGCCAAGCTTGAGGTGGTAGAGCTGTTCGTACGTCGGCATCGGCCGGACTTCTCCCCGTAAGACGATCGTGTGACGACTGGCTGGAGCGTGGCCCGTCAGCCGAAGGGCGACGACTGGACGGACTTCACGGTCTGAGTGTTCACCGACTCGACCTCGACGTAGTTGCCGCCAGTGGTCCCGAACTGTGTGCTGAGGTCGCGGCACCGACCGACCAACCCGTCCACCTGGAGGGACCAGACGGACGCGAGGCGGTTGAGAGCGGCTCCCATCCCGCCACTCCAGTCGGCGCTGAAGTCCGTGGCCGCCGAGCGGGTCTCGTTGAGCGGATGATTGCCGGCGGTCCGCGTCTCCCCTGCGATCTCAGCCGCCCCGTTTCCGGCCTTCCTCAACGACTGCGGGTTGTCGACATCTGTGCCAGTTGACATGGATTGCCCCCATATGCCTGTGAGGCAACCTCTCAGGACTGCCCGTGAAGGTGAGATTACCGTAAGAGGATCAAGCCAACCTCGTTGCAGTTTGCCGAGGTAGAAGGTTTTCGGCCGTCGTCCGGCCGAGGCTGTGGACAGAGGATGGGTAATCCCCGGATGTGTCTGCTAGCTACAGCAAGCCATTGAGGGACCGTCGCTCGCGTCCAGGCGTCATCCCGCTTCTGCCTCTCCGAGCACTGCCAAATCTCATGGGGATCGGGAGGTTCGGTGTCGGCGTCCCATGAGCACAGGCCCGCTGACGACGAGGCGCGAACTGACGACCCGACAGAAGCGCCTGGGCAGTGAACTGCGCAGGAGGAGGGATGTGGCAGTCCAGCGGCCGTTCCTTGAATGCGGTGAGTTCTGCGTCGAGTTCGCCGCAGGTCCGGGAGACCTCCGACTTGGAGATGTCGCTGCCCATACCCAGTGCTTTGACCAAGTCATCGACTGAGCTCGTCAAGACGCCGTGCACGTATGCCCCCATGACCACGGCGAACAGGGCCCAGCCGATGTGCCGGTGCCGCTCGAGCGGTGAGGGGAAGAACGGTCCGGTCCGAACCTTGGTGATCTCCAGGTCCAGGTCGGCGGCCTGCGTGGTCAGCAGGCTCTCTCGGTGTCCGTTGCGCCAAGTGGTGCGCTCGCCCGAGTGCTCACGCGGAGCGGCCCCGATAGCCTCAGTTTCGATAAGTTTCTGCGGGATGTGCTCGCACAGCGACCTGATCGTCTCGACATCGTCGGCCGTACGTAGTGACTCTGGCAGCCGCATCAGCTCAGAGACTGGGACGAGGCCATGGCGTCCTTCTCCGGCTGAACCGGCTGTTCACCAGGGATACTTGCGCGATGGCATGCCCTTGTTCAGGGAGCTTGCACCGCTAGCGGATGCACGTGTTGCACCGGCCTCGGCTGCGCAGGCGCGGACAACCCGCCTCGCCTCCACCGGCCTGATGCCCCTTAGGCCATCCGCGACGGGGCCGTAGAAGGCGCCGAACGCCGTCAGGATTCGTATGCGACTTGACGAAGATGATCATGAGGTGCGAGCCATCGAGGAGGGCGGGAGGTCGCTGGTGTAGGGAATCCGCCGAGGCTTGAGATTTCATCGGAAACCCGGAGACGATAGCCGACTCGAAGCGACGGAAGCGTTCCGTGAGTACGCGGTAATCAACTCGCAGGGGATGCAGTCTTGTCGGCCTCGAAGTCAAAGTGGATCTGATCCCCATCGACAGACGACACGGTGACCGTCACGCCCAATGTGCTTCCATCGTTCGCGGTCAACTTGCACCGGGTGCTGGTCCCTACCTTGCCGACGAGGTCCTCGGGGCAGCTGATGTCCGGCGTCGGCTGCCCTGTCGTCGCGGCAAGCTTCTCGGCAACCAGGCCGCCCAGTTTGTCCGCAGACATTTTCGGCTCGGACCCTCCGACATGAACCGATGCTGAGCAGCCGACGAGCAGCATGCCCACAAGCACGGCCGTAATTGGGGAAGCTGCTGCAGACAAGCGAGTCATGGTGCGGTGGACTCCGATCTGATGACCATGGCGAGAGCTCTGGTGTGAAACATGCTTGCCAGCACAGGGATTCCCGAGTCCGGTCTGGCAGTTACTGCTGGGGCGGCCACTGGCTTTGCGGAGGGGAAGGCTGCTGGTATGGGTTTTGCTGCGGCGAGACGGGCTGTTGATATGAGTACTGCTGCGGACCGGTCTGTTGGCCGTGGTGCGGGTAGGCCGCGGGGCCGCCAGGACCGCCGTTGTTGTTCTTGTCGCGTCTGGAGCGCCTGACGATCAGGAAGACCGTCAGGGTGGCTACGGCGAGCCCCGCAACACCGATGGCGGTCCAGATGATCGTGGCCTTCTGGTTGGCCCTCGCCTGGTCGGCGTCGGACGTTGAGGCTTCGGGAGTGACGGACTTCGCCTTCAGGGACTCCGGGACGGTGAGGGGGCCGTACTGCGAGCCTGCCGGGATGTTGTCCTTCAGTGCGGCGAGTGGCTGGATGATGCCATAGCCGTACTTCTCATCCGGAAGGGAGAGCGTCTTCTCGGAATCAGGCAATGCGGCGGTTTTCACAAGTCGGTTGGCGATCTGCCCTGCCGTCAGGTCGGGAAACTTTGACCTGAGCAATGCCGCGGCCGCGGACACAAGTGCCGCTGCGTCGGAGGTGCCGGTTCCGGAGCGGACCGCAGTGTCGCCGGGCCAGCCTGCACTGACGATATGGGTTGCAGGGGCGGTCAGGAGAACTTCAGGGCCGTAGTTGGAGCCCTTCCAGATAGCTCCGCCATTGTCCACGCCGCCCACGGTCAGCACGCCGGGGTAGTTTTTGGGGTATTCGACGGTGTTGCCCTTGCCGTCGTTTCCTGATGCCGTCACGATCAATACGTCATGCTCGAGAGCGTAGGCCACGGCCTCACGGTCTTCAGGCAGAGCCTGGTCTGTCGAGATGGACATGTTGATGATCGAAGCGCCATGGTCCACGGCATAACGGATATCTTCGGCGAACCCGCCGTTCCTGTCCCGAATGGGAAGGATCTTGGCCTCGGGGGCGAGCCCTATCACGCCGTCTGACGCGTTCTGGCCGTGTCCATGGCCGGCGATGACCGATGCCATCGCCGTGCCATGTTCAGGCTCGCTGTCTCCGGCGTCGGGGCTCGGGTCGTCATCGCCGTCGGTGAAGTCCCTGCCCTCGAGCACGTTGTTCTTCAGGTCCACGTGCTCTGCGTCGACGCCGCTGTCGATGACGGCGACCGTTACGCCATGGCCCTTGGAGAATTGCCATGCGGATTGGGCGCTGAGGGCATCGAGTGCCCATTGATCCTGTCTGGTCTGGTCGGCAGAGGCGGTAGGAGTCGCCGTCAGGATGAGTGCGCCGGTCAGCGCCGTAGCGCTCAGCGCACGCATCGTTCGTGTGATGGCCATTCTTCCGTTGGTCCTCTCCCAATCCCGAACGCGGGCGCGACTCGGAAGCCACGCTCACGCATCCTGTCACGTGCCAGTGAGCACCGAGCGGAGCTGACTACTCGATGACGCGAGGTGCTGCGTTGGTCTGCGGGGCCCAGGTCTCCTCGTCCTCGACGAGGTAGTCGGGGCGCTCGCCCTCGCGCTGCTCTTCTTCCTTTCGGCGACCGGTGCGCCCACCGGGGGCGCCTGCGACGCCGCCCTTGCGGATCGCGCTGGCTCCCTTTCCTGCTGCACCACGGCTGTTGTGCAGGCCCGAACCGCCAGCAGTGCCCCTGCCGCCCGCGCCCGCACCGGCCTTGGGCGATCCGCCGACTACGCCACCGCTCTCGCGGGCCAAGCCTCCGGCACGTGCGGCACCCCCCTTGGCGGCGCCGCCACCCATGCCGCCGACGGCACGCCCTGCCATGCTGCCGGCACTGGCACGACCAGCCAGGCCCCGAGATGCACTGGCCCCGGCCGCGCCACCGACGAAGCCGGCACCAGCACTGCCACCGATGCCACCGCCACCAGCTGTTCCGCCACCGACAATTCCGGAGCCGCCTACCGAGGGTGCTCCGGTACCGCCAGCGGAGACACCGTCGATCGCCGTGCCGATCCTCTGCGTCGGTGCGGCCGACTTATGTGCTCCGCCGGTGATACCTGACGGCGAAGTGACAGGGTTCGAGGAACTGATGGCGCCTGTCCGTGCAGTCCGGACTGCACTCGACGACACACTCTGCGGGCTCCGGGATGAGCGCGCTGTCGGCATGGCCACCACTGTCGGCGCGATGCCGCCGGGATCCCCGGGATAGCCATCGCTCCCGTCGTGGGGAGCCTGCCTCTTGTCCCACGACCCCATAGCCATCGCCTGCGAGTTGTAAGCCGCCCCCAACGTCTCCATCTTCGCGGCCATCTTCAGCTGAGCCTCCCGCCCGGCCGAGAGGTCGTCGTGGTTGCGGTCGAGCACCTCGTCCGCGCCCATTCCCGCGGCGATGTCCTTGTCCGTCCCCTCGTTGCTGCGCGTGAACCCATCCCCCGCGGCGTTGGAGATGCTGGACAATCGTCCAGGCTTCTCCATCGCCAGGACCTCGTCCTTGATGGGCCCCAGTGCGGCGCCGACGTTCGTCATCGCGATCGATGTGTGGCTGGCGTACTTGGCCGTGTTGGCGATGCTCGTGCTGACCTGCTTGGCCTTCGCGGCGAATCCGTCGGCGGCGGCGCCCGTCCAGTGTGCCTGGATGCGGGTGACCTCCTTCTCGAACTCGGCCTGGATGCTGGTCAGCTGGGCTGCCAGTCCCTTCCAGCCTGCCGCGACGCCTGTCACGAGGTCCGGTCTGGCATTGCCGAGCATGGCCTTCATCTCGTCCATGTTCTTGCCGCCGGCGAAGTTCGTCGTGTGCTTCTCGTTGAAGCACATGTTCATCTCGGTGTAGTCGTAGTCGATCTGGCCGTCGCTGTCAGCCATGCCCCCGTGCCCCCTTGTTACCGCGCGTCTCAGCGTTCACCTGGCTCATGGACCCTTACTGTCCCGCGTTCGGGAAGCTTGCCTTGGCCTCGTAGTCGGTGTCCTGGTACGCCCCGTGCGTGTACTTCGTCTTCCGTCCGAACTCGTCCATGATGGTGTTGAGGTACCTGACGGCGTCCTCGATGTACGTCTTGATCTCGTTGTGCGCGTTGGCGAGCTTGTCCGCCTCGTCGAATCCGGTGCCCAGTGCACCCGGCGGGAGGTAGGTGTTGGTCGCCGTGTCCGTGTCTGCCTTGCCGAGGCCGCTCAGCACCTGGTTCAGCGCGGTGACCGTCTGCTCCAACTCGTCGAGGTCGACGCTTACTTCTTCAGCCATGCCCAACTCCCCGTTGACTCCCCGTGAAACCCGCGACCCGCACGCGTCGCCGGTCACTCAGAAGCCGTCCCTCTCCAGAGCCGTCCCTCTCCAGCACTCGTGCGTCCTACGGCTTGCTTCACCGGGTCCGCCGACAGAGGTGATCTCGCCTCGTGGGACGTATGGGTTCTGAGTACATCCAGTCTAGTTGTGGCCGCTGACATCGGCGATCACCAGTCGCCCCCCGTGGCTGGATCGCGATGAGTCCAACTCACCGTCTTCACAAAGCCTCCTGCGTTCGGGACGACGTCCGCGAAAACCTTCCCCCCCCGGGGGGCCCTACTCGCGACCCGCGCCCGATCAGCAGACCTCCCCGGCCCGCAGCCGTACTGCCACCGCCAACCGCAGAAACGAAACGCTCTTTCGAGTGACGTGACGTTCTGCTTCTTCCAAGTCGCCGTCATCCGTGCGTCGTAACTCACAGAATCTGCACTGCAGTTACTCCTCCCCCAAGCAGGCGCCAAGCAGCCCGCGCGGGGCAAGTCGCGTCCCGGACGGACGCAGATCCGACCCGGCTGGACTGATACACGATCATCATGATGTGCTTTCGCGCATCACACGTTCAGTCACGGAGCGACCACACAACATGAAAGCGGAACGGGCCCACGGACCGGCATGTGGCGTCGGTACCCTCGAACGGGCCACGCTCACCGCCGAGATCCACGACCTCTACGACGGTCAGGGCGACGGCGATCGGCTGCTGGCGGCCTTCCGGGCGGCCGCCCTGTACGTGCCGCTCGCCGAGAACGAACCGATCTGCTCAGCCGAGACGGACGGCGTCCAGTGGCTGTACGCTTTCACGTCCACCACCGAGGTGGAGCGATTCGCGCGCGCCCGTGCCGAAGCCGGCACCGACCCCGGGTGGGCGAGCGGCCGTATCCGCCACTGGACGGTGCTCGGCTCCCGGCTGCTCGACATCGCCGTACCCGCCGCCGTCACCGAGACGCGTACCCCCACCGGGGTCGCGGTCGACGTGGGCGGCATCCGGCCGCTCCTCATGCCTCCACTCTCCGGGATCGTGCCGGACCCGGTGGCGGTCGATCTTCTGGAACCGGACCGCCGCGCATGAGTAATGGCTACGGGGCGGACCCCGAGGTACTCAAGCAGGCCGCCAAGGGCATCGGCCAGGCGATCGAGGAGTTGCAGGCCGTTGGTCAAGTGGGCGGCGGCGCCGTCGGGTTCGGGTTCGGCAGCCTGGAGCTGAGCCCGCTGCAGATGGGGCACGCCGGGCTCGCCAAGGCGTTCGGCACCTTCGCGGAACGCTGGGAATGGGGCGTGAAGGCGCTCGTCGACGAGGGCAACGAGATCGCCGAGAAGCTCGACCTGTCGGCCGGTTACTACCACGAGGCCGAGGAGTACGGCATCGGCGTGCTCAAGGACGTCGTCGTGGCCAACTACGGTGCCCCGACCGTCTCCAGCCAGGACGCCGCCCGGATGTCGTGGAGCCAGGTCGGGTCCGGGGCCAAGGATGCCTGGACACCGGATCTTTCGCAGGAGTCGGCGTCCGCTGCCGTACAGCAGATGGGGAAGAGCTGGCAGGAGACCGAGGAGGACCTGACCACCAGTGGCCAGTACGGCACACAGGTGCGGGTCGGCACCGAGTTCGTGCGGGAGTCGGTGGAGTCCGTCACACCCGAGGACGGTGACTGATGGGCGTCCTGGGGGAGTTGGGGGACCTGGGCAACGGCATCAAGCAAGGACTTGCCGACGGGGTCAACGCCACCGCGGACGTGGTGGGCGACAGCCTGGACGTGGTCGGGCTGAAGTCGGTCGGGGAAAAGGTCCGTGACGGCGCCGAGTACGTCACCGGGGCGGTCGGCGCCGTGGTGCCCGAACGGGAGCTGGGGCAGACGGACCAGCCGGGTGAGCTGATCCATGGCTCGACCGGGGACCTCGACGACACGGTCCGGCATCTGAAGGCCTTCGCCTCCGCCTTCGAGAGCACCGGGCAGGCGCTGAAGAAGCTCGACCCGGGCCACTGGACCGGTACCGCCGCCGACTCCTTCCGGGAGTCCTTCACCACTCACCCCAAGCGGTGGCTGACCGCGGCCGACGCCTGTACGGCCGCCGCGCAAGCCCTGGCGGAGTACGCGCACACGGTCTCCTGGGCGCGCGGACAGGCGGCCGAGGCGATCGAGAAGTGGCGGGCGGCGGAGGCGAAGAGCGCCACGGCCCGGAACAAGTACGACCAGCAGGTCTGGGAGTACGAGTCTGCCCTGGCCGTCGGCTCCCTGGCGGACCCGAATGCCGGATCCCCCACCGATCCCGGGGACTTCGCGGACCCGGGAGAAGCCGGGCGCGAGGCGGCCCAGGAGATCCTCAAGGGTGCCCGCCGCACACGGGACTCCGCCGCCGGAACCGCCACGGCCAAGGTGACCGACGCCTTCGCGGCGGCGCCGGCCGAGCCAGGCACCCTGGCCAAGCTCAAGGCCGGCCTCTTGGACGGCACCAGGGCCGCCAACATGGAGCTCGAACACTTCGCCGGCGGCTTCGTCAAGGGCGGGACCGGGCTGATCCGCATGGTGCGGATGGTCAGCCCGATGGACCCGTACAACCTCACCCACCCCGCGCAGTACCTGCAGAACCTCTCTGTCACCGGCATGGGGCTGCTCACCGCCGCCAACCATCCGGTGCGCACCGCCAAGTCACTCGTCGGTTCGGGCTGGTCCAGCGACCCGGCCGAGGCGCTCGGCACCCTCGTCTTCGACCTCGTCAGCGACGCGGTCACCGGCGGCGCGGCGACCGGGGTGGGCGCGGCCCGCCGTACCGTGACCGCGGTCGCGGAGGGCGCCGTGGAGACGGCGGCGGAGCGGAGCGCCCGCGGGGTGGTCGGGACGGCGGCCGAGGGTGCGGGCGAATCGGTTGGCAAGGCCACAGCTGGACACACCCCGCTGCCGGACAGCTGGACCTCCTTCAAGCACAGCGAGGATGTTGCCGACGTCACGGCGGACGCGGCCAAGGAGACCGCCCGTGGCAAGTGGGACGATGTCGGCGACTCCGGGGGCGGCTCACCGGCCGCGGAGACAGGCGGCGGAGGCGGTGCCTCGGAGTGGGAGGCACTCTCCGACTCGGCCAAGCACACATCGGCTATGGCCGAGATCTCGGACAACGCGGTCACGTTCAAGAGCAATGCGGACGCGATCGAGTACGGCGCCAAGCACTGGAACGACTACGCGGAGAGCCTGCCGGCCGACCAGCGGGCGGCGGTGCATGGCTACACGGGGACCGAATACCAGCGAGTCAACGGGTTCCTGCGGGATGGGGCGGGCAGCTACTACGACAACCCGGTCGTACATCAGCAGATCGAGCATCTCGACAAGGCACTCGCCGGGAACCCGCTCCCCGAGGACGTCATCGTCCGGCGCGGCACGGGCCTGGGCCACTATCTGGCGAAGATGGAGATCGACGACCCGTCGAAGATGGTCGGTAGGAACTTCACGGATGATTCCTACATGTCCACCTCGTTGGGAGACGCCGTGTACAGCAACAAGGAGGCAGTCCTCCATCTGCGAGTCCCCGCGGAAACCCCGGGCCTGTGGCTGGAGAAGGTGAGCCGTTACGGCGCCGAAGAGCGTGAACTGCTGCTCGGCCACGGCAACCAATACACGATCACCAAGGCGTTCCAGGATGCCAAGGGACAGTGGCAGATCTACGGAAAGATCCAGTGATGAGCGAGCAGCACGGACCGGAGGGGCACTCCGAGGAGAGGCCCTTCTCCCGGCTGGCGGATGACCTGCAAGTACGGCTGACCGGTGGGGTGGACGACTATCCCGAGCGGGCGAACGGTCCTGTGCGGTATGTCGTGGTGGCCAACATGGAGGGGATCCTGGGGGCGCTGTACGCATCGGACGCGGAGGGGGCCGTCGGCTATGTCGTGCGCCCGGAACTTGGCCACGAGGCCAGCAACTGCAGCAGCTTCTGGATCAGGTTGATGCGATCCGCGAGGGCACGGGGCCTCGCTCCCACCGAGGCGTTGGCCGAGATGGTGCCGCAGGGCGGTTACCCGTTTCCGGGGCGGGCGTTGCCCGGGCCTTGGCAGGAGGCCCCCAGTCGGGCCGCCCTCAAGGAAGAGATCGTCGGCGACGGGAAGTGGGACCTGAGACCGCGCGACCTGAAGCTGCACGTGTACCCCGACATCCCCCTCCGCGGTCCCAAGATGCTCCCTCCTGAAGTGACCGAGGCCATGCGAGTGTCCGCCCGGCGTCAGCCAGGCAGGGCGATCTTCGCCATCGACCCGGCCTACACCAACCCGCACGGCGAGGTTCCGGAGCACGGGAAGCCTGGCGGCTGGCCCATCGACGAGAACGGTGAGATCGGCGACTTCCACTTCAATCCCGGGTACGAACCCACCCTCACCGCACTGCGATACCGCCCCCCGGAGAACGAGGTGGAGCGCACGCTCCAGGCCCTCCGCTCACGCCGCGGCACCCCCGAGGCACTCCTGGACGCCTTCCGCGAAGCCACCCTGCTCGTCTCCGTCGAGCCGGACGGCAAACAGCTCCGCTTCCGCCAGGACCACGACGGAGAGCGTGTCCTGGACGTCTACACCAGCACTCACTACGCCCCGGACGATGACCGGCAGCTGCGGGCGATGAACGGGGGCGAGTTGGTGAAGGGCCTGTTCGGCTGCTACGTCGCGATCAACAACGGCAGCCGCCCCAACATGCGGATCCCGTCCTCCGACCTCGCCGTCAGCGCGTTCGGCTGACGACAGCTCCCTACTCCCTGACCACATCCACCCGCACCCCCACCCGAACCCCCCACCCCTCCATCACCCCGGCCTGCGCCTCCAGCACATGCCGGGCCCGGATCCTGGGCAGTCCGAGGCGGCCGGGCTTCATCGTGCGTACGGCGACGACCCGCAGCCTCCGGTCGAGATAGGCGACGTCGATCGGCATGCGCATCCGGAAGGTGTGGATGCCGCTCGCGGGGGAGAGCAGCAGGGCGCCGTCGACGGAGTCACGTCCGAGCAGTCCCCTGGTACGCGCGCGATACGACGTGGCGATCTCCAGGGGCACCGAGACGCCGTCTACGACCAACCGCCCCCGCCCGTCCTGCCAGCGCCCCATTCCGAAGTCACCTTCCCGTCATGGCGTTCCCGCGCCGTCCCCGTCGGTCCCAGTACCGTGGGAGTCGATCCTCTCCCTCCTGCCTAGGCCAGGTGCCCGATGCGGAAAATCGTCCTCTGGATGGCCATTTCCCTCGACGGCTACATCGAGGGCCCCGACCGCGACATCAGCTGGCACCGGGTCGACGAGGAACTCCATGTGCACATGAACGACACGGCCAAGTCCATGGGCGGGCTGCTCCACGGCCGGGTCGTCTACGAGCTCATGGCCGACTACTGGCCCACCGCCGACGCCGACCCCGACGCCCCCGCCTCGATCGCCGAGTTCGCCCGGATCTGGCGGGAGATCCCCAAGATCGTCTACTCCCGGACCCTGCCGCACGCCGACTGGAACACCACCGTGGTCCGGGAGGTCGTACCGGAAGAGGTCCGGGCGCTGAAGGAACAGCCGGGCGGTGATCTCTCGCTGTCCGGGGCCGAGTTGGCGGAGACCTTTCTGCGGTACGGCCTCGTCGACGAGTTCCGGATCTACGTCCACCCCGTCGTCGTCGGCCGGGGCAAACCCCTGTTCCCGCAGGCCGACACGCTGACCTCGCTCCGGCTCGTCGAGTCGCGGACCTTCGGCAACGGGGTTGTGCTGCTGCGGTACCAACCGGAGCCGTAAAGAGCGACCGGAGCAGTAAAGAAGCTGTCCCGCGCCTGCCCCACTCCCGCGCCCCGTCCCTACCCCGAGGGGTGGCAGAAAATTAAGGGGCGCCCGCCCACCGCACCCTGCGACGATCACCCCATGACCGCCCACTTCACCCACACGTTCGACGACCTGATTGCCGAAGGTGCCGCCGTCCCCACCGACGGGTGGGACTTCTCGTGGTTCGAGGGGCGGGCCACCGAGGCGCGGCCCTCGTGGGGGTTCGCCCGTTCGCTGGGCCGCAGGCTCACCGGTGCCACCGCCTCGCTCGACATCCAGACCGGCGGCGGCGAGGTCATGGACTTCGCCCTCGGCACCGCGCGGGCCCCCGTGCTCGCCGCGGCCACCGAGGGCTGGCCGCCGAACGTCGCCAGGGCCACCGCCCGGCTGCGCCCGCGCGGCATCGTGGTCGTCGCCGCTGCGGAGGACGCCCCGCTGCCCTTCGCCGACAACACCTTCGACCTGGTCAGCAGCCGGCACCCGGTCGACCCGCAGTGGGCGGAGATCGCCCGTGTGCTTCAGCCCGGCGGCACCTACTTCGCCCAACACGTGGGTCCGCGCAGCGTCTTCGAACTCGTCGAGTACTTCCTCGGCCCCCTGCCGCAGGAACAGTGCTCCGACCGCCACCCCGACAACGAACGCGCCGCCGCCGAGGCGGCCGGGCTGGAGATCGTCGACCTGCGCGCCGAACGGCTGCGGGTCGAGTTCCACGACATCGCCGCCGTGGTCCACTTCCTGCGCAAGGTGGTGTGGATGGTCCCCGGCTTCACGGTGGCGGAGCACGAACCCCGGCTCCGGTCCCTGCATGGGCGAATCGAGTCCGAGGGGCCTTTCGTCGCGCACAGCAGCCGCCACCTCTTCGAGGCCCGCAAGCCCGTCCGCTGACCTCGTCGAATAGTTGCAAATCGGGCAACGAGCGCATCATGTGGCGATCTACCCCACATATCCATGGTCTTCACGGGGTGTCCACATCGTTATCCCAGGCGGCTCGCCCCCGCGCTGCTTCTGACGTAAATTCAAGACGAGGCAATTCGCGTCAGCAAAGCTGCGCGGTGGCACCGCGCAGAGGAGGGGGCTGCGCGGTGCCGCGCCCACTTCCCGGCGTCAAAGAAACGTTCCGACCCGGAGTCACCCACGCGGGCGATGCCCTACGCCCCCATGATTCCGCCGTGATTCGGCCACGAAACCCCCATGAACAGGCCTTCAAGCGGCCACCCGGCCGTTGCCGCCCGACTCCGGAGAGTAGTTGTGGCACGCCGATGCACGCAGCATCACTTACGAAGGGTTATGGTGGAAACCCCCCCTCGGGCCGGTCCGTATCCCCCCCACGGACCGGCCCGTTTTTTGTGCGCACGAGGAGTACTTGAGTTGCGCACGAGGGGTACACCGGCAGGGACGGTCAGGGTGCCGACCCATACAGGGCTCCCCACCACCCGCAGCCGCCCACGAACTCGCAGTCCCCTCACAGTTGGCGTCCGGCATCCCGGTACGCTCTAGCCGCGGGGACCGCCATCTCAAAGGGGCTGACTTTCACGTGAACCTGCGCGACAAGCTGCGCGGCCTGCTCGTCAGGCTCTACGCACACCGGGTGGAAGGCCACCTGGACCACGCCCAGGTGCCCAAGCACATCGGTGTCATCGTGGACGGCAGCCGACGCTGGGCGAAGGCCGCCGGTTCCACCCCCGTCGACGGCCACCGCGCCGGCGCCGAGAAGATCGAGGAGTTCCTCGGCTGGTGCACCGAGACGGACGTCGAGGTCGTCACCCTCTGGCTGCTGTCGACGGACAACTTCAACCGACCGCCGGAGGAGCTCGGCCCCCTCCTCGGCATCATCGAGGACGTCGTCCGCACCCTCGCCGCCGACGGCCGCTGGCGCGTCCACCACGTCGGCGCTCCCGACCTCTTGCCGTCCCCGATGCAGACCGCGCTGAAGGAGGCGGAGGAGTCCACCGCCCGGGTCGAGGGGATACTCGTCAACGTCGCCATCGGCTACGGCGGCCGCCAGGAGATCGCCGACGCCGTGCGCTCGATGATGCTCGACGCCTCCGAGAAGGGCACCTCTCTGGAGGAGCTCGCCGAGTCCGTCACCATCGACGCGATCAGCCGGCACCTGTACACCAGCGACCAGCCTGACCCCGATCTGGTGATCCGCACGAGCGGCGAGCAGCGGCTGTCCGGATTCATGCTGTGGCAGTCGGCCCACTCGGAGTACCACTTCTGCGACGTTTTCTGGCCGGCCTTCCGGAAGGTCGACTTCCTGCGCGCCCTGCGCGACTACGCGGCGCGACACCGGCGCTACGGCGGCTGACACAGGCGCTCCACAGGGAGCGGGCGACTACCCCGTTTTGGGACGCGGGTAACAAGGAGTTCACCAGCGCGCCGTCATATGCGATGGCATGGCTCCGCGTGTTCGAGGGCATAAGCCAAGCAGGTCGACGCCCGAACCACGGGTGTCGGATCTCAGCGGACGGCACGGGGCCGTCCGCCCGGGAGGCCCCTTGCACCAGCTCGACCGTGCGGTCTCGGCACGGGAGAAGCAGTGGAGGGCCGGTCCCCGGCCCGTGCAAACGGGCCGTCGACCGGTCCAGCTCCACTCCGTCGCTCCCCGACCTCTTCCGAGGGGGTACGTCCTTCCGTGGTGACCAGCACAAAGCGTCGTTTGCCTGACCGGCGCACCTATGTTCTCGACACCAGCGTCCTGCTGGCCGACCCGAACGCCCTGAACCGCTTCGACGAGCACGAGGTCGTGCTCCCGATCGTCGTGGTCACGGAGCTGGAGGCCAAGAGGCACCATCCCGAACTCGGCTACTTCGCCCGGCAGGCGCTGCGTCTGCTCGACGAGTTCCGGGTGAGGTACGGCCGCCTCGACGCCCCCATCCCGATCGGGGAGCTGGGCGGGACCGTCCGTGTCGAGCTCAATCACTCGGACCCCAGTGTGCTGCCCAGCGGCTACCGCCTGGGGGACAACGACTCCCGCATCCTTGCGGTCGCCCGCAATCTGCAGGCCGAGGGGTTCGATGTCACCGTCGTGTCGAAGGACCTCCCGCTCAGGATCAAGGCGTCCTCGGTCGGTCTCCTCGCCGAGGAGTACCGCGCCGAGCTCGCCATCACGGGCTCCTCCGGCTGGACCGGAATGTCCGAACTGGCCCTGCCCGGAGAGCAGGTGGACATCCTCTTCGAGGAAGGGCACGTCCACGTCCCCGAGGCCGCCGACCTGCCGGTGCACACCGGACTGACCATCCACTCCGAGCGCGGCAAGGCGCTCGGCCGGATCTCGCCCGAGGGCAATGTCCGCCTGGTGCGCGGCGACCGGGAGGCGTTCGGCATCAAGGGCCGCAGCGCGGAGCAGCGCATCGCGCTGGACATCCTCCTGGATCCGGACATCGGGATCGTGTCCATGGGCGGCCGGGCCGGCACCGGAAAGTCGGCGCTCGCGCTGTGCGCGGGTCTGGAGGCGGTCCTGGAGCGCCGCCAGCACCAGAAGGTCATGGTCTTCCGTCCGCTGTACGCGGTCGGCGGACAGGAACTCGGCTATCTGCCGGGCTCCGAGTCCGAGAAGATGAGCCCCTGGGCACAGGCGGTCTTCGACACGCTGTCCGCGGTCGCCAGCCGTGAGGTCATCGAAGAGGTCACCGCGCGCGGCATGCTGGAGGTACTGCCGCTGACCCATATCCGCGGCCGCTCGCTCCATGACGCGTTCGTGATCGTGGACGAGGCGCAGTCCCTGGAGCGGAACGTCCTGCTGACCGTTCTGTCCAGGATCGGCGCGAACTCACGGGTCGTTCTGACCCATGACGTGGCCCAGCGGGACAATCTGCGGGTCGGGCGCTACGACGGTGTGGTCGCCGTCGTGGAGAAGCTGAAGGGGCATCCCCTCTTCGCCCATGTCACGCTGACGAGGTCCGAGAGGTCCCAGATCGCGGCCCTTGTGACCGAAATGCTGGAAGACGGGCAGATCTAAGGCAATCTGCCAGATCTAAGGGAAACTGGGGTATCCAGGGCCGGTTGGCGCCGTCCGGAAAGGCCAAGAGCCTAGCCGGGCGGCGCCTTCGCGTGTTGCCGTTTCTCAAATTCACTGGGGCCAAACGGGATGTGAGCTTTCACACGCAACTCAGAATTGCCACCCGGCGTCCGGTTACGGCAGAGTCTCATTCCTGTCAGGCCCCGCATACGACACACCTGTACCCCCAGCGGTACGGCACCACAGCAGCATCACAGCCAACTCCATAGTCGACGTCGTATGCCGCCCGAGCATCACGCGGCGCTCCCCGCAGGGGAGTTGCCCACCGGGCCCGCGCCTCCCGTGACCCCGCAGTTCGGAGGCCAGTGTCCAGGGGCACGATTGCGTCCGCCAGGGTCACCGAAGCGGGCGATGCTGGAAGGAAACCGTGTGAGCCCGATTTCGGTCCGGGGATTCGCAGTGGCGTCGGCCACGGCAGTCACCGCAGTCGGAAGCGTCGTCGGCGTTGCCTCGGGCAGCGTTGCGCAGCCGAACGACGCCGAGGCGACGGCAGCCGACACGACGCTGCTCGCGGACATACCCGCGGGCCAGCAGGCTCAGGTGCAGACCGTGTCCCTGACGCAGCAGGCCGACACCCAGGCCATCGCCGCGGACGCGAGCGCCAAGAAGGTCGCGGAGGAGTCGGCCCGCAAGGCCGCCGCCAAGTCCGCGATCGAGAAGAAGGAACTCGCCGAGAAGGCGGCCAAGGAAGCCAAGGAGCGCGCCGAGGCCAAGGAAAAGGCCAGCAGGAGCTCCTCCAGCTTCCCGGTCCAGAGCTCGTACACCGTCGCGCAGATCCAGTCGATGGCCGCCTCGATGGTGCCGAGCGGGCAGTTCCAGTGCTTCAGCAACATCGTGGACCACGAGTCCAGCTGGAACTACCAGGCCGTCAACGCCTCCTCCGGTGCCTACGGTCTCTTCCAGGCCCTGCCGGGCTCCAAGATGTCGTCGGTCGGATCCGACTGGCAGACCAACCCGGCCACCCAGATCAAGTGGGGCCTCAACTACATGGACAGCCGCTACGGCAGCCCCTGTGAGGCGTGGTCGTTCTGGCAGGCCAACCACTGGTACTGAGCGCCCCCGGCTCTCAACCTCGCGAGGCCCCTCCCCGTCCTAGGGGGAGGGGCTTCTGCCATGTACGGTCGGACGCGAGGACTCCAGGGGGAGTGGTGGGGAGAGACGGGGGAAGAGGACGGATCATGTCGCGAGTGCCAGGGTGGCTCGGTCGGCTCGGAACCCGACTGACCGATATGGGTGAGCGGTTGGACGAGCGCCGCGCGGAGGTGGCCCGCGAGGAGGCCGAGGCCGACCAGGCCGAAGCGCCTGAGCGCAAGCCGAAGAAGCCGTCGCGCGCCGCCTCCCGCCCGCCCGTCGTGCTGGTCCCCCGTCCCGATCCGGCGCAGGCCGTGCCGTGGGGCGTACGGGTCGCCGCCGAGGCCGGCTGGCGGCTCCTGGTCCTCGCCGGCACCGTCTGGGTGCTGATGCGGGTCATCAGCGCCGTACAACTCGTCGTGTTCGCCTTCGTCGTCGCGCTGCTCATCACCGCGCTGCTCCAGCCGACGGTGGCCCGCCTCATGAGGCACGGCGTCCCGCGCGGTCCCGCCACCGCCCTCACCGCGATCCTCGGCTTCGTCGTCATCGGCCTGATGGGCTGGTTCGTGACCTGGCAGGTCATGGAGAACATCGACACGCTCTCCGACCAGATCCAGAACGGCATCGACGATCTGCGCAACTGGCTGCTGAAGAGCCCCTTCCACGTCACCGACAAGCAGATCAACCAGATCGCCAAGAACCTCCGCGAGGCGGTCGGCGCCAACACCGACCAGATCACCTCCGCGGGCCTGGAGGGCGTCCAGGTCGTCGTGGAAGCGCTCACCGGCATCCTGCTGACCTTCTTCTCCACCCTCTTCCTGCTGTACGACGGCCGGCGGATCTGGGCGTGGTCGCTGAAGCTGGTCCCCGCGGCCGCCCGTCCCGCCGTGGCCGGCGCCGGTCCGCGCGCCTGGCGCACCCTGACCGCCTACGTCCGCGGCACGGTCCTGGTGGCCCTCATCGACGCCGTCTTCATCGGCATCGGCATCTACTTCCTCGATGTGCCCATGGCCGTGCCGCTGGCCGTCTTCATCTTCCTGTTCTCCTTCATCCCGCTCGTGGGCGCGGTCGCCTCCGGCGCTCTCGCGGTGGTCGTCGCGCTCGTCACACAGGGCGTGTTCGCCGCGGTGATGACGCTCGCGGTGGTCCTCGCCGTCCAGCAGATCGAGGGCCACATCCTCCAGCCGTTCATCCTCGGCCGGGCGGTGCGCGTGCACCCGCTCGCGGTCGTCCTCACGGTCGCCACGGGCGGCATGGTGGCCGGCATCGGCGGCGCGGTGGTGGCCGTACCGCTGGTGGCGGTGACGAACACGGTGGTGAGCTACCTCAAGGCGTACGCCGAGGAACAGTCCGTGCCGCCCGAGATCGAGGACGAGGTCGTAGCAGACGAAGAGGGGCCGGCGGAACCGCCCTCGGACTCTGAAAAACCTGCCTCGGATTCGGTCAAATGAGCGCCGAACGCATTGTTTTTGAGCATCCCGCGAACTCAACTTCCGTCAACTAGCGGCAGCTGGGAAACCCCCGCCCGGAATATGCGCCCGGACTGATACACATTCCCTCCTCAGCGCTACGCGTCAGGCGTGTGTGCGAGGCGGCGGGGGGTGTGATGTCGGGCCACGAACACCTGGCACAGGCCCTGGCCGTGTGTGGGCGTGACGGCTTCACCGGCGAGCTGCGGATCACCGGAACACCCGGTGGCGTCTTCCACTTCGGGGACGGCCGGGTGGTCGCCGTGGAGTCGCCGGGCGCCCCGGGCCCCGAGGCGCTGCTGCTGCGCTCCGGGCGGGTCAGCGGCGAGCAGTGGGCCCAGCTGGTGCGGGAGTCGGGCGGCTCGCGCTGGCCGGCCACCGCACTCATCGCGCACGGTTACGCGGGGGCCGCGCAGCTGCGGGTGGTGTGCGCGCTGGCCCTGCATGACGCCGCCTTCGCGATGGCCGCGGGTCGGGTGGAGGAGTGCGAACGCGTCCCCACCGCCGAGCCGTTCGCGCAGGTCCCGCTGGGTGAGCCACCGCTGAGACTGCTGCAGGACGCCACCCGCAGGCTCACCGCCCTCGCCGCGCTGCCGCACCCCGTCCACCCCGACCGCGAACGGCCCGTGCCCGCCCCCGCGCCGGGCGGCGCGGACGCCGAACTCACCGTCCTCAGGCGCGATCTGCTCGCCCACGCCGACGGTCGTCGCACCGCCCGGGATCTCGCCTTCCGGGTCGGCCGGGGCGTCTACACCGTCACCGTCGAGGTCGCCCGAATGCTCGACGAGGGGCTCCTGGCATGTGTGGAGCCCTCCGACCCGATCCCGGTCCGGGTGCTCCTGGACGGCCAGGGACTACGGCAACGGCAGCCGGTGCCCGCCGAGCCCGCCCCGCTCCCGGAACGCACCGATCTGCCCCGCCGTAAACCAGGAAACTTCTTCGGCCTCCGGAATGGCACACCCAAATGAAGAAGCCGATCAGATGTGAACAGAAATAGGGGAGTTGAGTATATGGATCACAAAGCCCTGGCGCTCGAAATGCGCGGTCTGCGCGAACAGGTCACCGGCATCACGGACACGGCGGTAGCCGCCGCCGACGGACTGCTCATCGCGGCCGACACCGCCGACGCGATCGACCCGGAGGGCCTGGCCGCGCTCGCCGCGGCCGGACTGGGCCTCGCCCGGCGCACCGCCGAGGCGACCGCCCGCGGCACGCTGCGCCGCACGGTGACCTACGGCAGTCACGGCTGCGCCGCGTTCTACGCCGTCGGCGACACAGCCCTCATGGTCGTGCTCGGTGACGAGGGCATGGACGTGGACCACCTGCACCGAGCGACCCAGCCGACGCTGAACCGGATCGGCTCGATCCTCACCGAGAAAGCATCAGAAGGAGTCTGAAGGGATGGCGACGAAGCGCATGGCCACAGGTTTCTCCGACCAGGTGATGGGCCTGGTCAAGTCCCTTCGTACCGACGCCCCCGACTGTGTCGCCTCCGGCGTGGTCGACATGACCACCGGCATGCTGCTGTCGTACGAGACCGTCGAGAACCACCCGCCGGAGGTCCTGGACCTCCTGGCGGGCGCGACCCTCGACCTGTTCCAGGGCCGCACGGTCGTGATGATCGAGGACGTCTTCAAGGAACGTCGCGGGATCAGCAGTGACAACCACTTCTTCCAGGAGATCCTGGTCAACAGCGAGAACCTCACACACCTGTTCGTGCGGCTGAACGAACAGCAGGACGTCGTCGCCGTTGTCGTCTGCCGCAAGTCGGTCAACGTCGGCATGCTGTTCGCCCAGGTCCGGCGAGTGGTGAAGGAGTACAGCCTCTGAGCGGACCCCCGGCTGCGGACGGGCTACTCCGTCCGCAGCCCGTCCGGCCGCATCAGCCTCAGCAGCGGCGGCAGGCTCAGCAGCGTCACCGCGAGGACGACACCGGCACTCACGCCGGTCATCGACAGCACGCTCGGCCAGTCCACACGCACCGTGGTGGCCGTCATCTGCTGCAGCACCGCGCCCAGCGTCAGCCCCACCACCGAGGCCAGCAGCAGACCGAGCGCGATCGGGATCGCCGTCTGCCACAGCACCGACAGGCTCAGGGTGCGCCGCCGGGTGCCGAAGGCGACCAGCGCCGACAGCAGCTTCTTGCGCTCGCGCAGCTGCTCCAGCTGGGAGACCAGCAGGCTTGCCCCGATCAGCGCGAGGACACAGGCGGCGCCGACGAACAGACCGGTGCGGATGGACTCGTAGCGGTCGTCGCGCTCGAAGGACACCCACTCCATGGGCTCTTCGAGCGGGCTGATACGGGCCGCCGTGTTGCGTACGTACTCGCGCGCGTCCGGCACCGAGTCGTCGAGCCGCACATAGACCTGTCCCTGCACGCCCGGCGCGACCGTCGAGGACAGGGCGCTCGGGGTGATCAGGAGGCCGCCGCGCTTGTAGCCGGTCGGATCGGTGACGGGGCGGGCCTGCTTGACGTCCTTCGGCAGGGTCCAGGCGACCGGTTTGGTCTTCTCGGAGCCTTCGGAGGTCTGGGTCTCGAAGTAGAGCGTCCGGCCGGGCTCGGCGGTCAGGGCCCCCTCCTCGCCGTCGTCCCCGCCGCCCTGCAGGACGAAGGAGTCGCCCTCGCGACAGGAAGGCAGTGCGGCGATCTCGCGCAGGGACGCGCAGTCGGCGACGGTCACCCGGCTCGAGCGAGCGTCGTCGCCCGGCCCGTCCGCGATGTACCCCTCGTCGAAGGCGTACACCTTCTCCACGCCCTTGGTCGCGGCGAGTTCCTTCGCGGTCGAGGCGAGTGTCTTCCCGTCCGGCACGCTCACCTGCATCTGCGCCCGTGAGACGTCGTAGCCGGTGCTCTTGGTGTAGTCGCCCTCGACGCCCGCGAACAGCATCTGCAGGGCGATCGCCCCGGCCACCGCCACCGCGATGCCGTTGACCATCCGGGCCGCGGTGCCGCTGCTCAACTGCAGTCTGCGCACGGCCAGTTGCCAGGACAGGACGCCCGCGCCCAGCCGGGCCACGACCGACTCGACGATCCACGGCAGCAGCGCGGTCACGCCGACAAGGAGCAGGACGACACCGCCGATGACGAGGTACTGGTTGAAGTCGCCGCCGTTGCGGCCCTGTCCGACCATCGGGTAGAGCATCGCGAGTCCGGCCAGCGGCAGCAGCAGCCGCCACCACAGCCTGCGCCGCGCGGGCTTCGCCGTCCGGACCACACCCAGCGGCTCGATCACCACCCCGCGCAGCGCGATCAGCGTCACCAGGACGGCCGCCGCGGGCACCGCGACACCGACCAGCAGGGCCAGCAGGGGGGAGGGGTTGAGGTAGCTCGGGAACACGCTCTGCCCGAACACCTCGACGGAGCCCGCCACTTGGCGCCCGATCAGGAAGAACCCGGTGCCGAGGACCAGCCCCAGCACCGCTCCCGCGAGCGCCTCGCCGGCCGCGATCCGCCGGGTCGAGCGGCCGTCGGAGCCCACCAGGCGAAGGGCCGCGAGCCGCCGGTCGCGCCGCTCGCCGCCGAAGCGCACGGCCGCGGCGATGAACACGGCGACCGGCATCAGCAGGGCGACGAAGACGACGAGGATCAGCAGGAGCATGATCGGGTCGCTGCGCTCAGGGGTCGAGTCCGCGGCCCCGAAGTGGTCGATGCGGGTGACCCGGCCGCCGTCCATGCCCTGAGTGGCGAGCCCCTTGGCACCCCGGTAGTAGGCGAGTTCATGGGAACCGATGAGCCCGCTCTCGCCGATCGTGCCGACGATCCGCTCGGGCAGCCGCTCCCGCAGGAGCCTGCCGTCGCCGGACTCCAGCAGCTTCTTCAGCGCGGGGGAGACGACCATCTCGCCGACCGCGGGGAACGCCCCGACCCCCGGCGGCAGCGGCGCCTTCGGCGCCTCGGGCTCCAGTGCCCGGCCGCGGACGGTCTTGTCCCGGAAGGTGGTTCCGGTGTCCGCCACCAGCAAGGTGTCCGACGCCTTCGGGATGACCTTGCCGCCGAACGTGATGTCCGTACGGGCGTCCTCCCGGTCGTGCCGGACCGCCAGCGCGTTCGGCAGCGCGGTGGTCAGCAGCAGCAACGCCACCCCGAGCCCGACGCCGACCGCGGTCAGCAGTGCCCGGACCCACCCCTCACGTCCGCCCGCGAAGGCGAACCGAACCCCCATGGAGAGGTCTCTCCACCACTGCCGCACGCTCATACGGCCCGCTCCATGTCCCGGGACTTCCCGTCCCGTACGACGATCTCGCGGTCCGAGTAGGCGGCCACCCGTGCCTCGTGCGTGACGAGGACGACGGCCGCGTTGGTGGACCGGGCGGCGTCGGTGAGCAGCTCCATGACCCGCTCGCCGTTGAGCGAGTCGAGCGCCCCGGTCGGCTCATCGGCGAACAGCACCCGGGGGCCGGTGACCAGGGACCGGGCCACGGCCACGCGCTGCCCCTGACCGCCGGACACCTCGCCGGGCCGCTTCTTGCCGAGGTCGTCGACCTCCAGTCGCTCCATCCAGGTCAGTGCCGCCTTCTCGGCCTCCTTGCGGGAGGTGCCGTTCAGCCGCAGCGGCAGCGCCACGTTCTCCACGCAGGTCAGCTCCGGGACGAGCTGCCCGAACTGGAAGACGAACCCGAACTCGGAGCGCCTGAGGGCACTGCGCTCGGCGTCGTTCATCGTCGCCATCTCCCGGCCGTTGTACATGATCGAGCCCGCGTCGGGCGGCACGATTCCGGCGAGGCAGTGCAGCAGGGTCGACTTGCCGGACCCGGAGGGGCCCATCACGGCGACGACCTCGCCGGGGTGGATGGAGAACTCGGCGCCGTCGAGGGCGACGGTCGGGCCGTAGGTCTTGCGCAGCCCGTCGGCGACGAGCAGGGAACCGGCCGGGGTCACTTGACCACCACCTCCGCGAGTTTGTCGAGACGCGCGGCGGTCAGCTCCAGCCAGCGCAGGTCGGCCTCCAGATGGAACAGGGCGTGGTCGCAGATCAACTGGTCGGCGAGGTTCCCCTTCCGCTTCCGGTCGGTGAGGATGCGCATCATCCGCAGATGCTCGGAACGCTGGGTGTCGAGGATGTCGCCGGCGTCCCGGTGCGTGAGCAGCGCGAGGACGACCTTCGTGTAGAGCGTGGACTGGAGGTACGGCTCGGGCTTCTCCGGCGTCGCGAGCCACCGCCGTACGTCGGTGATCCCGGCGTCCGTGATGGCGTACCGCTTCCGCTCGGGGCCGCCGCCGGCCTCGATGCCGTCGACTTCGACGAGGCCGTTCTTCAGCAGCCGGGACATCGTCGAGTAGACCTGGCCGTAGTGCAGCGGCCGGTCGTGACCGAACTTCTCGTCGAAGGCCCGCTTGAGGTCGTAGCCGTGGCGGGGCCCGGACTCCAGGAGCCCTAGGAGGGTGTGACCGATGGACATGGGAAGGACTGTACATGCGGTGTATACCCTGCATGTATACGTGGAGAGTGTACGTCGGACCCGGCGGTGAGCAGCCGCAGGTGGGGGCCCATTGTCACGGTTCTGTCACGTATCCTTGGGCGGCCGCCCCCGGCGCGGCAACGGTCCGGCGTCACCGGGCAGGCGTCCCGCTTCTCTGAGCGCCCTGCGCAGCAGGAACTCGATCTGCGCGTTGGCCGACCGCAGCTCGTCGCCGGCCCACCGCGCGAGCGCCTCGTACACCAGCGGGTCCAGCCTCAGCAGCACCTGCTTGCGCTGCTGAGGCCGCCGCTCGGGGGGGCCGCCCTCAGAAGGTGCGGAAGGTGCCGTCACTGGTAGAGCGTCCCGGTGTTGAGGACCGGCTGCGGGGCGCGGTCGCCGCACAGCACCACCATCAGGTTGGACACCATCGCCGCCTTGCGTTCCTCGTCCAGCTCCACGATGTCCCGCTCGGTGATCCGGGCGAGCGCCTCCTCGACCATGCCGACCGCGCCCTCCACTATCTGCCTCCGGGCCGCGACGACCGCCCCCGCCTGCTGCCGCTGGAGCATCGCCGAGGCGATCTCGGGTGCGTAGGCGAGGTGGGTGAAGCGGGACTCGATGATCTGGACGCCGGCCGACTCCACGCGCGCGTGCAGCTCGGTGGCGAGCTTCTGGGTGATTTCGTCGGCGTTGCCGCGCAGCGACAGCCCGTCCTCGTCGTGGGCGTCGTAGGGGTACTCGATGGCGATGTGCCGTACGGCCGTCTCGGTCTGGGTGGCGACGAACTTCACGAAGTTGTCCACCTCGAAGGTGGCCTGCGCGGTGTCCTCGACCTTCCACACCACGACCGCGGCCAGCTCGATCGGGTTGCCGTAGGCGTCGTTGACCTTGAGGACGGCCGTCTCGTGGTTGCGGACCCGGGTGGAGATCTTCGTACGTGAGGTGAAGGGATTCACCCAGCGCAGGCCGTCCTGGCGGATCGTGCCCTTGTAGCGGCCGAAGAGCTGGACGACCCGGGCCTCGCCCGGCGCGACCGTGTTCAGGCCGCGCAGCGAGATCAGCGCGGCGATCAGTACGAGGACGCCGCCGACCGCGAAGCCCGGGCTCTCCCCGCTCGCGGCGAACAGGAAGACCGCGAGCAGCAGTCCGACCAGGCCGAGGAGCAGCGCGAGGGCGCCGCCGATGCTGTGCGCGGTGAACTCGCGTACGCGCGGGGCGGGCATGTCGGGTACCGAGTCGTCCTTGGACACAGGAGTCCCCCATCTGTCGAAGATCTTTATCGAAGAGCTAACTAACTGATATCACATTACCCTCCCTCGGCAACCTTCACGCCCTCCCGGCGGTCTGGTTCCGAGGAGGCGGGTGCTGATTCTCACGCCCGCCGAAGGCCGGATCGAAGGTCCTGTGTCATATGGACCGGTGTTAGCTTTCTGAGCTGACCTGTGCCACGAACCTGTGTGGCCGCCGATGAGGAAGCGGAGCGAGTCGACCCATGGGACGAGCGGAAGAGAGAAGAGCACGTCAGCGCGGTGGTCGCCGCGCGGCGCCGCCCACGCGCTCGTCCGGGACGCCGAGCGAGGGCATCGCGGAAGGCGGCATCGCGGAAGGTGGCAGGGCGGCGGCCCGCAAGGCGGCCCGGGGTAAGAAGAACGCAAAAAGCGGTAAGAGCGTCATACGTCGGCTCTTCACCTGGAAGAAGATGCTCGGCACGTTCTTCGCCCTCTGCCTGCTCGGCATCGGCGGCTTCGTCGTGATGTACATGATGATCGACGTGCCCAAGGGCAACGCGGCCGCGCAGGAGCAGAGCAACATCTACAAGTACAGCGACGGCTCGGTCATGGCCCGCGAGGGCGACACCAACCGCGAGATCGTCGACCTCTCCGAGGTGCCCAAGCCGGTCCAGCGCACCTTCGTGGCGGCGGAGAACAAGACCTTCTACACCGACGCCGGCATCGACCTCAAGGGCACCGCCCGCGGCCTGATCAACACCCTGTCCGGCAAGGGCAAGCAGGGTGGCTCCACGATCACCCAGCAGTACGTCAAGAACTACTACCTCGACCAGGACCAGACCGTCACGCGCAAGCTGAAGGAACTGGTCATCTCGCTGAAGGTGGACCGCACGACGTCCAAGGACGACATCCTCGCGGGCTACATCAACACCAGCTACTACGGCCGCGGCGCCTACGGCATCCAGGCCGCCGCCCAGGACTACTACCGCGTCGACGCCAAGAAGCTCAGCGTCGAGCAGGGCGCGTACCTCGCCGCGCTGCTCCAGGCCCCGAGCCAGTACGACTGGGCGGTCGCCACGCCCACCGGCAAGAAGCTGGTGCAGGCCCGCTGGAACTACGTCCTGGACAACATGGTCGGGCAGGGCTGGCTGGACAAGACCGAGCGCGCGGCCATGAAGTTCCCGGTGCCCAAGGAGCCCAAGGCCGCCCCAGGCCTGGAGGGGCAGAAGGGCTACTTCATCAAGCTCGCCAAACAGCAGCTCGAGAAGCAGCTGATGGACAAGGAAGGCATCACCCAGGACGAGGCCGAGGCCCGGGTCGAGAACTCCGGCTGGACCATCACCCTGAACATCGACAAGAAGAAGCAGGCCAAGCTGGAGAAGGCGGTCAAGACCCAGCTGATCAGCCAGCTGGACCCGGAGAAGCGGACGGTCGACAAGAACGTCCAGGCCGGCGCCGCCTCCGTCGACCCCAAGACGGGGAAGATCGTCGCCCTGTACGGCGGCACGGACTACACCAAGCACTACATCAGCAACGCCAACCGCACCGACTACCAGCCCGCCTCGACCTTCAAGCCGGTCATCCTCGCCGCCGCCCTGGAGAACGCCTCCGAGACGCAGAGCGGCAAGACGATCGGCGCCAACACGATCTACGACGGCACCAGCAAGCGTCAGGTCGTGGACAGCGACGGCAACAAGGTCGGCTTCGGACCCGAGAACGAGGACGACGCGGACTACGGCAAGGTCACCGTGCAGACGGCGATGAACAAGTCCATCAACTCCGTCTTCGCGCAGATGGGCGTGGACGTCGGCATGGACAAGGTGCTGGCGACGGCCACCAAACTCGGCATGGACACCGGCAAGCTCAAGTCGCTGCCCGCCTACACCCTGGGCACCATGGGCGCGAGCCCGATCCAGATGGCCGGTGTCTACGCCACCCTCGACAACCACGGCAAGCAGGTCACGCCGACCATCATCGAGTCGGCCGAGCAGGGCGGCAGCGAGTTCCAGATGCCCGACCCGATCGGCGACCAGGTCATCAGCCGGGAGGCCGCCGACACGGTGACCTCGGTCCTGACCGGCGTGGTCGACGACGGTACGGCCAAGAAGTCCGTGCAGCAGAACCCGGCCCGCGACGGCCGGAAGGTCGCCGGCAAGACCGGTACCTCCGACGACAACAAGTCGGCCTGGTTCACCGGCTACACCCCGGACCTCGTGACCTCCGTCGGTCTCTTCGGCGAGGACTACAAGACCCACGGGCAGAGCAAGATGTACAAGACCGCAGGCCTTCCCCGTGTCAACGGTGGTGGCTTCCCGGCGGAGATCTGGGCGGCGTACACCTTCGGTGTCGCAGGCAAGAACACCAAGTTCGACCTGGACACCGACCAGGGCGCCGCGGTCCAGCCCTCCTGGACCCCGAGTCCCTCTGCGATCCCGTCCGAGACCCCGTCGGCGACCGCGACCGCGGAGAAACCCTCGCAGACCCCGTCGCAGACTCCCACGACGGAGGCCGCGACAACTCCCGAGGTAACCCCCACGGTGACGCCGACGACGAGCCCGCCGTCGACCCCGGAGGAAAGCACGACCACTCCGGAGATCCCGCTCGACCCGAACGACGGCCAGTAGCGAAAAGCGAAAGACAGGGCGCCCGGTGACCGACCACCGGGCGCCCTTGTCGTGGCCGGTGTCCAGCTGGGTAGCGAGCCGACCGGCAACGATTCCCCAGCTCGAAGCAACGTCAGGGTGCAAGGTCTCGCTGTTTTACGGTGCCGCGGCCGTCTACGGGTTCGCCTTCACCAATCCCCTCGACATGTGCGGGGCCAGGACCGGCGACGGCGTGTACATGGATGCCGGGCGGGACCACAGCCTGACATCGGTGAGCGTGGACAAAGGCTTCTCGTGACCACGAGCCTGACGCGTAGAGGGGCTCTCGGCCTCGGCATGGGGGCCGGGGAGGCCATCGCCCGAGCACGAGGCGGAGCGGGTCCTGCCGGGCGCCACGCTGATCCTGCTCACGGGCGACCGGCGAGAAGCGAGTCCAGGCGGGCATGGCGTCGTCCGGATCACCGCGCATGACCCCGAAGAGTCGTGCGCGGGTGCCGGGCTCCGAGACGGTCAGCCTCGGTTGAGCTCGAACCACACCACCTTGCCGGTGCTGAGCCGGGTCGCCCCCCACCGCCGAGCCAGCCGGTTGACGAGATACAGCCCCCGCCCGCCCTCATCGGTGGCCCGGGCCTGCCGAAGCCGCGGCAACTGCGGTACATCGTCCCCGACCTCACACCGCAGCACATCGGTCCGCAACAACCGCAAAGTGACCGGCCGAGTCGCATACCGCACGGCGTTGGTCACCACCTCACTGACCAACAGCTCGACGGAGTCGGTGAGATCCTCCATGCCCCAGCGGGACAAGGCCCGCCGAGCAAGACGCCGCGCACGCCCCGGCGCCGCGTCCTCCGGCTCAAGGAACCAGTACGCGACATCGCTCGGCGCGATCCCGTCGAAACGGGCCGCGAGCAGCGCGATGTCGTCGTCCCGGTCCCCCGGACCCAACATGTCCAGCACCTCGTCGCACAGCGCTTCCAGCGGCGGCGGATGATCCGGACCGGTCAACTGCGCGGTCGCGGCGAGCTTCTCCCGCAGCTGCTCGATCCCGGTCCACACGTCCCGCAGCCGGGACTCCACGAGACCGTCGGTGTACAGCAGCAGCGTGGCTCCGGCCGGCGCGTCAAGCTCCACGGCCTCGAAGTCCACGCCCCCGACACCGATCGGTGCGCCCGGCGGCACGCGGAGCACCTCGGCACGGCCGCCCAGGTGCAGCAGCACCGGCGGCGGATGACCGGCGTTGGCGATGGTGATCCGGTGCGAGACCGGGTCGTAGACGGCGTAGAGGCAGGTCGCCATCCGGTCCGTGCCGAGCCGCTGCGCCTGCTCGTCGAGGTGGTGCAGCACCTCCTGCGGAGGCAGGTCGAGCCCGGCGAGGGTCTGTGCGGTCGTCCGCAGTTGGCCCATGATCGCCGCGGAGGTCATGGAGTGCCCCATGACATCGCCCACGACCAGGGCGACCCGGCTGCCCGGGAGCGGGATCGCGTCGTACCAGTCGCCGCCCACCCGGGCCGTCTCGGCGGCCGGCAGATAGCGCGAGGCCAGCCGGACGCCGGTCGGCCGCGGCAGGGTCTCCGGGAGCATGGTGCGCTGCAGCTCGTCGGCGATGTACGCCTCACGGCCGTACAGCACCGCCTTGTCGATGCCCAGCGCGCTGTGCGTGGCGAGCTGGGCGGCGACGAGGAGGTCGTCCGGGTCGAAGGCGATGCGCTCCGGGCGGCGCAGGAACAGCGCGGCACCGATGACCCGGCGCCGGCCGCGCAGCGGGGCCAGGATCGCGCGCCGGCCCGTCGGTACGGCGAACTCGCAGCCCTCGCCGAGCAGTTCCGGCAGCGCCGCGCGGGCCGCGGGGGTGTCCGTGAACACCGGGCGCACCCCGCGCAACACCTCGGCGAGCGCGCTGCCGGGCTGTACCTCGCACAGTTCGGTGCCGAGGGTGTCCAGTTCGGTCGGGTTCTCCGGGACCGGCACCGGCAGGATGCCGTCCTCCAGGTCCCGTTCCTGCTGCGGGATGCGGTCGCTGCGCCGCAGCCTGAGCACGAGGGGTCCGGTGGGCCGCTCGTCGCCGACGGGCAGCGGGTCCCGCAGATAGACGAGGATCGCGTCCGAGAAGGTCGGCACGGTCGCCCGGCACAGACCCATCACGATCTCGTCCAGGTCGATGCCGCGGGCGATCCGGCGGGTTGCCGCGCCCACGAAGCGCAGCCGGTCGCCGTCCCGCCGCATCGGCGTGGGCCGGCCCGGAGGCAGACCCTGTCCGCTACGGCGTTCGTCGCCGCTCTGGGGCGGCCGGTCGTCCTCGCCGCCGGGCTGGACCGGGACCGTTTCGGGCACGGGCCGCGGGCGGTGCGGGTCCTGCTCGGCGGAGGCCGGCTGGGAGTGCTCGGGGCCGGTGCCGGCCGGGTTCATGCCCATGTCCTTGTTGTTGCCGGTCCTACCGGACGTGCCGGTCGTGCTGTTGCTGCTCTGGGCGACGGGTGCCGTCTCCGGCGGGATGTCACCGGCGCGGGCCTGGACGGGTAAAGCGGCCGGCGCTTCGACGCCCTGGGTGGACGAGGGCGCCGGGGAACGCAGGAGCGCCCCGCGGGGGTCCGTGGGGTCGACGCCCGGCTGGGGGCGTTCGAAGGAGGTCGGGTGCTCCGTCACGCGTGTCGAATCCGTCCGTCCGGGGCTGCACGCCGTGCGCGCAGTTGGTCCCGCCGAAATCCCGATACCCGGAATGCGTGTCCCAGGAACGGAATTCCCGCGTGGTCAGGGGCTGTTCCTGCGTTTTTGGTCAACCGTCTGTGGCCCGTGCCGGTGTTGTCCTCATACCCCACGCCCACGTCCTGCCGCCCCTCGGTGACGATCGGTCAAGCCCAGCGCCCGCTCCGTTAGTTGCCGCTGCGCGTTCTTGCGGAGGACGATCCTACGTTTGCAGCCCGGGGGCGCATCAAGGGTCTCATGAGGACAAGTGCGCAGGCGTACGGTCCCAGTCTTCCGGAAGGAACGGCACAGTCCAGGACGGATCGGGCCGCCAGTCGGGCCAGCCGTCCGAGAACGGCGGGCCCCAGGCGCGGATCACCTCCACCGCGGACCGCCCAGCCTCCCGGACCCGTTCGGCCAGTTCCGGGCCCATCAGGCCGTCCTGCTGGGCCTGCGCGAACTCGTCCTCGTCCCGCCACTGCCAACTGCGGTCCGGCTCCACGGTGATGTCCAGGAAGTGGTCCTCGGAATCCACACCCCCGGTCCAACGCGTCAGTGGTGCTTCGAGGTTCACGTACCAGTTCTTGAACTGCCAGCCCGGCTCCCAGAACAGCCACACCGACCAAGGCAGCCCCGGCCGCGCCAGCTTCAGCACACCGGTACCGAACCAGCGGTCCCGCTGCACGGTCCGCGGCTTGGTGTAGCGGGACTCCAGCGGCTCCGCGTGCACGGACGTGCCGTCGGCCAGCACCGGCTTCACACACTGGGTGCCCGGTGCCAGCCACACGGCGAGCAGGTCCTCGTCGTCGCGTACGACGGTGACCGGACGGGCGATGTGGAAGTGCGCGCCGGAGTTCTCCCGGTAGCGCCACAGGATCTGACTCCCGGGCTCCCAGAAGGCCGTCGACGTACCCGCTTCCACTGCTCTCACCGCTCCACCGTCTGCCATGAACAGATATTAGGTGCCATAGGCATACGACGCCGCGGTGCGCGTCACGGTTCACGCGGGGGTGGGGAAAGATTACGGCCGTGTCATCCGCAGGACATCCAGCGCCTCGTCGAGCTGCTGGACCGTCAGATCGCCGCGTTCGACGTAGCCGCTCTCCAGTACGACCTGGCGGATCGTCTTCCGTTCGGCGAGGGCCTTCTTGGCGACCTTCGCGGCCTCCTCGTACCCGATGTACTTGTTGAGCGGGGTGACCACGGAGGGCGAGGACTCGGCGTACTCCCGGGCGCGTTCGCGGTGCGCGACGATGCCGTCGACGGTCCGGTCGGCGAGCAGCCGGGAGACGTTGGCGAGCAGCCTTACGGACTCCAGGACGTTCTTCGCGATGACCGGAAGCATGACGTTGAGCTCGAAGTTGCCGGCCGCTCCGGCGGCGGCGACCGTGGCGTCGTTGCCGACGACCTGCGCGGCGACCATGAGCACGGCCTCCGGGATCACCGGGTTGACCTTGCCGGGCATGATCGACGAGCCGGGCTGAAGGTCGGGGAGCGAGATCTCCGCCAGCCCCGTCCTGGGCCCGGAGGACATCCACCGCAGATCATTGGAGATCTTCGTCAGCCCGACCGCGATGGTCCTCAGCTGCCCGCTGGTCTCCACGATCCCGTCCCGGGCGCCCTGCGCCTCGAAGTGGTCCCGCGCCTCGGTGAGCGGCAGCCCGGTGGTGCGGGCGACCTCCTCGATGACGGCGGCCGCGAACCCGGGCGGGGTGTTGATGCCGGTGCCGACGGCGGTCCCGCCCAGCGGCAGCTCGGCGAGCCGGGGGAGAGAGGCCTCCAGCCGCTCGATCCCGTACCGCACCTGCGCCGCGTACCCGCCGAACTCCTGGCCCAGCGTCACGGGGGTGGCGTCCATCAGGTGGGTGCGCCCCGACTTCACGACGTCGGCGAACTCCTCGGACTTGCGGGTGAGGGCCGCGGCGAGATGGTCGAGGGCGGGGACGAGATCCCGGGATACGGCGGCGGTGGCGGCGATGTGGATCGAGGAGGGGAAGACGTCGTTGGAGGACTGGGAGGCGTTGACGTGGTCGTTGGGGTGCACGTCACGGCCGAGCCGCTCGGTCGCCAGCGTGGCGATGACCTCGTTGGTGTTCATGTTGGACGAGGTGCCGGAGCCGGTCTGGAAGACATCGACGGGGAAGTGCGCGTCCCAGTCCCCGCGTGCCACCTCGTCGGCCGCCTCCTGGATCGCCTCGGCGACGTCCTTGTCGAGCACGCCCAGCCGCGCGTTCACCTTCGCGGCCGCCCCCTTGATCCGGGCCAGGGCCTCGATGTGCGCCCGCTCGATCCGCTGCCCGGAGATCGGGAAGTTCTCCACGGCCCGCTGGGTCTGCGCCCGCCACCTGGCGTCCACCGGGACACAGACCTCGCCCATGGAGTCGTGCTCGATGCGATACGCCTGTTCCTGCTGCTCGTCGGCCACTGCCGATCACCTCCGTCGTGGTCAGCGCCCATGACTGCCGAGGCTATTCCTGCCGCAGGACCTGGCCCGGCAGACTCGGCCGCGCGGGCTGCGGGAGCCGGGCCGCCGGGTAGCGGTGCAGTTCGTCGGCGTGCGCCTGGACCTGCCGGGCGTGCTCGGCCAGCTTCCGCGCAGGCAGGTCGGCCTGTTGGGTCGCGGCCCTCGCCACCGCGGGGTCGGTGTCCTTCCGCGGCCGGCTCGCCTGCCGTCAGCGGCATCCGAAGCCCCGGCGGTCCCCGGTCCCGCCCCACGTGACCTGCCCCGACTGCCCGGCTCCCGCCGCGCGTTGGACGAGGCTGTCTGAGCCCGCTGACCGTACGGCGAAGACTCTGCCGAGGCCTCAGCCCGTCCGGCGTTTGAGGACGAGGCCTTTCGGGCCGAACCGGGGCCCAGGGGGCGGAGCCACCTGGCGGGGGTGAAGGGGCGGAGCCCCTGGGGATGGGACGGGTAGGGGCGGCGGGGGCGAATTGCTCCCGGCCGCCCCGAAGGCACTACGCGAGCCCAGGGCCCCGGACAGGGATGGAGGTGAACGTCGGCGCCGGCGCGGGATCTTGGAAGAAGTCGTTGCCCTTGTCGTCGACGACGATGAAGGCGGGGAAGTCCTCGACCTCGATCTTCCACACCGCTTCCATGCCGAGCTCCTCGTACTCGACGACCTCGACCTTCTTGATGCAGTCCTGGGCGAGCCGGGCGGCCGGGCCGCCGATGGAGCCGAGGTAGAAGCCGCCGTGCGCGTCGCAGGCGTCGGTGACCTGCTTGCTGCGGTTGCCCTTGGCGAGCATCACCTTGGAGCCGCCCGCGGCCTGGAACTGCTCGACGTAGGAGTCCATGCGGCCGGCCGTGGTCGGGCCGAACGAACCGGACGCGTAGCCCTCCGGGGTCTTCGCCGGGCCCGCGTAGTACACCGGGTGGTCCTTCAGGTACTGCGGCATCTCCTCGCCCGCGTCGAGGCGTTCCTTGATCTTGGCGTGCGCGATGTCACGGGCCACGACCAGCGGGCCGGTGAGCGAAAGGCGCGTCTTCACCGGGTACTTGGTCAGCTCGGCGAGGATGTCGTCCATCGGCTGGTTGAGGTCGATCTTCACGACGTCCCCGGCCTCGTCGAGGTGCTCGTCGGTCGTCTCCGGCAGGAACCGCGCCGGGTCCGTCTCCAGCTGCTCCAGGAACACGCCCTCCGCGGTGATCTTCGCGACGGCCTGGCGGTCGGCCGAGCAGGACACGGCGATGGCGACGGGACAGGACGCACCGTGCCGGGGCAGCCGTACGACACGCACGTCATGGCAGAAGTACTTGCCGCCGAACTGCGCGCCGATCCCGATCCTCTGCGTCAGCTCGAAGACCTTCTGCTCCAGCTCCTTGTCCCGGAAGCCGTGCCCGAGCTCCGAGCCCTCGGCCGGGATCTCGTCCAGGTAGTGAGCGGAGGCGTACTTGGCGGTCTTCAGCGCGTACTCGGCGGACGTGCCGCCGACGACGATCGCCAGGTGGTACGGCGGGCAGGCGGCCGTACCGAGCGAACGGATCTTCTCCTCCAGGAACTTCATCATGGAGGCCTCGTTCAGGACGGCCTTCGTCTCCTGGTAGAGGAAGCTCTTGTTGGCGCTTCCGCCGCCCTTCGCCATGAACAGGAACTTGTACGCGCCGCCGTCGGTGGCGTACAGCTCGATCTGCGCGGGGAGGTTGGAGCCGGTGTTCTTCTCGTCCCACATGGTCAGCGGGGCCATCTGCGAGTAGCGCAGATTGAGGTTCAGGTACGCGTCGTAGATGCCCTTCGACAGGGCCTCCTCGTCGCCGCCCCGCGTGAGCACGTTCTGCCCGCGCTTGCCCATGACGATCGCCGTACCGGTGTCCTGGCACATGGGCAGGACACCCGCCGCCGCGATGTTGGCGTTCTTCAGCAGGTCCAGCGCCACGAACTTGTCGTTGCCGGACGCCTCGGGATCGTCGATGATCCGGCGCAGCTGGGCGAGGTGCGCGGGCCGCAGGTAGTGCTGGATGTCGTGGATGGCCTCCGCGGCGAGCTGGCGCAGCGCCTCCGGCTCCACCTTGAGGAACGTCCGCCCGTCGGCCTCGAAGGTGGAGACACCCTCGGAGGTCACCAGCCGGTAGGGGGTGGTGTCCTCTCCCATGGGGAGCAGATCGGTGTACGCGAACTCAGGCATCTCAGCCCATTCCTCACTCTGCAGTCGGCCACACTCCGCAGTCGGCCACCCGCCTCCGTCGGCGGGCCTCAACAGCCTAGAACCTGTCCCACCGCGGCAGCTTGTGAGGTAAGGCTCAGTTGCTTGTCCAAGAGTTGTCCACAGGCCTAGTCGCGATCTATCGCGTTTCGGTAGGCTGCCGACGTGGACCTTCAGAAGAAGACCGAACCCCAGGTCGCCGAACTGCGTGCCTCGGACGCCGACCGCGACCGCATCGCCGACATCCTGCGCGAGGCCCTCGCCGAGGGCCGGCTCACCGCCGACGAGCACGCCGAGCGGGTCGAGGGGGTGCTGAGCGCCAAGACGGTGGGCGAGCTGGAGGTCTTCATCCGGGACCTGCCCGCGGCCCACGAGCGCCGGGACATACCGGCCTGGACCCCCGCTCCCGGCCGACCGACCGACGCGATACCCCACGACCCGGACGAGAACGTGGTGGCGGTCTTCAGCGCCGCCGTCCGCAAGGGCCGCCGGCGTGCGGGCCGCCGCATCCACGTCTACGCGATCTTCGGCAGTGTGGACATCGACCTCAGCGAGGCGATCTTCGAGTACCGCCAGGTCGTGATCAAGGCGTTCTCGGTCTTCGGCAACGTCGAGGTGCGCGTCCCGGAGAACGTGTCGCTGCGCGGCACCGGCGGCGGCATCCTCGGCAACTTCGAGGTGCACACCGTGGACTCGGCCGAGCCGGACGCGCCCGTGGTGTACGTCGACGGCTGGGCCGTGCTCGGCAACATCGAGGGACGGCCCAAGCGCGGCAAGCTCGTCGCGGACATCCTCGACCGGGTGCAGGACAAGGTCGACAAGAGTTTGCGCAAACACCTGGACCGTTGACGGTTGTGAATCCGGTCGGATGCGGAGTGAGTCGGTCCACCTCTGATCGCCCCCCTGAAGCGCACACGAGCACCCGTAATCCAGCGGTTCGGGACTCAGTGCATAGGCGCGCGCACAGCGGGTAGGGCTTGCTGCATCGTCTCTCGCTCGCGAAGCCGTCGTCAGGAGTAGACCGTGCTGCAACCGCCGCATTCGTCCCTGCAGGTCGCTGCCGTTCCGGCCCAGCGGGTGCCAGTGCGGGACAGGGACCAAGACGCTCCATGGCACACCGAGGCGGTGTGCCGGCGCGACGAGGCCGGCCTGTTCTTCGCCCCGTCCAAGGAACCCACCGCCGCCAGGCTCTCCCGCGAGGAGGCCGCGAAGCGCGTCTGTGCCCGCTGTCCGGTTATGGTCGAGTGCCGCGAACACGCCCTTCTCCAGCCCGAGCCCTACGGCGTGTGGGGCGGCCTGACCGCAGCGGAACGCCGAGTGGTCCTGGCCCGCAGGCGCCGCCGCGACCTGGAACTGAAGAACGCGGCGAGGGCGGCCCGCATAGCCCAGGCGGGCTGAGCCCCCGTACAGAAAAAGGCGCCCCCACCGCACCGGGGGCGCCTTTTGAACTGGGCTGAGTGGAAACTACCTAGGGGCGCGGGGAACTGCGCGACAAGCCACAACGCACCCGCACCCGCCGACGAGCCCGCAGCCGCGAGCTATTTGGCGCGATCGAAGTCAATCGCGCTGTACGCCCGCAGCTTGCTGAGCCGATGCTCCGAGTCGATCCGCCGGACCGTCCCCGACTTCGACCGCATCACGATCGAGTCGGTCGTCGCGGTCTCCGACCGGTACCGCACGCCCCGCAACAGCTCACCATCGGTGATCCCGGTGGCCACGAAGAACACGTTCTCCCCGGACACCAGGTCGTCCGTGGTCAGCACCCGGTCCAGATCGTGCCCGGCGTCAACCGCCCGCGCCCGCTCCTCGTCGTCCTTCGGCCACAGCTTGCCCTGGATCGTCCCCCCGAGACACTTCACGGCACAGGCGGAGATGATCCCCTCGGGCGTACCGCCGATACCCAGCAGCATGTCGACGCCGGTACCTTCGCGCAGCGCGTAGATCGACCCCGCCACGTCACCGTCGGAGATCAGCTTGATCCGGGCCCCCGCCTCCCGGATCTCCTTGATGATCCCTTCGTGCCGGGGCCGGTCGAGGATGACCACGGTGACGTCCTCCGGCGTGGACCGCTTCGCCTTGGCGACCCGCCGGATGTTCACCGACACCGGCGCGTCGATGTCGACGAAGTCCGCGGCCTCGGGACCCGTGACCAGCTTGTCCATGTAGAACACGGCGGACGGGTCGAACATCGACCCCCGGTCCGCCGCGGCCAGTACCGCGATCGCGTTCGGCATGCCCTTGGCCGTCAGCGTGGTCCCGTCGATAGGGTCGACGGCGATGTCGCACTCGGGCCCGGTCCCGTCGCCCACGCGCTCCCCGTTGAAGAGCATCGGGGCCTCGTCCTTCTCGCCCTCGCCGATGACGACCACGCCGTTCATCGACACGGTGGAGACGAGGGACCGCATGGCGCGCACCGCGGCACCGTCGGCGCCGTTCTTGTCGCCCCGCCCGACCCAGCGGCCCGCGGCCATCGCGGCGGCTTCGGTCACCCGGACGAGTTCAAGGGCGAGGTTGCGGTCGGGGGCTTCGCTGGGAACTTCGAGCTCGGACGGCAGATGATGATTCTCGGTCATCGAGGCGCACCTTTCTGATACGACGACGGCCGGATGAGGGTTCGACCGTCGACTCTATCGTCAGTCCGACAAAAATGAGCAGGGGACCCCACGGATGAGCGGACCGGGCACCTGCGACGATAGGGGCGTGGCAGGTTCGAACGGCAAGCAGAAGACGGTCCGGGACATGATCCTCTCCCTGGGCCTGATCGGGATCGCGGCAGCGGTCATCTACGTGTTCATCCCGCACGACGACTCCGCTCCGGACATCAAGAACGTCGACTACCGCGTCGAGCTGCTCACCGCCCGCCGTGCGGCCCCCTACCCGGTGGCCGCGCCCGAGGGCCTGTCGGCCGACTGGAAGGCGACCTCGGTGCGCTTCCGGGCCGACCAGTCCGACGCCTGGCACCTGGGCTTCAGCGCTCCTGGCGGTGAGTACGTGCAGATCGAGCAGTCGACTCAGAAGGCGTCGGACTTCATCGACGAGGCGAGCCAGGGCGGCGAGGCGACGAAGCAGACCCAGGAGATCGCGGGCCGCACCTGGACGCGGTACACGGGCGGCCGCTACGACGCCCTCGTGCACAGCGGCGACGGGGCGACGACGGTGGTCGCGGGCACGGGATCGTTCGCCCAGCTGACCGAGATGGCGAAGTCGCTCAGGGTGGCGTGAGACGAAGTCGCTCAGGGTGGCGTGAGACGAAGTCACTCAGGGTGGCGTGAGACAACGACAAGAGGGCCCGGCCGCCAGGCAGCCGGGCCCTCTCGTGTGTCAGCCGTCTCAGACGGTGGTGACGACGTCGTCGTACTCCAGGCGCGGGGAGCGCGGGAACCAGGCGTCCTCGCCCGGCCTGCCGATGTTGACGACCATCAGCGGGGTGTGGTCGTCGTCCAGGAACTCCTTCTGGACGCCGGCGAAGTCGAGGCCGGTCATCGGGCCGGCGGCGAGGCCCGCGGCGCGGACGCCGATGATGAAGTAGGCGGCCTGCAGGGCGGCGTTCAGCCCGGCGGAACCCTCACGGGCGGGGCGCTCGGCGAAGAAGAGGTCCTTGGCCTGCGGGAAGTGCGGGAAGAGCTGGGGCAGCTCCTCGTGGAACTCGTTGTCGGCGGAGAGGATCGCGACCAGCGGTGCGCCGGCGGTCTTCTTCTGGTTGCCCTCGGACATGTGCTGCACCAGGCGCTCGCGGGCCTCGGGGGAGCGGACCAGCGTGACGCGCAGCGGCGACTGGTTCATGGAGGTGGGGCCGTACTTGACCAGGTCGTAGATCGCCTGGACCTGCTCGTCGGTCACCGGCTCGTCGGTGAAGGTGTTCGCCGTGCGGGCCTCGCGGAACAGCAGATCCTGGGCGGCGGCGTCAAGAACGAGAGACATGGTGAACCTTTTCGGGATGTACGTCGGCCCCGGAAACGGACCGTGGACCGGTTGACGGCTCCGAACGTACGCCAATGAAGTTCAACCTTCAACCAAAACCGGGGCGTGGTGATCCGCTTCACAGATCACGCAGGTCCGCTACTCGGCGTCGCCCTCGGTCCCGGTCTCGGTCCCGGCCTCTTCCGCCCCGGCCAGTGCCGCGTCCAGCCGCGCCCGCGCACCGTCCAGCCAGCGGCGGCACACCTTGGCCAGCTCCTCGCCCCGCTCCCAGAGCGCGAGGGACTCCTCCAGGGTCGTGCCGCCCGCCTCCAGTCGCCGTACGACCTCGATCAGCTCGTCCCGCGCCTGCTCGTACCCGAGCGCCTCTTCCGCCATCTTGCTGGTCATCCGCCCACCCTACGCATCGACACTGACACTGAACTCACCGTCGGCGACCCGTGCCCGCAGGGTCTCCGCCGCCGTGACCTCGTCCGGCGACCGCACCACGTGCCCATCGGCCTTCTGCAGCACGGCGTACCCGCGCTGGAGGGTCGCGGCGGGGGAGAGGGCCACCACGCGCGCGTGCGTGTGCGTCAGCTCGGAGTCGGCGCGGTCCAGCAGATGGCCCAGGGTGCGGCGGCCGCGGTCGGCGAGGGAGGCCACATGATCGCCGCGCTCGTCGATCATCCGGTGCGGATCCTCTATCGACGGCCGCGCGAGAGCCTGCGCGAGCCCCCGATCCTCCCGCTGCAGGAACGCCTCCACACAGCGCCGCGCGCGGTCCCGCAACGCCTGCACCCGCTCGTACTCCTCACCCACATCCGGTACGACCTTCTTCGCGGCGTCCGTCGGTGTGGAGGCCCGCAGGTCGGCGACGTAGTCGAGGAGCGGGGTGTCCGGCTCGTGCCCGATCGCCGACACCACCGGCGTACGGCAGGACGCGACCGCCCGCACCAACTGCTCGTCGGAGAACGGCAGCAGATCCTCCACGCTGCCCCCGCCGCGCGCCACGATGATCACGTCCACGTCGTCCAGGCCGTCGAGCTCCTTGACGGCCTGCACGACCTGCGGGACGGCGTGTACCCCCTGCACCGGGACGTTGCGCACCTCGAAGCGGACGGCCGGCCAGCGGTGCCGGGCGTTCTCCAGGACGTCCCGCTCGGCGGCCGACGCGCGCCCGCAGACCAGCCCGATCAGCTGCGGCAGGAACGGCAGCGGCTTCTTGCGCTCCGGCGCGAACAGCCCCTCCGCGGCGAGGGACTTCTTCAGCTGCTCCAGCCGCGCGAGCAGCTCGCCGACCCCGACCGGCCTTATCTCCGTGGCCCGCAGCGAGAGCTGCCCCCGCGGCGCGTACCACTCCGGCTTCGCCAGTACGACGACCCGGGCGCCCTCGCTGACGACATCGGCGACGTCGTCGAAGACCTGGCGGAAGCAGGTCACGCTCACCGAGATGTCGTACGACGGATCGCGCAGCGTGAGGAACACGACGCCCGCGCCGGGGCGCCGGGAGAGCTGGGTGATCTGGCCCTCGACCCACACGGCGCCGAGGCGGTCGATCCAGCCGCCGATGAGCCGCGACACCTCGCCGACGGGCAGGGGCGCTTCGGGAGTGGAGTTCACAGCCATGCGCCGAGAGTAACGGCCCGCGCAGACATCTCTCCCGCACCGGACGAGGGTGACCGCCCCGTGCGACTTGGCGTCCAGGGTGCCGTGGATGCCGACGGGCGCCATGGGGGCGATGAACAGCGGCCCGTGGACGACGAGGTCCCGGAAGCCCAGGCGCGCCGCAGGCCGTCGCGGTCCTCCTCGGTCGTACGGTCCGCCGTGCCGGTTCCGCACATCACGCCTCCACTTGTCCTCACCCGTCCCGCCGCTCACATCTCCCGGTCCGTCTCCCCGGGCAGGTCCCGGGCACGCGATCTTTGACCGACCGAACGCGGCCTTACGATGGGACGCATGACTGCTTCGCCTGGCCGCCGTGTCCTGCTCGCCGCCCCCCGGGGCTACTGCGCGGGTGTGGACCGCGCCGTGATCGCCGTCGAGAAAGCCCTGGAGCAGTACGGCGCTCCGGTGTACGTCCGGCACGAGATCGTCCACAACAAGTACGTCGTGCGGACCCTGGAGAAGAAGGGCGCCATCTTCGTCGAGCGGACGGAGGAGGTCCCCGAGGGGAACATCGTGATGTTCTCCGCCCACGGTGTCGCGCCCGTCGTCCACGAGGAGGCCGCGCGCGGGAAGCTCGCCACCATCGACGCGACCTGCCCGCTGGTCACCAAGGTCCACAAGGAAGCCGTCCGCTTCGCCAACGAGGACTACGACATCCTCCTGATCGGGCACGAGGGTCACGAGGAGGTCATCGGCACCTCCGGCGAGGCCCCCGACCACATCCAGCTCGTCGACGGCCCGGCCGATGTCGCCAAGGTCGAGGTCCGTGACCCGTCGAAGATCGTGTGGCTCTCCCAGACGACCCTGAGCGTGGACGAGACCATGGAGACCGTCGACGCCCTCAAGGAGAAGTTCCCGCAGCTCATCTCCCCGCCCAGCGACGACATCTGCTACGCCACGCAGAACCGTCAGCTCGCGGTGAAGCAGATGGGCGCCGAGGCCGAGCTGGTCATCGTGGTCGGCTCCCGCAACTCCTCCAACTCCAAGCGGCTCGTCGAGGTCGCCAAGCTGGCCGGCTCCCGCGAGGCCTACCTCGTGGACTTCGCCAGCGAGATCGACGAGGCCTGGCTGGAGGGCGTGACCACGGTCGGCGTGACCTCGGGCGCGTCGGTGCCGGAGGTGCTGGTCGAGGAGGTCCTGGAGTGGCTGTCGCAGCGCGGCTACGGCGACGTGGAGCTGGTGAAGGCGGCCGAGGAGTCCATCACCTTCTCGCTTCCGAAGGAGCTGCGCCGCGACCTGCGCGAGGAGGCTGCGGCACTGGTCGCGGAGCGTACGGGCGCCGCCCGCACTTCGGGTACCTCAGGGGAGTGACTGTCAGTCGTCCGTCGTAACGTAGGGCCATGCAGATCTTCGGCTTGGACATCGGTGGATCCGGGATCAAGGGCGCCCCTGTGGACCTCGACAGGGGCGACCTGACTCAGGAGCGCCACAAAGTGCTCACCCCGCATCCGGCGACGCCCGACGGCGTGGCCGACGGGGTGAAGCAGGTCGTGGACCACTTCGGATGGACGGGACCGGTCGGGCTGACCTTCCCGGGCGTGGTCACCGGCGGGTCGCACATCCGTACGGCGGCCAATGTCGACAAGAGCTGGATCGACACCGACGCGCGCGCGTTGTTCAGCGAGCGGCTCGGCGGGCTCCCGGTGACCGTGGTCAACGACGCGGACGCTGCGGGCGTCGCCGAGATGAACTTCGGCGCGGGACAGGGCCGCAGGGGCACGGTGATCCTGCTCACCTTCGGCACCGGCATCGGCAGCGCGGTCTTCGTCGACGGCGTCCTCGTCCCCAACACCGAACTGGGTCACCTGGAGCTGCACGGCCACGACGCCGAGAAGAAGGCCTCCAGCAAGGCCAGGGAGGACGAGGAACTCACCTGGGAGCACTGGGCCCACCGCGTCCAGAAGTACCTCGCCCACGTCGAGATGCTCTTCTCGCCCGAGCTGTTCATCATCGGCGGCGGTGTCAGCCGCAAGTCCCAGAAGTTCCTGCCGCACATCGAGGGCATCCAGGCGGAGATCATCCCGGCGCAGCTGCAGAACAACGCGGGGATCGTGGGGGCGGCGATGCGGGCCGGGCAGGAGTAGGGGCCGACGGGGCCCACGGGGCGCGGTGCGGGCGCCGTCAGCGGGAGCGGCGTCGCACCAGGCGGATCCGGCGTACCAGTGCGATGACGCCGGCGGCCAGGGTGCCGGCGTAGAGCCAGCCGGCCTGCGTGGCCAGGGCGGTGAACAGGCCCATCAGACGGCCCGAGGTGCCGCCGCTGCTGTCGGCGACCGGGAAGAGTCCGGCGGCGAAGGCGATCGGGACGATGATCGGGGCGGTCAGCAGATCGCCTCGCCGCATCCAGACCGCCGTCAGCACACTCACCGGCAGGAACAGCACGCCGTACAGCGTCAGTGCCGGTCCGAACAGCAGCGAGACCAGATAGCCGAGCCCCAGCATCACGGCGGTGCAGAACAGCCCGGCGCCGAGCCCGGTGAGCCGGGGGTTGGGCAGTCTCCGCAGGGTCTGGACCACGGGTGGTGCGGGGCGCCGGGCCACCGGCGGCCGACGCTCGCCGCGGGCCTGCGCGGGCAGCGGCGCTCTCGGCACTCCTGGTGCCGTGCGTCGCGTTCCGTTGTGCGGGGGGCGTGTCCTGTGTTGCTCCACTGGACCAACTTAGGTCTGTTTATGTGGGGAATCGCCCCTCAGACACGCCGGAGGAAAGACCTTGGCCATGCGTTCGAGAGGGCCTCGGGAGCGGGGCGCGGCACGCCGTAGACTGGTGGATCGGCCCCCTGGCCGCCAGTCTCCTCACGTCTCCTCTCACGTACGGGAAGTCGCAACGTGTCGCTCACGATCGGAATCGTCGGTCTGCCGAATGTCGGCAAGTCGACCCTGTTCAACGCCCTGACCAAGAACGACGTGCTGGCGGCCAACTACCCGTTCGCCACGATCGAGCCGAACGTCGGCGTGGTCGGCGTCCCGGACCCGCGCCTGGCGAAACTGGCTGAGATCTTCTCCTCCCAGAAGATCCTCCCGGCGACCGTGGACTTCGTCGACATCGCGGGCATCGTGAAGGGCGCCTCGGAGGGCGAGGGCCTGGGTAACAAGTTCCTCGCGAACATCCGTGAGTCGGACGCGATCTGCCAGGTCATCCGCGCCTTCAAGGACGAGAACGTCGTCCATGTCGACGGCAAGGTCTCACCCAAGGACGACATCGAGACGATCAACACCGAGCTGATCCTGGCCGACCTCCAGACCATCGAGAAGGTCCTGCCCCGGCTCCAGAAGGAGTCGCGGATCAAGAAGGACACCGCCCCGAAGGTCGCGGCCGTCGAGGCGGCGAAGGAGATCCTGGAGAAGGGCGACACGCTGTTCTCGGCGGGCATCGTCCAGGGCTCGGGCAACGAGGAACTCCTGCACGACCTGCACCTCCTCACGACCAAGCCGTTCCTCTACGTCTTCAACGTCGACGAGGACGAACTGGTCGACGACGGCTTCAAGGATGAGCAGCGAGCCCTGGTCGCCCCGGCCGAGGCGATCTTCTTGAACGCCAAGCTGGAGGCGGACCTCGCCGAACTCGACGAGGAGGACGCCTTGGAGCTCCTGGAGTCGGTCGGCGCGGAGGAGCCGGGCCTGACGACCCTCGCGAGGGTCGGCTTCAACACCCTGGGCCTCCAGACCTACCTCACGGCCGGCCCCAAGGAATCCCGAGCCTGGACCATCAAGAAGGGCGCCACCGCCCCCGAGGCCGCCGGAGTCATCCACACCGACTTCCAGAAGGGCTTCATCAAGGCGGAGGTCATCTCCTTCGGTGACCTGGTGGAAACCGGCTCGGTGACCGAGGCCCGCGCGAAGGGCAAGGCGCGGATGGAGGGCAAGGACTACGTCATGCAGGACGGGGACGTGGTGGAGTTCCGCTTCAACGTTTAGGCGCAAATCCACCACGTCGGCTTTGTTTAATGCGCAGGTCAGAGGGGCTCGACTCATCGGAGTCGAGCCTCTCGCTCCTTCCCGTGCTGGGAAGGTGCTGGGAGTTCTGACGGGTTGTCACTCATTTGACCCCGCTTCGGGCGACCATTAGTGGTACGTTATTCGGTACCACTTGATGGAGGGAGTCAACCTGTGTCGATAACTGCGAGCGAAGCCCGTAAGGCTCTCTTTCCGCTGATCAAGAAAGTCAACGACGATCACGAGGCCATCGAGATCGTGTCCAAGCATGGCAACGCTGTGCTCGTCTCGGCCGAGGACTACGCGGCACTGCGTGAGGGCTCGTACCTGCTGCGCTCGCCTGCGAACGCACGGAGACTGCTCAAGGCGTACGAGAATGCCCTGGGCAACATCAACGTGTCGGAGCGCGAGCTGATTGATCCAGATGCGGCGGACTCTGCTGTGGGTGCTGAGTGAGGCTCGTCTTTGAGGATCAGGGCTGGGAGGACTACACGTCCTGGCTCAAGAACGACAGAAAGATGCTCGCTCGGATCAACAAGCTCATCGAGGACGTCAAGCGTGACCCTTTCACGGGGATCGGCAAGCCCGAACCGCTCAAGTATCACTTGCCTGGGGCTTGGTCGAGGCGGATCGATGACGAGCACCGCCTCGTCTACCTGGTCACGGACAAGGAGATCGTGATCCTCGCAGCCCGCTATCACTACTGACCGCAGGACCGTCCGCACTGGGTTAGCGCTCTCATGCCGGAATGATGCTGGGCGATCGAAGGGGAATTTCCGCACAGGAAGACCAGGACCCGACTGGCCACAACCCTAGACGCAACGTGCCAGCCATCGAAGGCGAGGGGAGCTGGAACGCGCTGACACCCGAGCTGCGTAGGCGTGCAAGAGTCCTCCGGGTGCTGGGATAGAACGCCCGTGCTGAGATCGTGCTGGGATGACTCCCTCCAGAACCACGTTTCCGCAGGTGGGAGCTCTGCACTACGGATTCCGCTTCAACGTGTAGCGGGTGACGCACCACCACGTTGCTGGCCAGGTCAGAAGGGGGCCGACTCTTCGGAGTCGGGCCCTTGGTTTTTCCCGTGCTGGGATTGTGCTGGCATGGGATGAGAACGCCCGTGCTGGGACGTGTATTGCTCGGCGCTTGCGGGCGGCACCGACCGTGATGAATGCCGGCTTGCACGGGCGCAAGTACGCAATCGACGCGGCGGTCGCCGAGGCCGCGCTGCGACAGCACCGGCCCGTGGTCATGTTGACCTCCGATATCGACGAGATGACCAAGCTCTGCGGCGATCGCGTCCGGCTCGTGGCGGTGTGGTCTCCCATAGTCCGCGGCGTGAAATGGCAGTGTCCCGCGCTGCCTCACTCACCGGTCTGACGAGTGCATCTCCCCCTCTGTGATGGGCGCGCAGGGCGTCGGTGAATGCCGCGTGTGGATGTGATGCAAGTCACGATTAGGGGTCGGAACTCGAAGCCCCCTCGGCTCGACTACTGGAGCGGTACGGCTGCAACTGCCCTCTGTTGCAGGACCGTTCGACGCGACCAGGAAGGCCGGGCATGGCCGATGTTCCGTTGTCACCCCACTCCGTCGGCGCGATCCGCCGCAGACTGCCTCCTCCCGCGCTCTGCGGCTTCCTGCTCCTGCTCGTCCTGGTGTTCTCGGTGTCCTACGCCGTCGGATCGGCGGCGGGCCCGGTGGCGCCCGGCATCCACAGCACCGGGGACACCGGGGACGTCGGGGACACAGGAGGCACAGGAGGAACTGGTGGCACCGGAGGCACCGGGGACAGTGGCGAGGGCAGCGATGGGGGCAGCGGTGACGGTGGCATGGACGACATGCCGGGGATGAGTCACGGGAGCGGTGAGTGATGACGGCCGAACCGATGGCGAGTCTCGTGGTCACGGACATCACCGTGGGCGGGATGACCTGCGCGGCCTGTGTCCGCCGGGTCGAGAAGAAGCTCGGCAAGCTGGAGGGCGTCACGGCCACGGTCAACCTGGCCACGGGCCTCGCGCGGGTCAGTCATCCGGCCGCTGTGGCGCCCGAGGACCTCGTCACCGCGGTCGAGCAGGCCGGGTACGAGGCGGCTCTGCCCGTACCCGAGGACGACGAGGTCCCCGAGGACGCGGACACGGCGGGTCCCGACGAGGCCGCCCGTCGCGAGCGGGAACGGCTCCTGGTCACCACGTTGCTGGCCGTGCCGGTCCTGGTGCTGTCGATGGTGCCGGCGCTCCAGTTCCGCAACTGGCAGTGGCTGTGCTTCGCGCTGGCCGCCCCGGTCGCGGTGTGGAGCGCCTGGCCCTTTCACATCCGGGCGCTACGGGGACTTCGGCACTCCTCGGCCACCATGGACACCCTGGTCTCGCTCGGCGTCGCGGCGTCGTTCTCCTGGTCGGTGTACGCGCTGTTCCTCGGGGGAGCGGGCGAGCCCGGGATGCGGATGTCGTTCAGCCTGGTGCCCTCCGCGTCGGAGGGCATGGCACACGTGTATCTCGAAGCCGCGGTGAGTGTGCCGCTGTTCGTGCTGACCGGGCGGTTCCTGGAAGGCAGGGCCCGGCGGGGGACCGGTGCGGCGCTGCGGTCGCTGGCCGAACTGGCGGCCAAGAAGGTGGCCGTACGGGACGGGAACGGCGAGCGGTCGATCCCCATCGAGCAGCTGAGGGTGGGGCAGGTCTTCGTCGTGCGCCCCGGAGAGCGAGTCGCCACCGACGGGCGGGTGACGGAGGGCAGCTCCGCCGTGGACCTGTCCCTGGTCACAGGGGAGAGCGAACCCGTGGAGGTGAGCCCCGGTTCGGCCCTGGTCGGCGGTGCCGTCAACGCGGGCGGGCTGCTGCTCGTCGAGGCCACGGCGGTCGGCGCGGACACCCAACTGGCCCGGATCACCCGCCTCGTGACGGAGGCACAGGCCGGCAAGGCACGGGCACAGCGCCTCGCGGACGCCGTCGCCGGAGTGTTCGTCCCCGTGGTGCTGGCCATCGCGGTGACCGTCCTGGGGTTCTGGCTCGGTGCCGGAGCCGATCCGCAGGCGGCGCTCACCGCCTGTGTGGCCGTGCTGGTGGTGGCCTGCCCCTGTGCGCTGGGCCTCGCCACCCCGACCGCCCTGATGGCCGCGACCGGGCGGGGGGCCCAGCTGGGCGTGCTGGTGAGCGGGCCGCAGACCCTGGAGGCGCTGCAGCACGTGGACACGGTCGTCCTGGACAAGACCGGCACGCTCACCACCGGTCACATGACGGTGGCCCGCGTCACCGCGCTGCCGGGCGCGCTCGGCGAGGCGGAGGTGGTGCGGCTGGCCGGGACCGTGGAGCAGGGCTCCGAGCATCCGATCGGACGGGCGGTCACCGCGTACGCACGCCGCACGGGAGCGGCCGAACCGCTGCCGGACGTGACGGAGTTCGCCGCGATCCCGGGACAAGGGGTCAGCGGTCGGGTGGACGGCCGTACGGTCGAGGTGGGCGCGCCGGACGGCACGCTGCCGAGCGCGCTGGCCGAAGCGCTGGCCGAGGCGGAGGACGCCGCACACACACCGGTCCTGGTGAAGGTCGACAGCCGGGTCGAGGCGCTGATCGCCGTCGGCGACCTGGTGCGCCCCGGCAGCTACCGGGCCGTGGACCGGCTGCGCCGGCTCGGGATCCGTCCGGTGCTCGCCACCGGCGACCGCAAGGCGCCCGCCGAGGCCGTCGCCGGGGCGCTGGGCATCGACGAGGTGCACGCTCGCTGCACCCCCGAGGACAAAGCCGCCCTCGTACGGGAGTTGAAGGCGGAGGGCTACCGGGTCGCGGTGGTCGGCGACGGCGTGAACGACGCCGCCGCGCTCGCCGCCGCCGACCTCGGCATCGCCATGGGCAGCGGCACCGACGTGGCCATCGGCGCGGCCGACCTGACCCTCGCCCGCGGAGACATCGAGGCGCTTGTCGACGCGGTCCGCCTTGCCCGGCGCACGCTCGGCACGATCCGGGCCAACCTGGCGTGGGCGTTCGGCTACAACGTCGTCACCGTGCCGCTCGCCATGGTCGGTCTGCTCGATCCCATGCTCGCCGCCGCCGCGATGTCGCTGAGTTCCGTGCTGGTGGTCGCCAACAGTCTCCGGCTGCGCGGCCGGCAGCCGTCTCCCACCCTCGGCCGGAGCCACGGCGGGACGCGGGGCGCGAAGGCCGGTGTCCGATGAGGCGGTTCACGGAACGGGTGTCCTCGCTGCGGGGCTACGACCGGCGGCGGCTGCGGGACGGGGCGCTCGCCGCCCTGGTGCCCGTGGCCGCGTGCAGTGTGGCGCTGGCGGGTCTGACCGCCTGGGTCGGCACGGGTCGGGCGGGCAGCCCGGCGCGCATCCAGGTCACCGAGGGGAAGGTGCTGCTGCCGTCCGCCGGGGTCCCGGAGACGGCGGCGTTCTTCCACATCGCCAACACGGGCGGCTCGGCCGACACCCTGGTCCGGGTCTCGGCACGTGATGTCTCGGGCGACGTGACGCTCTCGCGGCACCGTATGGAGCAGGGGAACGCGGCCTACGGGTCCCGGATCGACTCCGTCTCCGTCGCCGCGGGCGACAGCCTCGCGATGTCGCCGAGCGGGGTGGACCTGACGGTGCCGGTGCCTTCGGACGGGTGGCGGTCGGGTGACCTCGTGATGTTCACCCTGGAGTTCCGGCGCAGCGGCCGGGTCGAGTCCCTGGCCGTCGTGGTGCGTCCGGATTCCGTGTCCTTGCAGTAGTCGTCCGCCGCAGTAGTAGTCCGCCTCGGTCCCCGAGTTCCCGCCTGCCTCGTGTGAGCCTCAACTCCTCTGACCCGCCGAGGAATTGACGGAATCTCCTGGGAACTCCCCGGCTTCTTCACCCGACTACTACAGCATGACACCCGAGATAGAAGACGCCTTCGCGGTGATCAGAGGCGAGTACGGCCCGGACTCCCTCACGCGTGTGGAACGGATGCTGGAGCCCGGGGGAGGGCCGGCGCGGCACCCGCTCCAGAAGGGGGCCAGGTGGATCCTGCCGGGCCTGTCCCGGAGACCCTGGCACGATCCCCGCGGCCATCCCGAACTGGCGCCCGTCGTCGAGGCGTTCGAAGCCGCTCATCCGGTGATCAAGGAGGAGCTGACCGCGGCCTGGGCGGAGCGCCGGGAGACGTTCTCCGACTACGAGCACTACCTGACCCGCCAGGAGGACTGGCAGGCCCTCCATCTGTACCGGGGAGGGAATCTGGTCGAGGAATCGGCGGGCGCCGTGCCCACGGCGTACAAGGTTCTCAAAGAATTCGCCGTCGACACCGAGAAAATATGCCCCCTGCTGGAGTGCCATTTCTCCACGCTGCTGCCGGCCGCCGCCATCGCCCCGCATTGCGACCTGTGGAACTTCAGCATCAATCTGCATCTCGCCGTGGACATTCCGGAGGGGTGCAGTATCACGGTCGCGGGGGAAACCCGTTCGTGGGAGGAGGGGAAGTGCCTGCTCTTCGACTACTCCTTCGAGCACGAGGCGCGTAACGACGGCGATCGCCCGCGAACCTGCCTGCTCATAGACCTGTGGCATCCCGAGACCACTGTTCCGGAGCGGCGGGCACTCACCGTGCTCATAACGGAGATCAGGCGCCTCATGGAAGACGGCTGACCGTCTGGATTGTGCGGGGAAAACCATCCGGCAGTTCGGCTCTGCCGGAATTAAGTGCTGCCTGAAAATGCAATTCACACACTCGGGAAATGTTTCTCTGCGGGCGGTTCTCAAGCCGTCTCGCCAGTGTTATCGTGACCGAAATTGATCGACCGGTTCGGTTTTCCGGTCTGAATTGTTCGCCGTTTTTCATTGCTGGCTGAGGAGGATGTCGACCGGTGCGGGCACGACTGTCCCTTCTCGTTCTGGCGCTGGCCCAGCTGGTCATCGCGCTCGACTACAACATCGTCTACGTCGCCCTTCCCGACATAGGCGCAGACCTGGGTTTCTCTCCGCACGACCTCCAGTGGGTGGTGAGCGCCTACGTCGTGACGACGGGCGGCTTCCTCCTGTTGGGCGGCCGGACGGCCGATCTGCTGGGCCGGCGCCGGGCGTTCGTCGCCGCGGCGCTCATGTACGCGGGTTCGTCACTGGTCGGCGGGCTCTCCCAGTCGGCGGGGGTGCTGGTCGCGGTCCGCGCGGTGCAGGGCCTCGGCGGATCGCTGCTGTTCCCGGCCACCCTCGCCCTGATCAACACGATCTACGAGGAGGGGCCCGCCCGGAACCGGGCCCTGGCGGTGTGGGGCGCCGCCGGAGCCGGGGGCCTGTGTTTCGGGTCGCTGCTGGGCGGGGTGCTGGTGGAGGCGTTCGGCTGGCCGTCGGTGTTCTTCGTCAACGTCCCCGTGGCGGCGGCGCTGGCGTGGGCGGCGCTACGGCTCTTCCCGGCGGACGGCCCGCGCACCGGGACCCGGCGTTTCGATGTCACGGGCGCGCTGGCGGCCACCGGTGGGATCACGCTCCTGGTCTTCGTGCTGGTGCACGCCCCCGAGGCGGGCTGGGGCAGCCCGTCCGCCCTGCTCGGCGCGGCGCTCTCGGCCGTCCTGCTGACCGTCTTCGCGCTCGTCGAGACCCGCTCGCGCGACCCGCTGGTGCCGGCGCGGCTGTTCGCCCACCGGGGGCTGATCGCCGCGATGGCCATCACCGCCCTCTACAGCGCCACTTTCAGCTCGCTGCCCTATTTCATGACCCTCTACTTCCAGAACGTGCGCGGCTACAGCGCGTTCGCGACCGGCCTGGCGTTCCTCGTCCCCGCTTTGGTGACCGCCCTGGGAACCCAGATCGGCGAACGTGCCGTCGCCCGGGTCGGGGTGGCTCGCATGCTCGTCTGCGGCATGGTGCTGGGCGCGGCAGGAGCGGCCGCCCTGGCGCTCGCGCTCACCGGGAACGGCTCGTACCCGCTGCTCCTGCCCGGCATCGTGCTGCTCGGGCTCGGCCAGGGCGCCGCTTGGACCGGTATGTGGATCGTCGCCGCCGCCGGCGTGGCCGCCGATGACCAGGGCGTGGCCTCCGGCATGGCGTCCACCACGCTTCAGGTGGGCGGTGCGGTCGGCCTCGCCCTGCTGGTCGCCCTCTCCAGGGGCGTCGGTCACGGGCCGTCCGACGACGCCCTGCTGACCGGTATCCGTGCCGCCGTCCTCGCCATCGCGGCCGGACTCGGCTGCGGCATCCCGCTCGTCCTGGCCCTGCGCAGAACCGCGACCGCCACCGTCGCCGGGCAGGACGACGTGACCGCCACCGTCGCCGGGCAGGACGACGTGACCGCCACCGTCGCCGGGCAGGACGACGCGACCGCCACCGACGCCGCGTAGGACGCCTCCCCCACCCCTGCAGACCTCACTTCTCACCCCACGAGGAGAACAGCCGTGCCCAGCTACATCCCCCGCCCGCCGGGTCCGGCGGCCGTCCTGTGCGGACTGGCCGGATGGGTGCCGCCCCGTGTGGTCACCAACGACGAACTCGCCGCGCGGCTGGACACCGACGACGCCTGGATCCGCACCCGCACCGGAATCCGCCGACGGCACGTCGCCGGGCCCGGCCAGGCCACCTCCGATCTCGCCGTCGAGGCCGGACGGCTCGCCCTGGACTCCTCCGGCGGTGGACCCGCCGACACGGTGATCGTCACCACGACCACCCCGGACCGCCCCTGCCCCGCCACCGCACCCGTGGTGGCCGGCCGCCTGGGACTCGCGGGAGCCGCGGCCTTCGACGTCGGCGCGGTGTGCACCGGGTTCGTGTACGGCCTCGCCACCGCCGCAGGGCTCATCGCCTCCGGTGTCGCCCGCCGGGTCCTGCTCATCGGGGCGGACACCTACTCCACCATCGTCGACCCGCTCGACCGGACCAACGCGATCATCTTCGGGGACGGCGCCGGAGCGGTCGTACTGCGCGCGGGCGATCCGGACGAGCCCGGCGCGGTCGGCCCCTTCGACCTCGGCAGCGACGGCGCCCACGAGGACCTGATCACGGTCGCCGCGGGCGGCTCACGCCAGCGGTCCACCGGAGCCGAACCCACCCACGCCGAACGGCACTTCGCGATGCGCGGCAAGGAGGTCTACCGGCACGCGGTGACCCGGATGGCCGCCTCGGCGCGGACCGTGCTGTCCGGGGCCGGCTGGAAGACCGACGACGTCGACCACTTCGTGCCCCACCAGGCCAACCTGCGCATCCTGCACTCCGTCGCCGACGACCTGGGGCTGCCCAGGGAGCGCTGCGTGGCCAACGTCGACACGGTCGGCAACACCGGTGCCGCCTCGATCCCGCTGGCCCTGGCCGACGCCGTGGCCGGACAGCGGATCCGCCCCGGCGACCGTCTGCTGCTCACCGCCTTCGGCGGCGGCCTCACCTGGGGGTCCTGCCTCACCACCTGGCCTTCGCTCGCCCCACACCCGCACACCGAACGGAACACACCATGACGACCACCTTCGAGCAGATCGTCGAGATCATCGCGAGACTGCACGACCTCCCCGCCGACGTCACCCGCCCCGAGACCACCCTCGGCGCGCTGGACATCGACTCCCTGACCACGGTCGAGATCAGCATCCGCATCGAACGCGACCTCGGCGTCACCGTCGGCGACGACGAACTCCAGCCCGACGTGCCCCTGGGTCGGATCGCCGACCTCGTCGACTCCCGCCGCACCACCACCGTCTGAGCCTTCGGAAGGACCGACAGCCATGAAGATCACGGACCAGCCCGGCGCCGCGCTCGGTGTCACCGTCGAGGACTTCGACCACACCACGGCTTCCGCAGCGGACATCCACGCCCTCAAAGAGGCCGTCTACACCAAGAAGATCGCCGTCCTGAAGGGCCAGGACCTGACCCCCGAACAGTTCCTCGCCCTCGGCAGGCGCCTGGGCCGCCCCGAGACCTACTACGAGCCCATGTACAAGCACCCGGACGTCCCGGAGATATTCGTCTCCTCCAACGTCCCGGAGAACGGCAGGCAGATAGGGGTGCCGAAGACGGGCAAGTTCTGGCACGCCGACTACCAGTTCATGCCCGACCCCTTCGGCCTCACCCTGATCCACCCGCAGGTCGTCCCGGAGAAGAACCGCGGCACCTACTTCATCGACATGGGCCGGGCGTACGAGGGGCTGCCCGAGGTCCTGAGGAAGGAGATCGCCGGGACGCGCTGCCGGCACTCCGTGCGCAAGTACTTCAAGATCCGCCCGAACGACGTCTACCGCCCGATCTCCGAGATCATCGAGGAGGTCGAGACGAAGACCCCGCCCGTCGTCCGGCCGACCACCTTCACCCACCCGATGACGGGCGAGACGGTCCTCTACATCAGCGAGGGCTTCACCGTAGGCATCGAGACCGAGGACGGCGACCCGCTCGACGAGGAACTGCTCAAGCGCCTCTTCGAGGCCACCGGCCAGCTCGACGACACCTTCGAGCACGAGGGCATCCATCTGCAGAGCTTCGAGAAGGGCGACCTGCTGGTCTGGGACAACCGCAGCCTCATCCACCGCGCCCGCCACACCACCACCCCTGAGCCCACCGTCTCCCACCGCGTCACCGTCCACGACGAGCGCAAGCTGTACGACGGGATGCGCGCCGCGTGACCGCGCCGGCCACCGACCGCCCCGCCGCCCCGTCCCAGCGGTCGTACCCCACCGACGAGGAACTGCTGGCCCGGGTCCTGGTGCCCTACAAGCCGCACTGCAAGTACCTGAGGTCCGCCGAGGTCACGGCCGACGCCGGACTCTCCGCCGCGCACTGCGCGTTCGCGATCCCGGAGTCCTGCTACATCGACGACACCGGCCATCTGAACTCGGTCGAGGTCAACATCGCCTACAACCAGATGATGTACTACCTGGTCGCCAAGTCGGTGAAAGAGGGACTGCTGACCGGGTTCGAGGACTGGACCCTCGACGACTTCTGGCGCCACCAGCTCCCGGACATCCTCATCGCCCGCTTCGCCGCGAACTTCCGACGGCCCGTCAACCCCCGTGATTTCACCGGGGAGATGGAGTTCCGCTCGGTGACCCGGCGCGCCCCCGGCGGCGCCAGCCCCTTCCTCCACGCCCAGACCGTGTTCCGTTACCAGGACGCCCACGGCGGCCGGAGCGACGGCGAGGCGACCCTCGCATTCGTCAACGTCCCCTGACCGACCCACCGAAGGGAGTCCCCTCATGGAGACATCGACGTCGGCGTCGCGGCAGGGCGCCCGCATCCACCACCCCGAACTGAACACCCTCGTCCACACCACCCGCTTCCACGTCGGCCGCCGGCCGGACGCCGCCGCGGTGATCTGCGAGGACCGCACCCTGACCTACGCGGACCTGCACCACGGCAGCAACCGCATGGCGCACGCGTTGCGGGCCGCCGGACTCACCGAGGGCGACCGGGTGGCGTATCTGGGCAAGGAGTCCGAGCACTACTACGAGGCCCTCTTCGCCTGCGCCAAGACCGGCACCGTGCTGGTCCCGGTCAACTGGAGGCTCACCGCACCGGAGGTGAGCCATATCCTCCAGGACTCCGGCACCCGGCTGCTGTTCGTGGAGGACGAGTTCACCCCGATCGTCGAGGGGATGCCCACCGCCCCTCCCGAGACCGTCGTCCCGGTCACCTCGATCGAGGCATGGCGTGCCCAACACCCTTCCGATGAAACGGAGTTCGAGGCCACCCCGGACACCCCGGTCGCCCAGCTCTACACCAGCGGAACCACCGGCCTGCCCAAGGGGGTCGTCCTCGCCCACCGCAGTTTCTTCGCGATCCGCGACGCTCTCGCGAGCGAGGGGCTGGACTGGATCGACTGGCGGGAAGGCGACATCGCGCTGATCGGCATCCCCGGATTCCACGTCGGCGGCCTGTGGTGGGCCACCCAGAACCTCAACGCCGGTACGACGGTGGTGGCGATGCCCGCCTTCGCCGCCCGGCAGGCCGTGGACCTCATCCGCGGCCTCGGCATCACCACCGCCTGTGTGGTCCCGGCCATGCTCCGCATGATGCTCACCGAACCCGGCGTCAGCGCCAAGGACTTCACCACTCTGCGCAAGACGGTCTACGGCGGCTCCCCGATCTCCGAGGCGCTCCTGGAGGAGAGCCTCGCCGTCGTCGACTGCGAGTTCGCCCAGATCTACGGCCTCACCGAGACCGGCAACACCGCCGTCTGCCTGCCCCCGGCCGCCCATGTCCCGGGCAGCCCCCGTATGCAGGCCGCCGGGCATCCCTACCCGGGGGTCAGGGTCAAGGTGATCGACGACCAGGGCCGCGAACTGCCCACGGGTGCGGTCGGGGAGGTCTGTCTGCACACTCCGGCCAGGATGGTCGAGTACTGGGGCCTGTCCGACAGGACCGCCGAGACCCTCGTCGACGGCTGGATCCACACCGGTGACGCCGGCTGCCTCGACGAGGACGGCTACGTGTTCATCCGCGACCGCATCAAGGACGCGATCCTCGTCGCCGGGGAGAACGTCTACCCGGCCGAGATCGAGAACGTCCTGGAACACCACCCCGGGGTCGGGGAGGCGGTCGTGGTCGGCATTCCCGACGAGCGCTGGGGCGAGAAGGTCCACGCCTTCGTCGTACCGGCCGCGGGCGAACCGCCCAGCCCCCGGGACCTGCACACCTTCCTCCTGCCGCGGCTGGCCGCCTTCAAATTGCCCGCGAGCTACGAGTTCACGGACCACGTCCCGCGCAACCCCAGCGGCAAGATCCTCCGCCGCGAACTTCGCGACCGCTTCTGGAGCGGGGCCGCGCGCAAGGTCAACTGACCTGCCCAGCCGATGGAAGAGCCATTGAGAGGGAAGAGCCATTGAGAGAGAGCTCCATGCCTGGACCGCTCACCCTGGAAGGCTTCCGCGTGGACCTGGCGGAGTGCCTGTTCCTGGAGCCCGGCGAAGTGGACCTGCAGGACAGCCCGTTCGCCGCGGGGCTGGATTCGCTGCGCATCGTCACCCTGCTGGAAGGCTGGCGGGCGGCCGGTGCCGACGTGACCTTCGTCGACCTCGCCGAGTGCACCTCCTTCGCCCAGTGGTGGCAGCTGCTCACCGAACGCACACGGGGAGCCGACCATGCCGACGCCTGAACGCCGTCCGCTGCTCGCCGCCCAGGAAGGCATCTGGGCGGGCCAGCAACTGGACGCGGACAGCCCGGCGTACAACACCGCCGAATACCTGCGCATCACCGGCCCGGTGGATCCGGCCGTCTTCGACCGGGCCCTGCATCACGTCGTCGCCGAGACCGAGGCCCTGAACGTCACCTTCGACACCGACGACACCGGCCGCCCCCGGCAGGCCGACACCCCGGCAGGCGACTGGCACACCCACATCGCCGACCTCACCGCCGAACCCGATCCGCGTGCCGCCGCCCTCGCCTGGATGGACCAGGACATGGCCCGTCCCGTCGACCTCACCCGCGGCCCGGTCTTCGGCCACGCCCTGCTGCGCACGGCACCGGAGGAGTTCCTCTGGTACCACCGCGTCCACCACATCGCCCTCGACGGCTTCGGCCTCTCGCTCGTGGCCCGGCGCGTCGCCCAGGTCTACAGCGCCCTGACGGCCGGTGAGCCCGTACCGGACAGCGGCTTCGGCACCCTGGAGTCCGTCCGCGCCGAGGAACGCGCCTACCGCGACTCCTCCCGTCACGCCAAGGACCGGGCCCACTGGACCGGCCGCTACGCCGACCGTCCGCCGGTGGCAACCCCGGCGGGCCGCTCCGCCCTGCCCGCCCACACCTTCCACCGGCACGTCACCGACCTGGACCCGGACCGGGCCGCCGCTCTGCGCACCGTCGCCCGCGAACTGTCGGTGACCTGGTCGGAGGTGCTGCTCGCGGTGACCGTCGCCCATCTGCACCGGGTCACCGGGGCCCCGGAGATCGTGCTGAGCCTCCCGGCGATGGGCCGCCTCGGCTCGGTCTCGCTGCGGGTGCCCGCCATGGTCCGCAACATCCTGCCCCTGCGCGTGCCCGTCACCCCCGACGACAGCCTCCGCGTCCTCGTCCCCCGGCTCTCCCGCGAACTGCGCGCCGGACTGCCCCACCAGCGTTACCGCTACGAGCAACTGCGCCGTGACCTGAAGCTGGTGGGCGGCAGGCGCCGACTGTCCGGTCCGGGCGTCAACATCATGCCGTTCGAGTACGACCTGAAGTTCGCCGGGCTTCCGAGCACCGCCCACAACGTGTCCGCGGGCCCCGTCGACGACCTCGCGGTCAACGTGTACGACCGCGGGGACGGCACCGGGCTGCGCGTCGCCGTCGACACCAACCCCGACCTGTACACGGAGACGGAGACGGCCGCCTTCCAGGAGGGCCTGCTCGCCCTGCTGACGCAGGCCCTCACCGACCCGGACCGGCCGCTCGGCGGACCGCGGGCGCACCGGCCCGTTCCCGTCCTGGACGGCGGCCCGCTGCCCACTCCCGCCCGCCCGGTGCTGGACCTGATCGCCGACCACGCCGTCCGCAGGGGCGGGAGCGTCGCGGTGGAGCACGCCGACGAAAGCCTCACCTACGCCCAACTCCTCGGCGCCGCACGGGACATCGCCCGCCGCCTGACCGCCAGGGGCACCGGTCGGGGCGATGTGGTGGCCGTGGCCCTGCCCCGCGGTATCGAGGCGGTCACCGCCATCCTGGGTGTGCTCCTGTCGGGCGCCGCCTACTGCCCCCTCGACCCGCGGGCCCCCGCCGACCGCACGGCGAGGCTGCTGGCCGACGCGGCCCCGGTGCTCGTCCTCACCACCGCAGACCGCGCACCCGACTTCCCGGACCAGGCCGTACTCCCGCTGGACCACCCGGACCCCGAGCCCACCGGCGCACCCTCCTCCGCGCCGCGGCTCACGGACCTCGCGTACGTGCTGCACACCTCGGGCTCCACCGGCCGCCCCAAAGGCGTCGCGGTCGGTCACGCGGCGCTGGCCCACTTCGTCGCCGCTGCCACGCACCGCTACGGGCTGCGACGCGAGGACCGGGTCCTCCAGTTCGCCCCTCTGCACTTCGACGCCAGCGTGGAGGAGATCTTCCTGACCCTGTGCGCGGGCGCCACCCTGGTGATCCGTTCCGACGACATGACCGAGTCGGTGCCGCGCTTCCTCGACGCCTGTGCACGGCTGCGGGTGAGCGTCCTCGACCTGCCCACCGCCTACTGGCACGAGCTCGCCTACGCCGTCTCGACCGGCGCCGCCGCCCTGCCCGAGGGCGTGCGGACCGTCGTCATCGGCGGTGAGGCGGCCCTGCCCGAACGGGTCGAGCGCTGGCGCAAGGCGGTCGGCACCTCGGTCGCGCTGCTCAACACCTACGGGCCGACCGAGGCCACCGTGGTCGCCACCGTCGCCGACCTGCACGCCCCCGAACTCACCGCCGGAGACGTCCCCATCGGCCTGCCCCTGCCCGGCACGAGGGCGGCGGTGGCCGACGGCGAGCTGTATCTACTGGGTCCCACCCTCGCCGACGGCTACCGGCCGGACGTACCGGACAACGCGCGCTTCGCGCCGCTCGCCGTCCTGCCGGACGCCCCGCGCGCCTACCGCACCGGCGATCTGGTCCGCATCGGCGAGGACGGGCAACTGCGCCATCTGGGCCGGGCCGACACCGAGTTCAAGATCAGCGGACACCGGGTGCAGCCCGCCGAGGTCGAGAGCGCCCTGCTCGGGCATCCCCGGATCAGGGAGGCGGCCGTCGTCGGGCAGATCCTGCCGGACGGCACCCGGCGCCTGGCCGCCCACCTCGTGACGGAGGCCCCCGCGCCGCCCGCCGCCGAGATCAGGGAGCGGCTGCGGGCGTTGCTGCCCGCGGCGATGATCCCCTCCGCGATCGAGTTAGTCGACCGGCTGCCCCGCACCGGCTCCGGCAAGATCGACCGGAACGCACTCGCCGAGCCGCCCGCTCACCGGGCGCCCACGGCCGGCAGTCCCCTGGAGCTGACCATCACCGGCATCTGGGGACAGATGCTCGGGAACGACACCATGACGGTGGACGACGACGTGTTCGACCTGGGTGCCCAGTCCCTCCAGGCCATCCAGGTCGCCAACCGGCTCGGCGTCCAACTCGGCCGGGACGTGAAGGTCGCCTGGCTCTTCCAGCACCCGACCGCGGCGACCCTGGCGCGCTTCCTGACGGAGGCCGAATCGCGAGCCGTAACGGAAGCGGGAACGCAAGCCGGAACGCAGGCCCTCCCCGACGCCCCGCCCGCCTTCCCGCCCGCCCTGCTCACCGACTCCGAGCTCGATCCGGGCATCCGGCCCGGCATCCGCCGTACCCCGCAGGCCGCTCCCCGGCGCATTCTGCTGACCGGTGCCACCGGTTTCGTGGGCGCGCATCTGCTGGCCCGGCTGCTGGCCGCCACGGACGCCGAGATCGTCTGCGCGGTGCGGGCCGCCGACGTACCCGGAGCCGGCGCCCGCGTCCACGAAGCCCTCGCGCGGCACGGCATCACGCTCGACGACCACGCGACCGCCCGTCTGACGGCCCTGCCCGCCGACCTGGCCCGCCCCGGCCTCGCCCTGTCCCGCGAAACCCTGTCCGAGCTCGCCGCGAGCTGCGACGCGATCTTCCACAACGCCGCGACCGTCAGCATCATGCGTGACTACGCCACCCTGCGCGCCGCCAACACCGAGTCCACCCGGCAGCTCCTGCGCCTCGCCGCCGTCGGCACGACACCCCTGCACTACGTCTCCACCCTGTCCGTGGCCCCGCCGGCGAGCCTCAGCCCCGAGGTGCGGGAGGAGTTCCTGCCGCTCCACGAGGGCCTGCGCCACGGCTACCAGCAGTCCAAGTGGGCCTCCGAGCGGCTCCTGGAACAGGCGGCGCAGCGGGGTCTGCCCGTCACGGTCCACCGCCTGGGCCGGGTGGTCGGGCCCGCCGACACGGGCTACGTCAACGAGCGGGACTTCCTGTGGAGCGTGCTGCGGGCGGGGATACCGCAGGGGATCGTCCCGGAGCTCTACGAGGACGAGGTGTGGACTCCGGTGGACTTCGTCGCGCGTTCCCTGGTGCACCTGTGTCTGGGGCAGCGGGCCGGGACCGCCCCGGGCCCGGTCTTCCACCACGCCACCCTGCCCCGCGTACGCCTCGCGGACGTCTACGACTGGGTGCGGGAGTACGGCTATCCGGTACGGACCGTGCCGCTCGCCCAGTGGCGGGAGCACCTGCCGCGTTCGGCCGACGCGGCGGCCACGACGCTCGCCTTCTTCGACTCGACGGAACAGACCTCCGTCGGCGGGGCCACCGCGACCGACCTGCGCCTGGGCCGCGTCCACGCCGACCGGGTCCGGGCGGGCCTGGAGGGCAGCGGGATCACCTGCCCGCCCGTCGACCGCGACCTGTTCTTCCGCTCCCTGGACCACTGTGTGACGGCCGGAGTGCTGCCCGCCCCCGCCCGGCGCTCCGGGACCCCTACCGGGGTGTCCGCGAAACAGTCGCCAACGGCCGGGAACTCAGGGCCACTTCAGCCCGACTACTGCAACACGACCGTCAGCCCATGAGCACGTTCTCCACGCAAGGAGCCCGCATGTCGATGCACCGGCCGGCCGCCGCCGCCCTGGCCGCAGCCCTCTGTCTGCTCACGGCGGCGTGCGGCTCGTCGTCCGACGACAAGGCGAGAGACACGACGACCGAGGCCGCCGTCGCGAAGACCGGATACCCGGTCACCCTCGACAACTGCGGTGCGAAGGAGACCTTCGAGAAGGCGCCCAGCAGGGTCGTCGTGATGAACGGCGCCTCCGTCGCCGAGGTCTCCACGCTCCTCGCCCTCGGCCTGGGGGACAAGATCGTCGCCAACCAGCAGACCTACGGCATGTCCGAGGTCGCGGGCCGGGCCGCGGCCATCAAGAAGCTGCCCACCGGTGACGTGAAACTCAACGACGCCTACGACATCCCCCGGGAGGCCATGCTCGGCCTGCGTCCGGACCTGGTGCTGTCCACGACGTCGTACGGCTTCGACGAGAAGAACGGCTTCGCCACCCGGGACCAGCTGCAGCAGGTGGGCGCCAACAGCTACGTCTCCCCGCAGGGCTGCGACCAGGACACCTCCAAGATGACCATCGCCGACAGCTACCAGCTGCTGCGCGACATGGGCAAGGTCTTCAACGTCAGCGACAAGGCAGAGAAGCTGATCGCCGCCTCCGAGAAGAACATCGCGGCCGTCACCGGCAAGGTGAAGGGCCAGAAGACACCGAAGGTCATGGTGCTCTTCTCCAACATGTCCATGGGCGGCAACGACTTCAGCTCGGTCGTCGCCAAGGGCATCTACAACGACATCCTCACCCGGGCCGGCGGCTCCAACGCCTTCGAGAACGCCTCCAAGACCTCCTTCGCCGACCTGAGCAAGGAGAAGGTCGCCGCCTCCGACGTCGACGCCCTGGTCGTCATCGCCTACAACGACCCCGACCCGGCGGCCTACGCCAAGAAACTGCTCAAGGAGTTCCCCCAGTGGCCGGCCTCCAAGAACAACGCGTACGTGACGCTGTCCGACTCGATGTACCTGGGCCCCAGCAACGACGTGGCCGTGCAGAAGGTCGCCAAGATGCTGCACCCCGACGCCTTCTGACCCGCCTCAAGCTCCCGCTGGCGTTCACGCTCCTGCCCGTCGCGCTGCTCGCGACCATGATCGTGGCGATCAGCATCGGCGCCGTCAACGTCCCGCTCGGCGACGTGTGGGGAATCGTCCTCCATCACGTCACCGGCGCGGGGAAGGCACCGAACGACCCCGCACTCGACCAGATCGTCTGGAACTTCCGCACCCCGCGGGTCGTCCTGGCGGCCCTGGTCGGCGCCGGCCTGGCCGTGTCCGGCGCGGTGCTCCAGACGGTGGTGTCCAATCCGCTGGCCGACCCCATCGTGCTGGGCTTCTCCTACGGCGCCACGCTCGGCGCCGTCCTGGTCATCACCCTGGGCGGCGGGATCGCGCTCGCCGGGCTCGGGGTGTCGGCGGCGGCCTTCGTCGGTGCGGTCGTCGCCGGGGCGCTCGTGTTCGCGCTCGGCCGGCGGCGGGGACGGATGGCGCCGACCCGGCTGGTGCTGGCGGGTGTCGCCGTCGGCTATGTCTTCCTCTCCGCGACCAGCTTCGTGCAACTCCAGGCGACGCCGACCGAGTTGCGGACGGTGACGTTCTGGATGCTGGGCAGTGTCGCGGGCGCCCAGTGGAACCAACTCCCCACCGTGACCGTGGTCGTCCTCGTCACGACCGCGCTGCTGACCCTGTTCGGCCGTCGGCTGAACGTCCTGCTGGCAGGCGACGAGTCCGCCACCGCCCTCGGTGTCGACGTCAACCGCCTGCGTGCTCTGCTCCTGGTCCTCAGCGCGCTGCTGACCGGCACGGTCATCGCGGTCGCGGGCAGCATCGGCTTCGTCGGCCTGATGATCCCCCATCTCGTGCGGCTGACCACGGGCGCCGACCACCGCCGACTGCTGCCCCTGACCGCCCTGTCGGGAGCCGTCTACCTGGTCCTCGTCGACCTGCTCTCCCGCACCCTCAACCGCCCCAACGAGCTGCCGCTGGGCATCCTCACCGCCCTGCTCGGCGCCCCCTTCTTCCTGTGGCTGCTGCGCCGCAACAAGGGCCTGGACTGACACCATGAAACTCACCGTCGACCGGCTCCACATCACCCTGGACCGCAACCCGATCCTGCGCGGCGTGAGCCTTGAGGCCCAAAAGGGCGACATCGTCGGCCTCGTCGGCCCGAACGGCAGCGGCAAGTCCACCCTGCTGCGCACCGTCTACCGCTCACTGCGACCGGCGGACGGCGCGGTCCGGGTCGGCGACGACGACGTATGGGCCCTGTCCGCCCGTGCCGCCGCCCGCCGTACGGCCGCCGTCCTCCAGGACGCCGGCGGCAACACCACCGGCCTGACCGTCACCGAGATCGTCGCCCTGGGCCGGGCGCCCCACCACGGTCTGCTCGGCCGCGACGGAACGGAGGACCACCGGGCCGTCGAGGAGGCCATCGAGCACTGCGGAGTACGCCCCTACGCGGAACGCGACTACGCCTCCCTGTCCGGCGGGGAACGTCAACGCGTCCTGCTGGCACGCGCGTTGGCGCAGAGCCCGCAGCTGCTGGTACTGGACGAGCTGACCAACCACCTCGACATCCGTGCCCGGTTCGAGCTGCTGGACCTGATCCGCGCCACCGGGGTCACCACGCTGGCCGTCCTGCACGACCTCGATCTGGCCGCCCGGCTCTGCGACCACCTGGTCGTCCTGCACGAGGGAGCGGTGGTGACCGCCGGACCGGTCCTTGAGGTGCTGACCCCGGAGGTCCTCCGGGACGTCTTCGGCGTCCGGGCGAGCACCGAGCGGCACGCCGACGGCGTCATCCGCGTCACCTACGGCGCCCGGCCGCTCGCCGGCGACCGGACGGCCGGGGACGACACCGCCGCCGACGGGGACGGCAGGAGGGCCGAGAGCGCCGTCCGCTGACCCCCGGTCAGGCCCCGGAGTCCGTCACGGTCCCGGGGCCTCGTACTGCATCCCGGCCCGCGTCAGCTCGCACGCCTCGGCCCCGTCGTAGCGGGCCACCAGGTGCAGGGCCATGTCGATGCCGGCCGACACCCCGGCGCTGGTGACGATGTCACCGTCGTCCACGTACCGTTCCCGCTTCCGCACCTCGACCGAGGGGTCGATCTTCGCGAGCTTGTCGAGGAAGTCCCGGTGCGTGGTCGCCGGGCGGCCCGCCAGCAGTCCGGCGGCGGCGAGCACCAGCGATCCGGTGCACACACTCGCCAGGACGGTGCCCCGCTCGTGCAGGCCCCGCAGCCACTCCAGGTGCGCGGTGTCCTTGACCAGGGCACGCGTTCCGCCGCCGCCGGGGTGGACAAGCACGTCAAGGCGCGGCGCCTCGCCCAGGGCGTGGTCGGCGACGAGCCCGAGCCCCTGGGAACCGCGCACCACACCGGCGTCCGGACCGAGGGCCAGGACCCGCACGGAGGACGAGGCGACATGGGAGGCCCAGAAGCCGAGCACCTCCCACGGGCCCACCGCGTCGAGTTCCTCGACGTCCTCGAAGAGCAGCACTCCGATGGTCAGGGTGTCGGTCATGACCGACACCCTAGCCCGCACCGCTCCGATGACCCGGCTTCCGCCCCTGCGAGATGAACGGACCCTCCCCGGTTGGCCGTTGAAGATACGCAGCTGGTTCCGGCCGGGCTCGATACGGCGAAAGCACCCGGGGTGCACCGGCGTACGGGAGCACGGCACCGCGCCCCGGAAGCCATGCGGCCTGGCGCGTCGCGCCGCGCGCCCGCGGGTATGTCCTTTGGCAGTACTCGGCCCCGGGAGATCGCCCCGCCTCCGGCCGCCCGACATCCCCGAAAGGCAGTGCACGATGAGCGACGTCACCGGTCTTGAGCCACTGGCCACCTTCTGCGGTGAGTGCGACTGCGGTTGTCCGCAACTGTTCGTCGACCCGAACGCGCCCGCGGAGCGCCGCGTGCTGCTCACCGACGACTTCGGCCAGCGCGTCGAGATGAGCGCCGTACAGTTCGCCTCCCTGGTGGAGGAGGCGAAGGCCGGCAAGCTGGACGGCATCGCCATCGCCTGACCGATGGCGGGGCACCCGCGGAACCCACCGCAGGCACCCCGACGCCGTACGGTCGGAGTGCCCCGGCGAGGCGGAGCTGTCAGAGGCCGAGTCGGTCGTGTACGACGTCCTCGTGCCGCTCGGATCACACCTTGCCCTTGCTGGCCACCCACTTCCCGTGGACCCAGTTGCCGACCGTCTCGTAGCCGGAGCGGAACGAGCCGAGCCAGTTCAGGGTCAGGTTCGACTCCGCCTTGGACAGGACGGGGGTGTAGCTGCTCGCCTGGTCCGCCGGGCCCCCGGTGGTGTTCTTGGCGACGTACGGGAAGGCGTACGCCGGGCGGGTCGCGGTGGTCTTGCCGGTGCTGTCGACCGCCGTGGTGAGGAGGCTGTCGGGGGCCTGGCCCTTGGTGACCCAGGCGGTGATCGCCGTCAGGGCGTCCAGCCTGTCCGGGCCCTGGCCGCCGCCGCAGTGCGCGACGCCCGGGAGCAGGAACAGCCGGGCGAAGCTGCTGGTGGCCGCCGCGCCGCCCATGACCTTCTGCACGGCCTTGTAGTACGCCATGGTCCCCACGGCCGGGATGTGCTGGTCGCCCAGGCCGTGCCAGAGGATCAGCTTGCCGCCCGCCTTCTTGAACGCGGTCAGGTCGGGGTCGGTGGCGTCGTACATGCCCTCGTTCGGCCGCATGATCTTCTTGAAGTAGGCCGCCGTGAACTTGACGTCCTTGTAGGTCAGTTCGGGGTGCGGCTCGTCGAAGACCTGGTAGCGGATGGTCTCCCGGACGAAGTTCATGTCACCGGTGGTGCCGGTCGCCGTCGTGGGCACGATGATCCCGGCCCAGTTGAGCTCGGAGCCGCGCAACTGGTAGCCGGGGTAGAGGAGTTGGCCGTGTTCGTCGGTCGGCCCGGAGTAGATGCGGCGCAGGGTGGTGACCTGGTCGGCGGTCAGGCAGTAGTCGGCGGTCGTGGAGGTCTGCCCGGCCTCGCACTTGATGCTCGCCGGGTCCCAGGTGCAGGCCAGCGGGTCGGCGATGATCCCGTCGGCCGGTGCGTCGCAGCCCTTCAGGACCGCCGCGTGCAGGGGTGCGAGGTCGGCCGTGGTGATGGTCGCCGGGCCGCCGTTCAGGTAGACGGACTGGGCGGTCCAGGCGTGCGAGAAGGTGTTCAGCGCCGTGAAGTTGTTGGCCGGGGCGCCGGCGACGATGCCGTCGAAGTCGGTCGGGTAGCGCTGGGCCTCGGTCAGGGCCTGGTGGCCACCCTGGGAGCAGCCGTCGAAGTAGGAGTGGGTGGCGGGGGTGCCGTAGTACTGCTTGACCAGGACCTTCGCCACCTGGGCCAGCAGATGGTCGGACTTGTAGCCGAAGTCGGCGCGCAGGGTCGGGTCGGTGGAGAAGAGCCCGCCGCCCTGGGAGTGGCCCTCGTCGCTGGAGCCGACCGCGAAGGCGCCGTCGGTGAGCGGGACACAGCCGTACGACGCGGCGGCGCTGGAGGTGTTGACGTTGCCGCACAGGCCGCCGCAGCCCAGTTGCAGGTAGTTCGCCTGCCAGCCGGACTGCGGAAGGCGCAGCTGGAAGTGGATCTGCGGGGCGATCACGCCCTGCACGTTGCAGTACGCCCAGTCGCCGAGCGTGTTGTCGGCGGCGGCCACCGGGGCGGCCGAGGTGATCTCGAACGGCACGTCGGGTACGGCGGCCGCGAGGTCCAGGGAGGCCACCTGGGAGCAGGTCATGGCGGGCGCGATGCCGGACGTGGTCGTGGCGGCGTTGACCGCGGTGACGGCCTGCCCGCTGTCCGGGGAGCCGGAGGCGAGCGCCGCGCTTCCGCCGGTGACCAGCGCGATCGCGGCGGCCAGGACGGCGAGCAGGGTGGCTTTTCTCATACGGCACCAGGTGCTCAGTACGGGCATGTCAGTACTCCGTGGTCTGGGAGAGCAGATAGGCCTTGAGGAAGGCGTACTTGGCGTCGCTGTCGGCCGCGGGCAGGGGCGCGAAGGCGTCGCCGAGTTCCATGGAGAGCGGCTTGGTGGTGCGCAGGGCGGGCCAGGGCGGCAGGCCGCGGCCGTTGGGGTTCCCGGTGGCGGCGAACCGGGCCACGTACGAGGACGTCGTGTCCGCGATCGCGCGGTCCTCGTCGGTCCACGGACGGTCCGTGCCGTACAGGTTGCCGAAGAGGTAGTACTTCTCGGCGCCGTGGTAGGCGCCCGCGCCGTCGGCCGGTTCGATCGGGTTGGTGGTGTCACTGCCCGGGGGCGCGTGGGTCCACCAGTAGTTGTAGATCGCGCTGCGGTTGCCCGCGCTGTTCCGGAACTGCGTGCCCCACAGGAAGGTGGAGACGCGTTCCTCGTCGCGCGCGTAGTTGTTGTACTGGTCGGCGGCCTCGGCGTCGGTGGCGGCCGGGTAGAGCTTCAGGAAGTCCGCCGCCTGGTCGCCGAAGGTTGTGGCCGCGTACTGCTGGAACTGCGTCACCGTCATCGCGAGCGTCGGTGAAGCACCGTTCTCGTCCTTGTTGTTGCCGGTGAGGACCGGGATGTCGTACTCGGTGCCCGACTCCATGGCGCCGGTGTACGTGGTCGGCAGGACGTAACCGTCGAGGACGTTGCCGAAGTCGGTGCCGGTGGCCGGGGCGCCCGGTGCGTACACCTTGGAGACGATCTCGTCGGCGCTCAGCGCGCGCAGGCCGGCCAGGGAGGAGGCGCCCATGTAGTCGGCGAACGCGGTGCCGTTGGCCTCTGCGGTGGCCAACGAGTCGTAGCCGCCCGCCACATGACCCAGGGCCGGGTCCTTGGTGTACTGCACCCCGGCCGCGAGCAGGGCGCGGTGGAACAGGCCCCGGGCGAGTTTCGAGATCATCAGGATGTTCACGAACGACGAGCCGTGCGACCAGCCCGCCAGCGTGACGCGCTCCGGGTCCCCGCCGAACGCGGCGATGTTGCGCCGGATCCACTTCAGCGCGGCCACGGTGTCCTGCACGCCCCAGTTGCCCGAGCCGCCATGGCCGCCCTCGGCGCTCAGCTCGGGGTGGGCGAGGTTGCCGAAGGCACCGACGCGGTGGTTGAAGGTGACCACGACCACGCCCTTGGAGGCGAGCGCGGCACCGTCGTAGACCGGCTGGGAGGCCCACATGGCGCTGTTGCGGCCGCCGTAGATCCAGACGAACACCGGGCGACGGTCTTTAGAACCGGCCGAACCCGCCCCCGCCGTCCAGACGTTGAGGTTCAGGCAGTCCTCGCTCAGCGGGGGCACCTTGTCCGCGTCGATGCCGGTGACGGGCTGGGGGCAGGCGGCGCCCCAGGTGTCCGCCTTGCGCACGCCCGACCAGGAGGGCGCCGGGCGCGGTGCGCGCCAGCGGTTCGCACCGGCGGTGGAGGCGGCGTACGGGATGCCCTTGTAGACGGTGACACCGTCGAGGGCGGCGGGGACGCCGGTGACGAGGCCCGACTCGGTGCGTACGGGCCGTTCGGAGGCGGTTCGGCCGGTGGCCGAGGCGGGGGCCGCCCCCGCGGCGCCGACCAGTGCGGCACCGGCCGTGGCACCGGCGGCTCCGAGGAGGCCGCGGCGGCCGAGCGGGGTGGAGCGGAACAGGGCTGGGACATCTCTCCAAGTCAAGGGTTCTCCGTGGGGAAGGGAGGGACGGGCGGGTCGGGACATGGCCCGGGAAAGTCGACCCATGCTGTGACCCCTGTCCCCCGGGTCACAACCGGTCAGTACGGACTCACAGGTCGCGCTGTGCACGATGAGTTTGCGTTCCGCGGGAGTAGCCGTCGTCGCGGTGGCCGACATCCTGAGGGGCATGTCGATGACGAGACGCGAAATCGCCCGCGCTGTGACGGCCGCCGTCGGAGGAGCATCTCTCACGGGGACCGCCCTCGGAGCAGCTCCCGCGTACGCGACCGGGCAGGCCGGGCCGACCGGTCTGACCACCGGGCAGCACGGGAAGTACGGCCCGGTGGTCAGGCATACCGGTAGACGCCCGACCGGCTACGAGGTGACCTTCCGCTACCACGCCCCCTCCGCCGAGCGCGTCCAGTTGAAGGGCGAGTGGTACTTCGAGCGGCCGAGCGAACTGAGCCCCCGCGTCACCGGCCCCGACCACCTCGTCGAGACCCAGGGCCTGCTGCCGGCGCAGTGGCGGCCCGGCGACGTACCGGCCTCCCACCCCAACTCCACCAGCCCCGTCTGGCCGGTGGTCGACATGGTCAGGGGACGCGACGGGGTGTGGTCGTACACCACACCCCTGCCCAGCGGTGTGTACACGTACGGCTTCTTCGTCGACGCGCAGGCCGACGACACGACGACGGCCGGTCAGTTGCCCGACCCGGGCAACCCGGCCTGGAACGTGACGGACGGAGTCGTGCAGGGCAGGGCCGTCGACCGCAGTCAGATCTACGTCCCGTCGGACCCCGACTTCCGGACGGTCGACCGGTCCTGGCAGGGCCCCGCCCCGCACGGCGGCCGCGGCAAGCTCCGCTACGTCACCTATGGTTCGCCCGGTCACGTCACACCCGCCGACGAGAACTACCTGGTCGTCTACACCCCACCCGGCTACGACCCGAAGCGCGCCGAGCCCTACCCGACCCTCTACCTCAGCCACGGGGGCGGAGAGAACGAGATGGGCTGGAGCACCCAGGGCGCCATGGCCGACATCATGGACAACCTGATCGGCCACGGCGAGGTCGAGCCGATGGTCGTCGTCATGCCCAACGCGACGGGCTACGCGAGCTCGACGCAGGACCAGGCCCATCGCACCGACCTGATCGAACGGGTCATTCCCTGGGTCGAGGACCACTACAACGTCTCGACGTCGGCGTCCGACCGCGCCTACACCGGACTGTCGGCGGGCGGCATGCGCACCGCCTATCTGCTCCTGAACAACACGGAGGTCTTCGGCTACTACGGCATCATGAGCGCGGGCCTGCCCCCGAACACCACGTTGACCGAGGAGCGGAAGGCCGCCATCGGGCAGGTGTCGGTCTACGTCGGCTGCGGCTGGCAGGACCCCATCAACGTCGGCTTCTCGACGTTGCACCGGGGCCCGTTCCGCGCCGTACGGGACCTCACCGCCGCCGGCATCCACGTACAGACCGACTTCGTCGACGGCGGTCACGAGTGGCATGTGTGGCGGATCCTGCTGAGGGACTTCCTGACCCGGGTGGCCTTCCTGCCGCCGACCACGGCCTCCGCGGCCTGGGGTGCCTGATGGCCGCCACGACCACCGGCCGCCTGTGCCGAGGTGTCCTCACCGTGTCCCTGACCGCGGCGACCCTGCTCACCACCACGTCGGCGAACGCCCGCACCCCGGAGCCCGTCACCGCCCTCGGTCCCACCGTGACCCACACGGGCACGGGACCGACCGGCTACCAGGTCACCTTCCGCGTCAAGGCCCCGTCGGCCGGCTCGATGCGCATCAAGGGCACCTGGTCCTTCGCGTCGACCGCCTCCACCAGCACCGACCCGACCAACGCCACCCCCGTGTCCGCCGCCGACTGGAAACCCGGCGACTTCCCCCTCCAGTCGCCCAACCAGCCGGGCGAGGCGTGGGCCGTCGGGACCATGACCAAGGACGCCTCGGGCATCTGGTCCTACACCGTCCCGCTGCCCTCGGGCACCTTCGACTACCAGCTCTACGCCGACTGCGCCTCCGCCACGCTCACCGGCTGCACGGCGACAACCGACCCCGCCAACCCCGCCTGGACCACCGCCGGTTCGCCCGCCGTCTTCAGCCAGGTGTACGTCCCCTCCGACAGGAAGTCCGGCACCCCCGACCTCTCCTACACGGCGGACGTTCCCGCGTCCCGGCGCGGAAAGCTCACCGAGGTCACCTACCCGACGCCCAACTCCGCGACCGGTGAGCACCAGTTGGCCGTCTACACCCCGCCCGGCTACGACCCGGAACGTTCAACTCCCTATCCGGTGTTCCTCCTCAGCCACGGCGGCGGCGAGAACGAGCTCGCCTGGTCCACGCGCGGCAGGCTGGAGCAGATCGTCGACCATCTGATCGCCGCGGGGAGGATGCAGCCCGCCGTCGTCGTCATGCCCAACGGCTCCGGCATCACCATGGGCAGCTACACCACGGAGATCACCGGCACCGTGCTGCCCTACATCGAGCAGCACTACAACATCGGCACCGACGCGGCCGACCGCGCATTCGCCGGCACCAGCGCCTACGGAACCCAGGCGAACAACTTCCTCTTCGGGGACACCGGTGCCTTCGGCTACTACGGCGTGTGGTCCCCGGCCTCCGGCGCTCCCGCCGTCACGGTCACCGGCTCGGGCGACACCCCGGTCGACGAGGCGTACAAGAAGCCCGCCCTCAAGAAGCTGCTCGGCGTCCACCTCGCCATCGGACAGCAGGACCTCGGCGGCAACGCGCCCATGATGACCGCGATCACCGAACGCGAGGGCCTCATCAACGCGGGCGTGCCCTTCACCTACTACTCCGTGGGCGGCGGCCACACCTGGGCTCTCTGGCAGCGGACCCTGCACGACTTCCTCTCCCGGGTCGGCTTCCGCGCCACGACCACCAAGGTGACCACCGACGGTTCCGGGCGGCCGACGGCCACGGTCACCGCCGCGACCAGCGAACCCGCCACCCCCACCGGCACGGTTCAGTTCAAGGCCGACGGGGTCGACCTCGGGGGGCCCGTCCGGCTCCGCGGCGGCAAGGCCGTCCTGCCCGGCCGTGCCGCCGCAGGGACCGGCGAGACCATCACCGCTGTCTACAGCGGTGACAGGCTCTACAACGACAGCACCGGCTGAACCCGTGCCGTGGGCGGGTCACTTGCGCTTCTGCTCGAAGAGCCAGTCGCGGATGCCCTCGATGGTGTAGGCGGCCCGCCAGGTGCAGATGTGGTTGTCGACGGAGTTCTCCGTCAGGCCGGACCACACCACCGTGCCCTTCTTCAGGGCCACGAAGTTGACCGGGGTCTTCTCGGCCCGCATCGCCGCGGCGTACGGGGCGAACTCGGAGGGCGTGAGCTGGCCGTCCCACACCGCGCGGCTGATCTTCGCGCCCTCCTTCTCGATGGTGTCCATGATCCCGGTCATCCCGGGGTACGCCTGCTCGTCCCCCTCGGACACCACGGCCCAGATCTTCTGCTTGGCGAGCGGCTTGACCTGGGAGAGGTCGTCCCACTGGCCGGCCACGAGGAAGGAGGCGGCGAAGAGGTCGGGGTAGGTGAAGTCGAGCGCGATGGAGGTGATGGTGCCGCCGGACTGCCCTGTGGTGTAGAGGCGCTTGCGGTCGATGCGGTACTTGTCGGCCAGCGAGTCGATCAGGCCCTTGATGGTCTTCAGGGCGGGTGCGTTGCCGTCGCTGCCCTCGTCCGTCTGGCTGGTGAACTGGGGTGCCAGGACGAAGCATTCGTGCTTGGCCTGCTCGCTCGGGGTCGCCCAGATCACGGCCCCGAGTCCCTGGGTGAGGGTGATGAGCGGGTTCGTGCTGGTTGTACCGCCGTCGTGCATGAACAGCACCATCGGATAGGACTTGTGCCGGTCGTAGTTCTTCGGCACGAACAGGTTGTACTGGAGGGAGTTGCCGGTCTCGGCGTCGGTGTACTTCAACTGCTGGAAGTCGTCGACGATCAGGTTGTCGACCTTGCTCGTGGTGACGGCCGCGTCGGCGGCGTAGGCGTCACCGCCCGTGGTGGTCACGGTGCCGGCCTGGGTCACCTCGGCCGACGCCGCCTTCAGCGTGGGGCTCTTCATGCCACCTCCGCCTCCGCCCGGGCCACCGGAGGCGGAGGCGGAGGGAGAGGACGAGGGAGAGCCCGAAGGCGAGGACGAAGGCGAGGACGAAGACGAGGACGGATTCGAGAACCCGTCCTCGTACAGACGGGCCGCCTCGTCCAGGGGCGAGAGCTCGACGATGACGTAACGACCATTGATCCCGTGCCCCGCCTTCGTCGCCGCGGTGTTGGCATAGACGTTGGTCACGGTCCGGTCGGTCACCTCGAACGTCGACAGCGACAACGTCGACCCGTCGATCTCCGCGTCGTATTCGAGCGCTACGGCGGTGAGCTTCTGCCCGTCCCCGAACACCTCGGTGATCGCCGTGGCCGCGACGATGTGACCGGAACTCGCGGCCAGTTGGGTCCCGGTCAGGCTAGTGCGCTCCGAATGGACGGCGTATCCGGCGAGGGCGGGGGCGGCCGTCGCGGCGACGATCCCGGTGAGGAGGCTGCGGCGCTTCACAGGTCTTTCTCCCTTGGTGAGGACTACTGACGTTCAGGGACCCTAGGCCGCCACAGACAAGTCATGGACAATATTGTCAACAATTAATGGAACCGACAGCCGACTGACAGCACCCAGCCCTAGGTTGCTGGAGTAAACCAAACGCAGGCGGGACCCATCCGGAGGACGTCAACGTGAAGCACAAGGAAATCAAGCGCAGGTCGGTCGTGCTGGGTATCGGAGCCACCGCCGGAGCCGCGGCGGTCGGCGGGATCGCCTTCAGCGCGCAGGCGTCGACCGGGGCCGCCTCCGCCTCGTCGTCCTCCGACGGCCTGGTCTTCGATCCGGACGCCTACACCGAGATCACGACCACCCTCACGGACACCGACGGCACCGCCCACGACGTGACCTACCACTTCTGGAAGGCCATCACCTACGTCTCCAAGCCGGTCGACGAGAAGTACCAGAGCCTGATCGTCAGCGTGCCCGTCGAGATCGACGGCAAGGCCGTGGACGCCTCGAACGCGCCCATCGTGCTGTCCAACGTCATCGCCGGGTACGTCGAGTCCTCCGTGGCGGAGGCCACCGGGATCGGCGGTGCCGTGGGTGCCGGTGGACCTCCCGGCGGCGGTGCCCCCTCTGCGTCGGCGTCCGCCACCGCGTCGGCGTCCGCCTCTCCATCGGCCTCCGCCACCGCCGCCCCGCCCGGCGGCGGCGGTGGCGCGGCAGCCATGCCGCAGATGGCCCTGCTGGCCGGGTACGTCGTCGTCGAGCCCGGCGCCCGCGGCCGTACGATCACGAACTCCGCCGGTGAGTACTACGGCACCGCCCCCGCCGCGATCGTCGACCTCAAGGCCGCCGTACGGTATCTGCGCTCCAACAAGGGCCGCATCCCCGGCAACACCGACCGGATCGTCTCCGCCGGTGTGAGCGCGGGCGGTGCCCTGTCCTCACTGCTCGGCGCCTCCGGCGACAGCAAGCTCTACGACAAGCTCCTCAAGGAGGCCGGCGCCGCCGACGCCTCCGACGCGATCTTCGCGACCGGTGCCTGGTGCCCGATCACCGACCTGGAGCACGCCGACGGCGCCTACGAGTGGAACTGGGGCACCAATGTCACCCAGAGCACCGGCGCGGTCGTCGACCAGACGGTGTCAAAGGCTCTGCAGTCGCAGTTCGCCGAGTACCAGGCGAAGTTGAAGCTGCGCGGCCTGAAGGGCTCCGGCTTCGGCACGCTGACCGCGCGCAACTACGACGACTACCTGGTCACGCAGTACCTGGAGCCCTCGGCGACCACCTACCTGGCCGCTCTCTCGGACTCCGACCGCGAGACCTACCTGGCCGCCAACACCTTCATCACCTGGAAGAACGGCAAGGCCGGCTTCACCTGGGCCGACTTCCTCACCCACGTCGGCGCCCGCAAGAAGACCACTCCGGCCTTCGACGCCTTCGACCTGTCGGCCGGCGAGAACAACGAGTTCGGCGTGGGCACCACCAAGGCCCGCCACTTCACGGCGTACGGCCTGAAGAACGACACCACCGGCGTCACCAGCACGCGACTCGACAGCGACATCCCCGAGAAGCTCAACCTGATGAACCCGATGTACCACCTGGTCGAGAAGGCCAACCCCCAGCGCACCAAGCACTGGTGGATCCGGCTGGGCACCAGCGACACCGACACCTCGCACATCATCTCCGCGAACCTGGCGGCGGCCGCGGCGGGCCTCGGTGACAACGTCAACTACCTGTACTACTGGGACCAGGGCCACGGCGCCAACATCGACCTGCCCGACTTCGTGGCCTGGATCGCCAAGGTCACGGGCTACAAGAATTGACGCCCTCGTCTGCGTGAACGCAGGCGATTCCGGTCAGAACCGCTACGCGGTGCTCCCTCGGGTTCCTGCTTCACGGGCCCCTGCCACCCGGAGGTGGTCTTACAAGGCCTCCAGAGGCCTGACTTCCCGCCCGCTCGGCGGTAGGTCCGCACCTACGTTGTCGGACAAGGCGACGTCAGCAGTGGTGCTGCGCCCCTACGGGCCGCCGGGACGAGGATGCCCTACCCCTCCACCCTGAAGGGTGGAGCACTGGGCAAGTGTTCGGTAGCCCGGCACGGAAAACCGCCCGCCCGGGCCGATCGCGGCTCGGGCGGGCGGTTCCTCATACCCAGGGGCAGGTCACACCCACGGGCAGGTCATACCCACAGGCAGATCACACCAGCGGCCACAGCGCCGCGGTCAGGGCGAATCCCGCGCAGCCCATCACGGTCGTGAGGACCGTCCAGGTGCGCAGGCCCGCCGCCACGTCGAGACCGGCCAGCTTGGTGAACATCCAGTACCCGGCGTCGTTGATGTGGGACAGCGCGAGGGCACCCGCGCCCATCGCCAGGGCGACCAGCGACAGCTGACCCGTCGACAGGTCGGCGCGCTGCAGCAGCGGAGTCAGGATGCCGGCGGTCGTGATCAGGGCGACGGTCGCCGAGCCCTGGGCCGCGCGCAGGGCGAGGGAGGTCAGGAAGCCGAGCACCAGCACGGGCAGACCGGTGCGGTCCAGGACGTCGGCGATCGCGTCGCCGATGCCGCTGGCCACCAGGACCTTGCCGAAGACACCGCCCGCTCCGGCGACCAGGATGACCATCGCGACCGGCGGCAGCGCCGAGCCCATGACCTCGGCGATGTGCGCGCGGTTCCAGCCACGGCGGGCGCCCAGGAGCCAGCCGCACAGGGCGACGTCGATGAGCAGGGCCACCATCGGGGCGCCGAGGACGGTCAGCACGGCGCGGAGGGTGGAGCCCTCGGCGAGAGTGTTCTGGCCGATCGTGCCGAGCAGGATCAGCAGGATCGGGGTGACGATCAGCGCCAGGACCATGCCGAAGGACGGCGCGCGGACACCGGTCTCCGAGGGCGCCGGCTTGGTGAGCACGGCGGTGCCGTGACCGCCCTCGGCGGCGGTCGCCGCGGTGCCGGCCCCGCCCCCGTCCCCGGCAGCCTCCGGCTCGCCGTACACCTCCGCGTACACCGCAGGGTCCATCGGGTACTCACGGCGGGTGAGGCGACGGGAGACGAGGTAGCCGAGGAAGGCGACGACCGCCGTGATGGGCAGGCCCAGCAGCAGCATGAGGCCCTGGCTGGCACCGATCGTCGCGGCGACGGCGACGGCACCGGGGTGCGGCGGCAGGAAGGCGTGCACGGTGAGCATCGCGGCGCCCATCGGCAGCGCGTAGATCAGCAGCGGCTTGCGGGCGGCGCGGGCGACGCCGTACGCGATCGGCATCAGGATGATCAGGCCGACCTCGAAGAAGACCGGGATGCCGAGCACGAACCCGGCGACGGTCAGGGCGAGCGGGGTGCGGCGGGAGCCGAACTTCTCGATGAGCGAGTGCGCGAAGGCGTGGGCGCCGCCGGAGAGTTCGATGATCCGGCCGATCATCGCGCCGAGGGCGATGATGGTGGCGATGTGGCCGAGGGTGGCACCCATGCCGTCCTCGATGGTCTTCACCAGGTCGGCGGCGGGCACCCCCGCGGCGAGCGCGACGCCGACGCTGACGACCATGAGGGCGACGAACGGCTGGACCTTGGCTCTGAGGATGAGCAGGAGCAGGGTCGCCACACCGGCGACCGCGATGGTGAGCAGGGCGGCGTGGCTCATCGTCCCTCTCCTTCCGGGGATGTCACGGGGGTTGTTTCTGCTGATATTTCCGACGACTTGGGGGACAGGACGGTGACGAGGGAGGAGTCGTCGCGGGCGGCGAGCCCGGCGCGCTCGCCGAGCAGGTAGAGCTGTTCGGCCGCGGCGGCCAGCGGCACCGGGACATGGGCGTCCTTGGCGATGCCGGTGACGATGCCCATGTCCTTGACGAAGATGTCGAGCCGCGACTTGACCTCGACCTCGGCGCCGTCCTCGTACGTCCGGACCATGCGCGGCCCGCGGTCGGCGAACATGAACGACCCGGCGGCCCCGTGCTTGAGGCTCTCCACGACCGTGTCCGGGTCGAGCCCGAGCCCGCGGGCGAGCGCGATCGCCTCGGCCGCGGCGGCGATGTGCACACCGGCGAGCAGCTGGTTGACGGCCTTCATGGCCTGGCCGTCGCCGGGGCGCGGGCCGACCACCGTGAGGGTGGAGGCGAGCAGGTCGAGGACCGGCCGGGCCGTCTTCAGCGCGGTGTCGTCGGCGCCCACGACGATCAGCAGATCGCCGCTCCCGGCGCGTACCGGGCCACCGCTGACCGGCGCGTCCACGGTCAGCACCCCGTGCTCGGCGAGCCGCGCGGCGGTGGAGCGGGCCGCCTCGGGCCCGACGGTGCTGGTGAGGATCACGGCCGCGCCGGGGCGGAGGGCCTCGGCGGCGCCGTCCTTGCCGAACAGCGCGCCCTCGACCTGTGCCTGGTCGCGTACGGCGAGCACGACGACCTCGGCGTCACGGGCGGCCTCGGCGGGGGAGGCGGCGTCCCGGGCGCCGTCGGAGGCGGCGAGGGCGGCTCGCCGGTCGGCGGCGATGTCGTAGACGGACACGGGCAGTTCACCGGCGAGCCGGCGCGCCATGGGGAGGCCCATGGCGCCCAGACCGATGACGGCCGTGCGGGGAGGGGGGTGCGGAGACATCTTTGTCCTCCTAGGGGAGAAGGGCAGGGCTCTGCCGGGGGGCGTGGGCAGAGGGGGAGAGGGAGGGCGCACAGCCGCGGCGCGGGCGAGGGGGTGGCGCGGGGGCGGCGGCTGTCGGGGCGGCTCGCGAGGGTGGCGCGATACGGCGGTCGGTCGTACGACGGGCTCGTGCCGTACGACGATGGAGTGCGGGGCGTTGTCGGCGGGCCGGGCTCGGCGCGACCGCGTCTCAGCTGGTCCGGGGTAAGGTCACGCGCTTCCTCCCTCGGCGTGGGGGCTCAGGCGTCCGATGACCTCCAGCGCGGCATCCCGCACCGCGTTCCGGCCCGCCGTCCACACGGCGACCACGTCGGAGCCGGGCAGCGCGGAGGGGAGGGCCGCGTGGACGGCGTCCAGGTAGGCGCGGCGGAGTTCGGCGTTGACGTTGACCTTGGCGACCCCGCGGGCGAGGGCGCCGTGCAGTTCCTCCACGGGCAGTCCGCTGGCGCCGTGCAGGACCAGCGGGACCGGTACGAGTTCGTGGATCGCGGCCAGTCGGTCGAGGTCGAGGCGGACCGGGTCTCGGGTGAAGCCGTGGACGTTGCCGACGGCGACGGCGAGCGCGTCCACGCCCGTCGCGGCCACGAACTCGGCCGCCTGCACGGGGTCGGTCATCGCCGCGTCCGTCGCGACGGCGTCGGTGGAGACGTCCTCGTCGCCGGGCAGGGCGCCCAACTCGGCCTCCACCCAGGCGCCGTGGTCCCGGGACCGCCGTACGGCCTCCTTCGTGAGTGCCATGTTCTCGGCGAAGGGCAGGTGGGAGCCGTCGACCATGACGGAGGTGTAGCCGCTCTCCAGGCAGGCCGTGATCTCGGCCAGGTCCCGGCTGTGGTCGAGGTGCACCCCGAGGCGGGCGGTGCCGGAGTCCTCGGCGGCGTCCAGCGCCAGCCGCATCAGGGTCTCGCGGCCGGCGTGCTTGAAGGGGCTGGAGCCCGCCTGGATCAGCACGGGTGTGCCGGCGGCCTCGGCGGCGGCCGTGATGCCCTGGACGGTCTCCAGGTTGTAGACGACGAACCCGGGCAGCGCGTGCCCGGCGGCCGCGGCCTGCTTCAGGGCGTCGGTTCCGTGCAGCAGCATCAGGCGCTCCGGAGCAGGTCGAGGGCGTCGGCGAGGGCGTCGGGTCCGCCGACGTTCCCGGCGAAGACGATGTAGGGGATGCCGGCGGCGGGCCCGTCGACCGGTTCCCACAGGGAGACGATCCCGGGCAGCAGCGTGCCCCGGGCCCAGGCGCGGCGGATCTCAAGACCGTGGGTGGCGGTGTCGCTTGAGGTGATGCCGCCCTTGGCGATGACGAAGGCGGGCCGCCGGATGGCGTTGACCTGCCGTACGGCCGTCACGAGCGCGGCGGAGACCCGGCGCGAGATCGCCAGACTGTCGTCCGCGTCGGCTCCCGTCACCAGGGTGCGCGAGGTGCGGATCACGGCGTCGGTCGTCTCCAGCGCGCCTGCCGCGGCGGCCGCGACCTCCGCGATATGGGCGTCCCGCCGGTCCTCGTCGAGCAGGAGGGCCACATCGAGCTCGTACTCGGCGATCCCGCCGCGCTCTCGCAGCCGGTCCAACTGCCGTGTCGTCAGCGACACATGGGACCCCACGGCGATCAGCCCGTGGGGCGCGTCCCCGCGCAGCGGCCGCAGTTCCGCCGCGGTGAGCGGGGCCCGGCCGGCCTGTCCGGCACGGGCGCGTACGAAGGACGGCCCGACCCGGTAGAGCAGCCGGGTGCCCTTGGACTCGGCCTCGGCGAGGGCCAGCGCGAGGACCCGCAGATCGTCGTCGCACACGGCGTCCACCACGGCCGTACGACCGCCGCTCAGCGAGGACAGCAGCCGTGCCGTATGGGTCGGGCCGCCGCCGCGCAGGTCGTCGAGGGTGATGCGCAGGACCTCGTCGGCGGCCGTGCGTCCGCCGGTCTTCTCCTCGACCCAGTCGGGCAGCGAGGAGTTGCGGTAGCCGAAGGTGGCGTCGCGGGCGAACTCGCTCTCGCCGACCGGGAGGAGGCCGTCGGGGGTGCGCATCCAGTGGCGGGAGTCCACGGTCAGCCGGCCGGCCTCGATGTAGGCGGGGACCAGCACCACACCGTCCACCGCGTCGAGTTCCTCGGCCAGGACGTCGGTCTCCAGCGGGAAGTGGCCGCGCAGGGTGGAGTCGCCACGGCTGGCGAGGACGTATCCGGTGCCCTCGGCCTTCGCGGCCTCCTTCAGGGCGCGGACCACCTCGCGGTTGCGGGTGGCGGCGTCCTCGGGGGACAGGCTGCGGGTGTTGGTGAGGACGAAGAAGGCGGAGCTGTCCTGGCGCAGCGCCCAGCGCAGGTCGTCCACCGTCCAGGAGGTCAGGACCGGGACGTCGGCGACCGTCTGGGTGCCGGTCGGGTCGTCGTCGAGGACCACGAGACGGGGGCCGCCGGCGATCCGGGCGGCCACCTCGGAGGCGCTCACCTCCCGGACCGGGGGGAGCCCTTCCAGCACCGTGGCCTCGGGGACGGGGACCGTGTGGGCATGGCGGGGTAGGGACATGGCGAATTCCTGTTGCTGTGCGGGGAGTCGGGGGGTGTCAGTCGAGGTCGCGCTTGATGACGTGGGTGCGCAGATCGTCGGCGGTCTGGTTCATGTGACCGTCCATGGCGGACCGGGCCGCGTCGGGGCTGCCGGACTCCAGCGCGGCGAGCACGGCCTCGTGGTGCGCGATGGCGTTGATACGGATCTCGGGCACGGCCGAGGTCTCCCGGCGCCCCTCCACGAGCAGCGGCCCGAACGGCTCGAAGAGCAGCGGCACGAACAGGTTGCCCGTCGCCCGCATCACCGTGTCGTGGAAGTCGATGTCGGCCTGCACGAACTGCTCGGTGTCACCCGCGTCGGCCGCCTCGCGCATGCTCGCCAGGTGCTGGCGCAGCACGTCCAGGTCCTCCTCGGTACGGCGGGAGGCGGCGAGCTCGCAGGCGCCGTTCTCGATGAGCCGGCGCGCCTCGATCAGCCGCTCCGACAGGGCGCCGCTCGCGGTACGCGAGGCCGCCCGCACCACCGGCTCCAGGGCGGTCCACCGGTCCGGGGCGTTGACGTACGTCCCCCGGCCGCGCAGCACCCGTACGACGTTCTGCGCCCGCAGCTGCTTGACCGCCTCACGCACGGTCAGCCGGCTGACCCCACCCTGCTCCGAGAGCTCCCCCTCGGGCGGGAGCGCGGAGTCCGGCGGGTACTGGCCGTCGATGATCGCGGTGAGCAGCTGCTCGGCGAGGTCGTCCGAGAGCGACATGGCGGGAACCTCTTCGTTCGGCGATGACGTCTGACGTCAGACATCTGATGTCTATGTGCCGGAAACGATGACACCGGAGGCGTAGCTCGTCAATACCCCGGACGAAAGGGATGCGGGAATCCGTCACGCCGCCCCCGCCGCCGCGCGGCACGCCTCCGCGTACCCCCGCACCAGCGCCCGCTCCCCGTCCTCCTTGCGCCAGGCCAGGGCGTACCTGCTCGGCCCGATGCCCCGCACCGGGCGGGTGACCACGCCGCCCAGGGTGATCAGCGGCGCGTTGCCGGCGGCCACGAGGCAGACGCCCAGGCCGGCCACGAGGGCCTCGTAGGTCTCCTCCGTGCCGGCGATCTCCGCGCCGATGCGGGGCGGGCGGCCGGAGCGTTCGTCGAGGGCGAGCCAGAAGTCGCGCAGGGGGCCCGCGCTCGGCGGCAGGGCGAGGAACGGTTCGTCGGCCAGGTCGGCGAAGTCGACCTCCTCGCGGGCGGTGAGCGGATGGGCGCCGGGGAGGGCGACCAGGCGTGGCTCCTCGGCGACCACGGTCCACGCGTAGCGCTCCTCGTCGGGCAGCGGCAGCCAGACGAACGCGACCTGGGTCCCGCCGTCGGCCAGGCCCGCGGTCGGGTCCTGCCAGCCCATCTGCCGCAGACGTACGACCGCCTCCGGGTGCGCGGCCGTGAAGCGGGAGCGGATCGCCGGGAGCAGGCCGCCGCGACCGGGGCTGGTGCTCATGCCCACCACCAGCGTGCCGCGCCGCGCCGCCCGGGCCGACGTCATCGCGCTGTCCGCCGCCGCCCAGTCCGCCAGCACCCGCCGGGCATGCGGCAGCAGCGTCTCGCCGGCTTCGGTGAGCAGCACACCGTGCCGGTCCCGCCGGAACAGCTCCACGCCCAACTGCCGCTCCAGCGCCCGGATCTGCTTGCTCAGCGCGGGCTGCGACACGTACAGCCGCTCGGCCGCGCGCGTGAAGTGCAGCTCCTCGGCCACCGCCAGGAAGTAACGCAGATCCCGTACGTGCACATCGGTCGTCATAGCCATCGGTTATCACCAAGGGTCTTGGACGGGCAACCGGCTTCGGCAGCAGGCTGGTCCGTGGAAGCACCCGGCAAGAGGAGTCGTCATGAACAAGGTCTGGCTGATCACGGGCGCGAGCAGTGGGTTCGGTCGGGCGATCGCCGAGGCGGCCCTGGCCGACGGCGATGTCGTGGTGGGCGCGGCCCGCAGGCCCGAAGCGCTGGACGACCTCGTGGCCGCCCACCCCGACCAGCTGGAGGCACTGCGCCTGGACGTGACCGACACGGCCGCCGCGGAGGCCGCCGTACGAGACGTGCTGACCCGGCACGGGCGGATCGACGTGCTCGTCAACAACGCGGGCCGGACGCACGTCGGTGCCTTCGAGGAGACCACCGACGACGAGCTGCGCGAGCTGTTCGACCTGCAGGTCTTCGGCCCTGCGGCGCTCGCACGGGCGGTGCTCCCCGGCATGCGCGAGCGGCGCTCGGGCGCGATCGTGCAGATGAGCAGCATGGGCGGCCAGCTGTCCTTCGCGGGGTTCTCGGCGTACAGCGGAACGAAGTTCGCTCTGGAGGGCATGTCCGAGGCGCTCGCCGACGAGGTGCGCGAGTACGGCATCAAGGTGCTGATCGTGGAGCCGGGGGCTTTCCGCACCGCGCTGTTCGACGCGAGCCGGGCGGGGATCAGCGCCGACAGCGGTGTCTACGGCAAGGTGAGCGAGACCCGCGGGTTCGTCTCCGGCGGCGGCGGCACCCAGGCCGGCGACCCCGCGAAGGCGGCGTCCCTGATCCGCGCCGCGCTCGACGCCGAGGAGACCCCGCTGCGCCTGCCTCTCGGCGACGACGCGGTGACGGCCGTGCTCGACCACCTCGACGCCGTCCGGTCCGACGTCACCACCTGGGAGAACAGCGCCCGGGCCACCGCCCTCGACGAGTGAGCGTCAGATCAGATCGAGTCGGATGGTCGTGCCGTCCGGGGCGTCATGGACATGCTGGGCGGTCGGCCCGCGGACACGCGTCGACCGCGTCCTTGGCGGCAAGACCTGCACCCCTGCGTCGAGCAGGAGGCGTCACCACGGCTCGTCCACCCACCCCGCCGCCAGTGCCAGCCGCGTCTCCCGGTGTACGGCGAGGAAGCCGAACGGGCGGTCCAAGGTGGCCGTGACCACGGTCGCCGTGTACCGGGGCGTGGGTGGCGGACCGCCCGGTGCCGCGGCGACCGCCGTCACCGCCGCCGCCTCGAAGCCGAGCGCGTCGAAGCGGGCCAGCACGGACTGTCGTGCGGAGCCGACGGCCAGGGGTGAGGCGCTGATGCCGGGGAAGTGGCCACGGCTGGTGTCCCGGGCCGTGCTGAGGCCGAACAGCCCGTGCAGATCCAGCAGATCGTGGTGGGCCCGCACCTCGAACGCCGTCGTCGTCACCTCCAGCGCCGGAGGCCGAGGAGTGACGCACGGGCGCTCCTCGACCCGCAGCCCCGGCCCCGCGGGGCCGAGCGGAAGCAGCGCCCCCTTGACGACCGGGCACGCGCCGTCGAGTGCGGCCGTCCCCGCCCCCAGCACCTGACCCGGCGTCATGTGCTCGTCGCCGAGCAGGAGATGGACGTCGACGCCGTTGTCACCGAGCACCCTCACCTCGGTGACCCGCCCTCCGTTCACCGCCGCCACCCCGACCCGGTCCAGCCGCACGCTGCGCCGGCTCAGCCCGCGCAGGGTGCGGCCCCGCCAGGGCCCCGCGGACGGCCGTACCGGACGCTCCTCGAAGGGCCGCAGCCACGTGGTCCGCAGGGCGAGCGCGCTCGCCAGGACCAGCGCGGTGTCGTCCCGCACCTCCACCGGCATCCGCTCGATCAGCCCGCCCGTCCGCTTCCCGGCCCAGGCGTCCAACTCCCGCTGGTCGGCGGCCGGATCCCCGCCAAGAACGCCGTGCGCGTCCGCGGGCAGCCCGTCCGCCCACTCCTCCCGCAGCTCCAGGGTCCGCCTGGTCCAGAGCCCGAGGGCCGCGTCCACCCCGGGAGCGTTCGCCATCGTGTGCAGCAACTCCCGTGCCGCCGCGGCAGATTCGTCCGCCGGGAGCCCCACGGCCGCCGCCAGTTCGGCCCGTGCCGCGCCCGCCGCCCCGTCGGCCAGGAAGGCCAGCAGCGGCCACACCCCGGCCGCCGAGAACACCGTGCCCCCGGAAGCCGTCCCCGCCCACTGTGCCGTGAGCCCGTTCACCGCCCGGTTCGTCGTACCCGCAACCGGCATTCCGCCCCCACCCGCCCCGCGCATACCATGCGCCCTGTCGTACGTCAGTTCCCCACCACAGCCCGAACCAGGAGCACGGTACCCGTGTCCATACCCCCGCCCCCTGGGCCACCTCGGCCCGACCCCGCCCAGGGGCCGTCCCCGCTCCCGGACCCGTACGGGCCGCCGCCGCAGGGACAGCAGCCGTATGGGCCGCCGCCCCAGGGGCCGCAGCCGTACGGACAGCCGTACGGGCAACCCTATGGCCCGCCGTACCAGGGCTGGGGCCAGGGATACAGCCCCTACGCCCGCCCGAAGTCGGTCAACGGCCTCGCCGTCGCCTCCCTGGTCCTCGGAGTCCTGTGCTGCTTCCCGGCCGTGGGACTCGTGCTGGGCGTGATCGCGCTCGTGCAGATCAAGAGGAAGGGGCAGTCCGGCAAGGGCCTCGCGATCGCCGGATCGATCCTGTCGTCGCTCGGCCTCGCGCTGTGGGTGACCGCGCTCGCCACCGGAGGGTTCTCCGACGCGTGGGAGGGGTTCAAGAAGGGCGCGACCGAGGGCGCGGCCTTTTCGGTGGCCAAGGGCCAGTGCTTCGATGCGCCGGGGGAGTCCCTCGGAGGCCTGACCTACGACGTCGACGAGGTGCCCTGCGCGGGTGAGCACGAGGGCGAGGTGTTCGGCGAGTTCAGGATGACCGGCTCAGCCTTCCCGGGGGACGGCGCGGTCTCCGACGCCGCCGACGAGAAGTGCTACCCGCTCCAGGACGCCTACGTCATGGACACCTGGGCGCTCCCGGACGACGTCGACGTCTACTACTTCGGCCCGACCCGGCAGAGCTGGCGCCTCGGCGACCGCGAGGTCACCTGCATCTTCGGCAACACCGACGAGACCGGCACCCTGACCGGCTCGCTGCGCGCGGACGAGACCACGCTCGACACGTACCAGATCGCCCTCCTCACCTCCCTCAACGCCATGGACACCGTGCTGTGGGAGGAGCCCGAGGACTACCCGGAGGACGACCTGCCCGGCTACGAGGACTGGTCGCGGGACGTCCACGACAGCCTCGACGAGCAGATCAAGGCCCTGCGCGCGCACTCCTGGCCGGCCGAGGCCGACAAGCCGGTCGCGGCCCTGGTGAAGGACATGGAGGACGCGCGCGACGAGTGGGCGAAGGCGGCCGCCGCAGCGGCCGACGACGACGTGGACACCTTCTACACCCACTACGACAAGGGCTACGAGTACGTCGACGGCACCAGCACGGTCACCGCACGCAAGGCTCTGGGGCTGGCCACCAAGCGGCCCGAGTACGACGAGGACTACGACGACGGGAGCGGTGACTCGGGCAGCGGCGAACTCGATGTGTGAGCGCGCCCATAGCGGGGAGAAAGTGCCTGCGTAAAGGCCGCCACGGGAACATGTCATCACATCGAGTGATTCTCTGGCCTTTGCTTGCATGGCCGAACCCACGGTTGCCAGGCTGTTGCTGTCTGTACAACCTGATGGGAGCGGCCAGTGACATTCGGTGAGCAGCCGGCGTACCTGCGTGTCGCGGGTGATCTCCGTAAGAAGATCACCGACGGTTCGCTGCCACCGCACACCCGTCTGCCGTCCCAGGCCAGGATCCGCGAGGAGTACGGCGTCTCGGACACCGTCGCCCTTGAGGCGCGCAAGGTGCTGATGGCCGAGGGCCTGGTCGAGGGCCGCTCCGGCTCCGGTACATACGTCCGCGAGCGGCCCGTGCCCCGCCGTATCGCCCGCTCCGGCTACCGCCCGGTCTCCGGCGCCACCCCCTTCCGGCAGGAGCAGGCCGACGGGGAGGGGCGCGGGACCTGGGAGTCCAACAGCGCGCAGACCGAGGCCTCCACCGTCATCGCCGAGCGGCTGGCCGTCCGGCCCGGCGACCGCGTGATGTGCACGAAGTACGTCTTCCGGGAGGCCGGTGAGCCGATCATGCTCTCCACCTCCTGGGAGCCCCTCGCGGTCACCGGGCGCACCCCCGTGATGCTCCCCGAGGAGGGCCCCCTCGGCGGCATGGGCGTCGTCGAGCGGATGGCCGCCATCGACGTCGTCGTGGACAACGTCACCGAGGAGGTCGGCGCCCGCCCCGGCCTCGCCGAGGAACTCCTCGCGCTGGGCGGTGTGCCCGGCCATGTCGTCCTCGTGGTCCACCGCACCTACTACGCCTCGGGCCGCCCCGTGGAGACGGCTGACGTGGTCATCCCGGCCGACCGCTACCAGGTCGCGTACCACCTTCCGGTGAAGTAGCGCGCCCCCGGGGAAGTTGCCCCGGGCGAAGACTCAACCGGCCTCCAGGCAAACGCCGTTCGAATTCGGCCGTTCTCGCAGGTCGACACCACTGTTGCAGGGCTGCCCCTGACTGGAGGTGTCGCCGTCCACCGGGGGCGTGTTCACCACCGCGCGCCCCCTGCCGGTGGAGTCCGTCCTGGCTGGTTGCGTACCTCTTTGTGAAAACGCGTGTTCGCTGCGTAAAGGTAGGGCGTAGGCTCGGGCATATGCGGATTGCGGTTTCCTTATCGGGTGGGGCTCGACGCAGGTCGGGAAGGAGCGGTGGGGCGCAATGAACGACGGCACGATCACTCTTCCCTGGCTCGTCATACGACAGGACGACAGCGGCAATCGGTACCGCGTGGGCAGGTACGCGACCCGGGCGGAGGCCCAGAAGATCGCGGACAGCCTCGACTCCCGCGGCCACAAACAGCTCTACTGGGTCGAGCGCATCAGCCAGAACGGCGCCGGCCCGGCCGACTGACCGAGCCTCCCGTAGGCTCCGGCGCATGACGGAACGGATCGTGGTGGTGGCGGCCGCCCTGTACGACGGCGACCGCCTCCTCGCAGCCCGTCGCAGCGCGCCTCCTGAACTGGCCGGACGCTGGGAACTGCCGGGCGGCAAGGTGGAGCAGGGGGAGACGCCGGAGCAGGCGTTGTCCCGCGAACTGCGTGAGGAGCTCGGTGTGGCGGCGGAGGCGGTGGAGCGCGTCCCGGGCGAGTGGCCACTGAAGCCTCCGTATGTCCTCCAGGCGTGGAGGTCTCGCCTCCTCCCCGGCTCCCCGGACCCCAAGCCCCTGCAGGACCACGACGCACTCCGCTGGCTTCCCCCGGACCAGATCTGGGACGTGGACTGGCTCGACCAGGACGTGGAAGCGGTCAGGGAAGCTGTTTCCAGGGGCGCGGGGCTGTGACATTGTGCGGCTCCGCCGCGTGGGCGCGACCAGCCACAACAAGCCCGCACCCGCCCCACAGCAGAACCCCCCGAGCTCTTGGGCGCCCCGTGTTCCACCATTCGACACGGTAACGCTCCCGCAATATCGGGTATGTGCCCCTTAACCCCAAGAAAGCGGACATGGGCTTGCCCGGGATGTGATCGGCGTGATCGACACAGAAGGCGGCTGCGCCGAGTGGACCTTCCCGGCGGACCCGGGCGCCGTACGCGCCGCCCGCACAGCCGTCCGTAACCGGCTGGCCGCCTGGAACCTGGACGGCCTCGCCGACATCGCCGCCCTGCTGGTCAGCGAGCTGGTGACGAACTCCCTGCGGCACGCCACCGGCCCCATCGGTGTCCGCCTGGTTCGCCCCGACGGTGCCGACGGCGTCCTCCTGGTGGAGGTCTCCGACCCGCTCCCCGACCCGCCCCGCCAACGCGTCGCCGACCTGGACGACGAGAGCGGCCGCGGCCTGCAACTGGTGGCCCACGTCGCGAACCGCTGGGGTACCCGCCCCGGCGCGACGGGCAAGACGGTCTGGTTCGAACTCGCGGTACCGCGATGAACAGGACCTGATCGCGATGAACGGGACTTGATCAGGATGAACGGGACTTGATCGCGATGAAGAACACCTGTACGGCGCCCCTCCCCTTGTCCAGCGAATGGTTCAGGCCAGTGGCGGTTGTCGACGGGTGGGATTCGACGCAGTGTCCGCTGGTTAGAAGACTGGAAGTGTTGTCGCAGTCCGGACCGAAAATCGTCGGGATCGTGCTGTGATCGTGAACACCGTGTTGTGCGGCGCCGTAGTGCTGGATACTGCGGGCAGCCGCCCCCGGTGACCGGTGCCGGACGCGGTGAGCTGGAGGGGACGGTTCGCGTGAGCGAGATACCAGCGAAGGCCACGGAGTCGAATGACCCGTCGGGCGACGCGAGGGCGGAGGCCGCGGGTGATGCCGCGGCACATCTCCGTACCGGCGACGCGCCCTTCGGCGACGCCATGTGGCAGAGCAGCCCGCCCGGCTCGATCTACGACTACATCAAGGTCGCGTCCTTCTCCATAGGCCCCGACGGCCTCGTCGACCAGTGGAGCCTGCGCGCCGAGCAGCTCTTCGGCATCGCCGCCGAGCGCGCCGTCGGCATGGACCCCATCGAGGCGTTCATCGACCCGGACCTGCACGAGCAGGGCCAGCGCAAGATGGCCGAGATCCTGGACGGCCGTGAGTGGACCGGAGTGGTCCCCTTCCGGGTGCCGGCGCCGGCCGAGGGCGAGTGCGGCCGGGAGGGCCTCGCCGAGGTCTACGTCATGCCGACGCGGACCGAGGAGGGCGACAAGGCCGCCGTCTGCATCGTCGTCGATGTGCGCACGCTCAGGAGCATCGAGACCGACCTCGCCGCCTCGCAGGCGATTTTCGGTCAATCTCCCTTCGGATTCGTGCTGATCGACCCCGACCTGCGGGTTCGCCGCGTCAACTACCGTTTCGCCTCCCTCTTCGGCGGCACCCCGGACGACCACCGGGGCAAGGGAGTCCACGACTATCTGCCGCGTCCCGAGGCCGAGCGGGTCACCGCGACCCTGCGCCGGGTCCTGGAGACCGGCGACTCCATAACGGACATGCACGTCACGGGCTTTCTGCCGGGCTCCGACGAGCGCCGCCACTGGTCCATCAACCTGTACCGGGTGCGCAGCGGGTCCGGCCGGCCCATCGGGATCGCCTGGCTGGGAACCGACATCACCGCCCGTCGCGCCGCCGCCCGCGAGGCCGCCGCCGCCCGGCGCAATCTCGCCCTCCTCAACGAGGCCGGCGCACGCATCGGCAACTCCCTCGACCTGGAGACCACGGCCCGCGAACTCCTCGACGTGGTCGTCCCCGGCTTCTGCGACCTGGCCACGGTCGACCTCTACCAGGGCCTGCTGGCCGGCGACGAGACCCCACCGGGCCTCGCCGACGGCAGCGCCGAACTGCGCCGGGTCGCCTTCGCCAGCGCGGTCTCCGATGCCCCCCTCATCGGCTCCGGCGACCCCGTCTCGGTGGGCGCCGTCCACCACTACCCCTTCAACTCGCTCTGCGCGGACGCCCTGCGCACCGCACGCCCGCAGTACATCCCGGCCGAGGAGGGCGGCCCCGTCCAGTCCACGCTGGCTGTGCCGATGGTCGCCCACGACACCGTCGTAGGCCTCGCGCAGTTCGCCCGGACGAAGGGCAGCGAGCCGTTCGGCGACCGGGACCGGGGCCTGGCGGTGGAGTTGGCGGCCCGTGCCGCGGTCTGTATCGACAACGCGCGCCTGTACCGGCGGGAGCACGAGCGGGCGCTGATACTGCAGCGGTCCCTGCTGCCGCCCGGCGACCCGGTCGCCTCCGGCCTGGACATCGCCTGCCGCTACCTGCCCGGCAACTCCTCCGCGGACCGGCCCAGCGAGGTCGGCGGCGACTGGTTCGACGTCATCGAACTGCCCGGACACCGTACGGCGTTGGTGGTCGGGGACGTCATGGGCCGAGGTCTACGCGCGGCGGTGGCGATGGGTGAACTCCGCTCGGCCGTACGGACCCTGGCCCTGCTGGACCTCGAACCGGCCGAAGTGCTCTCCGCGTTGGACGAGATCGCCCGCGGACTGGGCGCCCCCGGCGGGGTCCAGCAGGCCACCCGCGCGGCCCGCCGCCCCCGCGAGGCGGACCTCTCCGAGGTGTACCTCGCGACCTGCGTCTACGCCGTCTACGACTCGGTGACCAGGCGCTGCACCTTCGCCAACGCGGGCCATCTGCCTCCGGTGCTGGTCGAGCCCGGGGAGGACGCGCTCATGCTCGACGTGCCGCCCGGCATGCCACTCGGCGTCGGTGGCGAGCCCTTCGAGGAGGTCGAGGTCGACCTACCCGAAGGTGCCCTGCTCGCGCTCTACACGGATGGACTGGTCGAAAGCCGCGATCACCCCCTGGACGAAGGCCTCCAGGCGTTCGTAGGTGCGCTCACCGACCCCTCCGCCCCCCTGGAGGACGTCTGCGACCACGTCCTCAACACCCTCGACACCCATCACGGCGAGGACGACATCGCGCTGCTGATGGCACGTGTCCAGGGTCTGCCCGCCGGGTCCGTCGGCGACTGGACGCTCCCGCGCGAGCCGCGCAGTGTGGGCCGGGCCCGCGAGTACGCGCGCGGCCAGCTGCTGAGCTGGGACCTGGAACCCCTGGTCGACACGACGGAACTCCTGGTCAGCGAACTCGTCACCAACGCCCTGCGCTACGGCGAGGGCGACATCCGGCTACGCCTCCTCCTCGACCGCACCCTGGTCTGCGAGGTCTGGGACTCCGGCCTGGTCCAGCCCCGCCGCAGGCGCGCCCGCGACACCGACGAGGGCGGCCGCGGCCTGCAACTGGTCGGCCTGCTCAGCGCGGCCTGGGGCTCCCGCCGGACACCGCGCGGCAAGACGGTGTGGTTCGAACTGCCGTTGCCCGACGGGGAGAACGGCATGGTGGACCCGGCGGAGGCGTTGCTCAGCCTCTTCTAGGCGGTCGGGCGAGGTCGGCTGCGGTTCGGCAGCGCCCTGATGGGGCGCGGGGTCGATATGCGGCTTCCGCCGCGACAGGGTCCCTCCCGCTCGAGCGAAGCCGAGAGTGGTGGAGCGACCGGCCATGCCGACGCCGCCGACGAAAGACGGCATGACACGGCACCTCCAGCGGAGCGCTCAGGCAGGGTGCCCGCGCAGTCGTACGTCCAGCTCCGCGAGGTCACGGGCCTCGCGGGCCAGGGTGTCCGCCCGCGGGAGATCGTCGGTCGTACGGGCCTCCGACAGCCGGACCCGGGCCTCGGCGCCGACGGCCTCGCGGTGGACGGCGATGTAGTCGTCCGCGGCGGCCACGGACTCCCGGGCGACCAGCAGTGCGGCGGCCGGGAGCACCCCGGACCGACCGCTCGCGAGAGGAGCGGTCGCCTGCACGATCCGGCGCAGGACGCCGAGGGCGTCGTACGCGTGCCCGGACGTCGTTTCCCGTCGTACGGCGGCCAGGACCGAGTCGGCGTGCAGCAGCCGGGCGTGGGTCTCGCCCTCGGGAGTGCCACGGACGGGCGCCAGTTCCGCCTCCGCGCCCGTGAGGGCGGACGGGATCAGACGGGCGGCCTCGGCGAGCGCCGAGTCCAGCCGGGTCACGGCCGTCACCAGCACATCCGCCCGGGAGATCGCGCTCTCCGCCGCGCGGAGGTGGTGGGCCGCCTCGTCCGGCCGGCCGGAGGCGCTGGCCTGGTGGGTCCGGTTGAGCCGGCCGGCGGCGGTGACCAGGCTGTCCTTGGCCAGCTCGACGTACCCGGTGACGGAGTCACTTGGGGGCACGGTCTTCGCCTCGGCCGTGCGGGCGGTCAGCTCACGGAAGCGGGTCTCGGCCGACGCCAGGGCCCCCGCGGGGTCCTCCTCCAGCGCCCGCAGACCGCGCAGGTTCTCCCCGTCGGCGGTCAGCCGCCGCTCGGCCTCCTCGCAGCGGCCCACGACTCCCGCGAGCGCCGCCGCCTCCTCCGGTACGCCGGCGTCGTACCGTCGGCGTATCGCGCACGCGGCGGACAGCTCGGCCTCCGCCGCCTCGGCCGCCCGGACGAACGGGACCATGGCCTCGGGGCCGAACCCGGCCTCGGCGAAGGGGAGTTCCTCGCGGAAGGCGCGGAGGCGGTTGTCCGCGTCGACGAGCGCGGTCCGGGAACGGTCGTCGAGGTCGGCGCGCGGAGGAGCGGTCGCGGGGGAGGGGTACGCGCCGACGTGGGTCGTACCGGGGGCCGCCGGTGTCGTACGGCTGCGGGTGCGGCGTATCCGGCGCAGGGAGCCGTAGGCGGCGAGGCCGACGACCACGACGAGGGCGGCAACCGGCATGACGAGGTCGGCGGAGGAGTCGTCGTCCGCGGACGCGGCGGCACCGGTACGCGCGCCCGCAACCACGGTCTCGTCATTGATCGTCATGCACGACAACACCAGCCACACGACCGCGGCCACCACGCCCAGCAGGGCATGCGCCACCCGCACGGATATGTGCGAGCGGCCCCGCCGCGGGCGGCCCCGTATGAAGGATGACGTCACATTTCGGAGCGTATGGGCCGGAATGCGGGGACGCGAGCGGGGCGGGGTGGCGGAGGTACGGCGAGAGGGCGGGGGAGCGGATGTCGGACGGGCAGGACATACAGCCGGGCGGGGACGGCGAGGGCGAGAAGGACCTACCGGCGCCGAAGCCGAGACGCCGCCGTTGGATTCGCTGGAGCGTGCTCGGGCTCGCGCTCGTCGTCCTGCTCCCCCTCCTCACCGTCGCCGTCGCCCTCCGGCTCAACTACACCGGCGCCCCGGCCGACGGCACCCGCACCCGCGGCAAGGACGCGATCTGGCTCGGCCACGCCTGGGTGGACGGCCGCAGGACCGACGCCGACGTCGCCGCCCTCGCCCGCCGCCTCCGGGACACCGGCATCCGGGATCTGTACGTCCACGCGGGCCCCCTGGAGCACGACGGAACCCTGCCCCGGTCGGCGTATCCGAAGGCGCGTGGGCTGATCGGCGCCATGCATGAGGCGGCGCCCGGCATCCGGGTCCAGGCCTGGCTGGGCGACAAGCTCGCCACCGAGAGCCCGGACGGGCTGCGCCTGTCCGAGCGGGACACCCGCGTCGCCGTCGTCCGCTCCACCCGCCAGATCCTCGCCGCCGGATTCGACGGCGCCCACTTCGACCTGGAGCCCCTGCACTCCGGCGACGAGGACTACCTCGACCTCCTGGGCGCCCTCCACCAGGTCACCCGCGCCCAGGGCGTGCCCCTGTCCGTCGCCGCCCACCAGATCGACCCGCTGCCCGCACTGCACTCCGTCGCGGGCACCCTCACCGGGCACCCCAAGTGGTGGTCGCAGGCCTACTTCGGCCGGGTCGCGCGACGCGTCGACCAGATCGCGGTGATGTCGTACGACACGTCGACGCCGTTGGAGAGCCTCTACGGCGGCTACGTCGCCCAGCAGACCTCGCTGGCCCTGGAGGTGACCCCGCCCTCGACGGACCTCCTGATGGGCCTGCCCTTCTTCCACGAGAACAAGCTCGGCCACCGGGCCGCCGCGGAGACGGTCCCCGCGGCCGTCCGGGGCGTCCGCCTCGGCCTGTCCCGCACAGACGCGGACCGGGCGAACTTCGGGGTGGCGCTGTACGTGGACTTCGCGGCGACGGAGGGGGACTGGAGGGCGTACGAGAGGGACTGGATCCGCTGAAAACAACAGGCGCTCGACAGCACCCGCCTGCGAGCATCTCCCGAATGACCACCACCCGCAGACACCTCACCCGCGACGACCTCGCCCCCCTCGCCCGCGCCGCGACCGGCCGCACTCCCGCCGCCGTCACCCGCCTCCGCGGCGGCACCAAGAAGGGCGTCTACCGGCTCACCCTGGACGACGACACGACCGTCGTCGCCTATGTGTGGTCCGCCGACGAGGACTACTGGGACTCCGGCCCGTCCGACCTCCGCGACCCCTTCTCCCCCGGCACGAGCCTCGACGTGTTCACCGCCGCCCACGACCGCCTGGTCGCGGCCGGTGTCCGCACCCCCCGCCTCCTGTACTCCGACACCACGCTGGACGCCGTGGTCGTCGAGGACATGCCCGGGGGCAGCCTGGAGGAGGCCCTGGAACGGGACCCGGTCGCGGGCCGTGCAGCCCTGGACCAGCTGGCCGCCGAGCTCGCGACCCTGCACGCCCAGGAAGGCCCCGCCTTCGGCAAGGTCGGGCTCGTCGACAACGGCGGTACCTCGTCGTCGAGTTCGTGCGAGCGGCGCATCACCGAGGGCGCCCTGCGCCACATCGAGCAGGCAGCCGTACGGGACGAGCGGATCGCCGGCGTACGGGAGGAGCTCGAGGAGACCGTGCGACGGCTCGCGGCGGCCGTACGGCCCCGGGACCGCCACACCCTCATCCACGGCGAACTCGGCGCCGACCACGTCCTGTTGGACGCCCAGGGCCGTCCCGCCCTGATCGACATCGAAGGCCTCATGTACTTCGACGTCGAGTGGGAGCACGTCTTCCTGCGGATCCGCTTCGGCCCGCACTACGACGCCCTCCACGCCCCCGACCTGGACGAGGACCGGGTGCGTCTGTACCGCCTCGCCATGCACGTGTCCCTGGTCGCGGGGCCCCTGCGCCTCATCGAGGGCGACTTCCCGAACCCGGAGTGGATGCGGGAGATCGCGGAGTCCAACCTGGTCAGGGTGCTGGACCTCGTGCGACGATGATCGGTATGCACGAGGTACTGGAGATCCTTTCGGTCCTGGTCCTGACGACCGGCGTGGTGCTCTCCGTGGCCGCGATCAGCGTGGGTTGGCTCACGCCGGGCCGGGGGCGGGCCAAGGTGCTGCGGCCCCGGGTGTGGGGTTACGGCACCCTGATCGCCATGGCCGGTATCGGCACCTTCCTGTTCGTCGGCCCGCTCCACGGACCGGACATGGGCAACTTCGCGGTCGCGATGGGCGGCATGGCCGTGTTCGCCGCGGGGCTGTACGTCCAGCGGCAGTCCATGAAGCCGGCTAGGAAGACCTCCTCCTGATCTTCGACCCCAGCCACACCAGCGGGTCGTACTTGCGGTCGACGGCCCTTTCCTTCAAGGGGATCAGCGCGTTGTCCGTGATCTTGATGCCCTCGGGGCAGACCTCCGTGCAGCACTTGGTGATGTTGCAGTAGCCGAGACCGTGCTCGTCCTGGGCCGTCTTCTTGCGGTCCAGGCCGGTGTCCTCGGCCGCGTCCAGCGGGTGCATGTCCAGTTCCGCCACCCGCATGAGGAACCGGGGGCCCGCGAACGCCGTCTTGTTCTCCTCGTGGTCACGGACGACATGGCAGGTGTCCTGGCACAGGAAGCACTCGATGCACTTGCGGAACTCCTGCGAGCGGTCCACGTCCTCCTGCATCATCCGGTACTCACCGGGGCCGAGATCGGAGGGCGGCACGAACGCCGGGACCTCGCGCGCCTTCTGGTAGTTGAATCCGACGTCCGTGACCAGGTCGCGGACCACCGGGAAGGCCCGCAGGGGCGTGACGGTGATCGTCTCCTCCGGCGTGAACACCGACATACGGGTCATGCACATCAGCCGGGGTCGCCCGTTGATCTCCGCCGAGCACGAACCGCACTTGCCCGCCTTGCAGTTCCAGCGGACGGCAAGGTCGGGCGCCTGGGTGGCCTGGAGGCGGTGGATGATGTCAAGGACCACCTCGCCCTCGTTGACGTCGACCTTGAAGTCCTCCAGGTCACCGCCCTTCACATCCCCCCGCCACACCTTGAAGTGGGCCGTGTAGCCGCTCATTCGTACAGCTCCTCTTCGGCGAGGTACTTGACCAGCTCCTCCTTGTCGAAGAGGGCGAGCAGGTCGGCGCGGATGGGGTCGGTGGTCTCACGGGTGAGGTCGATCTGGCCCCGGACCGGGTCCGTGGCCGCCAACCCGCCCGTCGGGTCGGTCAGTTGGCACAACAGGTTGACGTTGCGCCACTCGCGGTCCATCGCCGGATGGTCCTCGCGGGTGTGCCCGCCGCGCGACTCGGTCCGCTCCAGCGCGGCCCGCGCCACGCACTCGCTGACCAGCAGCATGTTCCGGAGGTCAAGCGCGAGGTGCCAGCCCGGGTTGAACTGCCGGTGCCCCTCGACCCCGGCCCGCCGGGCCCGTACCCGCAGATCCGCGAGCCTCTCCAGCGCCTGCTCCATCTCGCCCTCGCGGCGGATGATCCCGACCAGATCGTTCATCGCCTGCTGGAGCTCCTGGTGCAGGGTGTACGGGTTCTCCGGAGGCCCTACGGCGGGTTCCGCGCCCTCCGCCGAGAACGGCCGCAGCGCCTCGGCGGCCGCCGCGTCGACCTGGGCCTCGTCCAGGGGCGGCCGGTCCGTCGAGGTCACGTACTCGGCCGCGTGCCACCCAGCCCGGCGCCCGAAGACCAGCAGGTCGGAGAGAGAGTTCCCGCCGAGCCGGTTCGAGCCGTGCATACCGCCGGCCACCTCTCCGGCCGCGAACAGCCCCGGCACCCCGCGCGCCGCCGCCGTGTCCGACTCGACCGCGATACCGCCCATCACGTAGTGACAGGTCGGCCCGACCTCCATCGGCTCGGCCGTGATGTCGACATCCGCCAGCTCCTTGAACTGGTGGTACATGGACGGCAGCCGGCGCCGGATGACCTCGGCCGGCATGCGCGTGGACACGTCCAGGAAGACCCCGCCGTGCGGCGATCCCCGGCCCTCCTTCACCTCGGAGTTGATGGCCCTGGCCACCTCGTCCCGGGGCAGCAGCTCGGGAGGACGCCGGTTGTTGTCCGGGTCCTCGTACCAGCGGTCGCCCTCCTCCTCGGACTCGGCGTACTTCTCCTTGAAGACGTCCGGGACGTAGTCGAACATGAACCGCTTGCCGTCGGAGTTGCGCAGCACACCGCCGTCACCACGCACCGACTCGGTGACGAGGATGCCCTTCACCGACGGCGGCCAGACCATGCCGGTCGGGTGGAACTGCACGAACTCCATGTTCAGCAGGGGCGCGCCCGCGAGCAGGGCCAGTGCGTGGCCGTCTCCCGTGTACTCCCACGAGTTCGACGTCACCTTGAAGGACTTGCCGATGCCACCGGTGGCGATGACCACGGCAGGCGCTTCGAGGACGAAGAAACGACCCGTCTCACGGTCGTAGGCGAAGACCCCGGAGACCCGGGAGCCCGCGGCGGAGCCGCTGTCGGACACCGTCTTCAACACCCGTGTGACCGTGCACTCCTGATAGACCTTCAGGCGCGACTCGTAGTCGCCGGTCTCGCGATGGTCCTCCTGCTGGAGCGCGACGATCTTCTGCTGGAGCGTACGGATCAGTTCCAGGCCCGTGCGGTCGCCGACGTGGGCGAGGCGCGGGTACTCGTGGCCGCCGAAGTTGCGCTGGGAGATCCGGCCGTCCTTCGTACGGTCGAAGAGGGCGCCCCAGGTCTCCAGCTCCCAGACCCGGTCCGGGGCCTCCTGGGCATGCAGTTCGGCCATCCGCCACTGGTTGAGGAACTTGCCGCCGCGCATGGTGTCGCGGAAGTGGACCTGCCAGTTGTCGTTCGAGTTGGCGTTGCCCATGCTGGCCGCGATGCCGCCCTCGGCCATCACCGTGTGCGCCTTGCCGAACAGCGACTTGCAGATCACCGCCGTACGGGCGCCGCGCTCGCGGGCCTCGATCGCGGCCCTGAGCCCGGCACCTCCCGCGCCGACCACGACGACGTCCCACTCCTGTCGGTCGACCACGGACATCAGAAAAACCTCGGATCGTCGAAAGCGCCGGAGGCGACCAGGAACACATAGAAGTCGGCGAGCGCCACGCTCACCAGCGAGGCCCAGGCGAGCAGCATGTGGCGGGCGTTCAGCCTGCCCACGAACTGCCAGGCCTTGAATCGCACGGGATGCTTGGAGAAGTGCCTGAGCTTTCCGCCGACGATGTGCCGACAGGAGTGGCAGGACAGGGTGTACGCCCAGATCAGCACGATGTTGACCAGGAACACCAGGGTGCCGAGGCCCATGTGGCCCCACTCGTAGTGCTCGTCGCGGAACGCGAGCACGGTGTCGTAGGTCAGGATGCCGGCGACCACGATCGCGGCGTAGAAGAAGTACCGGTGGATGTTCTGCAGGATCAGCGGGAAGCGGGTCTCACCGGTGTACTTCTTGTGCGGCTCGGCCACCGCGCAGGCCGGCGGGGACGCCCAGAAGCCCCGGTAGTAGGCCTTGCGGTAGTAGTAGCAGGTCAGGCGGAAGCCGAGCGGGAAGATCAGGATGATGATCGCGGGCGAGATGCCCCACCAGCCGCCGAAGATCTCCCAGTTGGGGCCGTGGCGCATGGGCTCGCAGCGCTCGGCGAGACACGGGGAGTAGAACGGCGAGACATACGGGGCCGCGTAGTAGTCCGTGTCGGCGAAGGCCCGCCACGTCGAGTACACGATGAAGGCGAACAGCCCGGCGGCGGTGGCCGCAGGCGCCAGCCACCAGCGGTCGGTGCGCAGGTGCGGGGCGTCGATCGCGGCGCGCGTACCGGCGCGTACGCCGCCGCTCACGGTATGGGATTCGGTGTCGGGAGGTTCCGTACCAGTGGCCAACTCTTGACTCCGGTCGGGTTCAGGGGGCTCGACGGTCGCGGGCCCCCAGACCCTCGTCGTCCGAGTCCGTCCACAGGCTGTTGTCGTAGGGGGTGTCGGAGATGGAGACCAGATCCGGGCGCCGGGTCTTCGCGAGCCCCGGGTCGGTCTCCTTCAGCAGCGCGAGGCTCTCGCGCAGCCGGTCGGCGTCCATTCGGACGCGGCGCATCTCAAGGCCGCCGCTGCCCAACTGCTGCTCCAGGCGTTTTACATACCGGAGCACTTCGTCGAGCGAACGCTGGGCCGATGCCAGTTCGTCGTGCACGGACATGACGTGACCTCACTTCCGCGGGCGCCATCGCCCTGGGCAGGAACGGTCATGCGCCTGCGAGTGTTGCGCGTCACACCTGCCGCTGGGAAGGCATGTGCATGGATTGGCGGATCGTGAGCCTCCGCGCGCGCCCCCCACGCGCCGCTCATTGCGCCACACGGGTGGGCTTCCACGCCGTTTTCGCCGTGTCGCCGCCCTCTGCCGACCCCTTTCCTCTTCAGTGGGCCGCATACATCTGATCAGCTCCATACTCCGCCAAACGTGACGGCGGCGCACTCCCGGAGGTAACCGGCATGTCCCACCCCGCCGTCGGACTGCGCGCGGTCCTGCGCTCGGTCGCCTTCCTCACCGCGGGTGCGCTCGCGGTGCCCGTGCTCGCCGGGTGCGGTTCCGAGGACAAGGCGAGCAAGCCGCTCGCGGAGCAGGACATCGCGCCCGCCGCGCGCAACCAGGTGGCCGACGGCGGCACGCTGCACTGGGCCGTGGACGCTGTACCGGAGACCCTGAACACCTTCCAGTCGGACGCGGACGCGACCACCACCACCGTCGCCCAGGCCGTCCTGCCGTCGATGTACCGCCTCGACGCGAACGGGCGGCCGCAGGTGAACCCGGACTACCTGGAGTCGGCGAAGGTCGTCGAGACCGAGCCGAAGCAGGTCGTGCTGTACAAGCTGAACCAGCAGGCCGTGTGGAGCGACGGCAGGGAGATCGGCGCCGCCGACTTCGCCGCCCAGTGGCGTGCCCTGTCAGGCAAGGACTCCGCGTACTGGACCGCCCGCAACGCCGGCTACGACCGCATCGAGAAGATCGAACGCGGGGCCGACGACCTGGAGGTCCGGGTCACTTTCGCGCGGACGTACGCCGACTGGCGCTCGCTGTTCTCGCCGCTGTACCCCAAGGACGTCATGGGCACCCCGGACTCCTTCAACGACTCGGCCCGCAAGAAGCTCAAGGTCACCGCCGGTCCCTTCACGCTGAAGAAGGTCGACCGCAAGGGCGACGAGGTCGTCCTCGCCCGCAGTACCCGCTGGTGGGGCCACCCCGCCAAGCTCGACGAGATCGTGCTGCGCGCCGTACCCCGCGACGAGCGTGCCACCGCGCTGGCCGCCGGCAAGGCCGACCTCGCCGAGATCGACCCCGAGGCCCTCGGCCGCATCAACCTCGCCGCCCGCGCGGGCGCCAAGGCAGGCAGCACCCCGCTCGCGGGCCCGGGCGGTCTCCCGGCCCAAGGCTCCGGCAGCAACCTGGGCGCCGCCGAGTCCCTGCGCTCCTGGGCCGTCGCCCACGGGGACGACGAGGACGCCGCCGACGACGAGATCAGCGCCCGCGAGAAGAAGAGCGAGGCGATCGCGGAGTACGAGCGTCAGCAGACGGCCCTCAAGGGCTTCGAGGTCCGCAAGTCCCTCGAACCGGCCTACACACAGCTCGCCCTGAACGGCGCCGCCGGACCGCTCGCCGACGAGCGGGTGCGCCGGGCCGTGGCCCGCGCCATCGACCGCAAGGCGCTGGCGCGTGTCGTCCTCAGCCCGCTCGGACTGCCCGCCGTACCCGTCGGCAGCCATCTCGCGCTCTCCGGCCAGGACGCCTACGCGGACAACAGCGGCGCGCTCGGCGGCCAGGACACCAAGGAGGCGTCGGCGCTGCTCGCGGACGCCGGCTGGGTGCTCGGCGGGCCCGTGGAGAAGGGGAAGGAGAAGGGGAAGGAGAAGGGGAAGGAGAAGGGGAAGGAGAAGGGGGAGGAGAAGGGCGAGAAGGCGGCCGGGGCCAAGGGCCGAAAGTCCGAGCGGGACTCCGAGGACGGGGACGACGGGACGTACATCGTCGGCGAGGACGACAAGAGCGACGACAAGGACTCCAAGGACTCCAAGGACTCCAAGGACCACGCGAAGAAGAGCGACGGCGACGCCCGGCAGCTCGCGCAGGACGGCAAGCAGTACGCGAACGGGCTCAAGCAGGGCGGGGCACCGGCCGGGGCGTACGCACCCAAGGGCACGCCCGCCCCGGCTGCCGCGGCGGCCAAGGCGCTGGCCAAGGACGGCAAAGCGCTCACTCTGAAGTTCGTGCTGCCGTCGGGGCCGGGGTCCGAGACACTGCGGACCGTGGCCGAGCGGATCTCCTCGATGCTGCAGAAGGTCGGCATCCGGACCGAGATCTCCAAGGTGTCCGACGAGAGCTACTTCAAGGACCACATCGCGTCCGGGCAGTACGACCTCGCCCTGTACTCCTGGCCGGCCACCGCCTTCCCGGCGACCGACGCCCGGCCGATCTTCGCCAAGCCGGTACCGGCCGCCGACGGCTCGCTGAACGTGGAGCAGAACTACACACGGGTCGGCACGGACCAGGTGGACCAGCTCTTCGACCAGGCCCTCACCACACTGGACCAGGGCAGGAGCCGGGGCCTGATCCGCAAGGCCGACTCCCGGATCTGGGCGGCCGCCGGATCCATCCCGCTGTACCAGCGGCCCCAGCTGTCCGCCGCGAAGAAGGACGTGGTGAACGCCGGTGCCTTCGGCTTCCAGACGCCGGTCTACGAGGACATGGGCTTCCTGAAGAAGGGCGCGAGGGCCGCGGCGGGTCGCGCCGGGGACTGAGCCCGGCGAGCCCCCGCCCGGGAGGCACCGTACGATGGGGTGAGGCCGTGGCATGTTGAGCCCGGCAGGGTCCGCGTAACACAGACGTACGCGTCGGCCTTCCTCACACTCCAGGAGTACGCCTTCATGGCCACGCGCCACGACATCCGTAACGTCGCCATCGTCGCCCACGTCGACCACGGCAAGACGACCCTCGTCGACGCCATGCTGAAGCAGGCCGGTGCCTTCGCGGCGCATGCCGCCGAGTCGCTCGACGACCGCATGATGGACTCGAACGACCTGGAGCGTGAGAAGGGCATCACGATCCTGGCCAAGAACACGGCCGTGAAGTACCACCCGAAGGATGGCGGAGACGTCATCACCATCAACATCATCGACACCCCGGGCCACGCCGACTTCGGTGGCGAGGTCGAGCGCGGTCTGTCGATGGTGGACGCGGTGGTGCTGCTGGTCGACGCCTCCGAGGGCCCACTGCCGCAGACCCGCTTCGTGCTGCGCAAGGCGCTGCAGGCCCGGCTGCCCGTCATCCTGTGCATCAACAAGACGGACCGCCCCGACTCGCGCATCGACGAGGTCGTGAACGAGGCCTACGACCTCTTCCTCGACCTCGACGCCGACGAGGACCAGATCGAGTTCCCGATCGTCTACGCGTGTGCGCGGGACGGTGTGGCCTCGCTGACCAAGCCCGAGGACGGCACTGTCCCGCAGGACAGCGACAGCCTGGAGCCGTTCTTCTCCACGATCCTGTCCCACGTCCCGGCCCCCGAGTACGACGAGGCGGCCCCGCTCCAGGCGCACGTCACCAACCTGGACGCGGACAACTTCCTCGGCCGTATCGCGCTGCTCCGCGTCGAGCAGGGCGAGCTGCGCAAGGGCCAGACCGTCACCTGGATCAAGCGCGACGGCACCATGTCCAGCGTGCGCATCACCGAGCTGCTGATGACCGAGGCGCTCACCCGCAAGCCCGCCGAGAAGGCCGGCCCGGGTGACATCTGCGCGGTCGCCGGTATCTCGGACATCATGATCGGCGAGACCCTCGCCGACCCCGAGAACCCGATCCCGCTGCCGCTGATCACGGTCGACGAGCCGGCGATCTCCATGACCATCGGTACCAACACCTCGCCGCTGGTCGGTCGTGGCGGTACCGGCAAGGGCGCCGAAAACAAGGCCGCGGTCAAGGACCGCAAGGTGACCGCCCGTCAGGTCAAGGACCGCCTCGACCGCGAGCTGGTCGGCAACGTCTCCCTCCGGGTGCTCGACACCGAGCGTCCGGACGCCTGGGAGGTCCAGGGCCGTGGTGAGCTGGCGCTCGCCATCCTGGTCGAGCAGATGCGCCGCGAGGGCTTCGAGCTGACCATCGGCAAGCCCCAGGTCGTCACCAAGGAGGTCGACGGCAAGGTCTACGAGCCCGTCGAGCGCATGACGATCGACGTGCCCGAGGAGCACATGGGCGCGGTCACGCAGCTCATGGGTGTCCGCAAGGGCCGTATGGACAACATGTCGAACCACGGCTCCGGCTGGGTGCGCATGGAGTTCGTCGTGCCGTCCCGTGGTCTGATCGGTTTCCGGACGGAGTTCCTGACCCAGACCCGCGGTACGGGCATCGGCCACTCCATCCACGAGGGCCATGAGCCCTGGTTCGGCCAGCTCCAGACCCGCAACAACGGCTCCCTGGTCGCCGACCGCGCCGGTGCCGTCACCGCGTTCGCTATGACGAACCTTCAAGAGCGCGGCGTGCTGTTCACCGACCCCGGCACCGAGGTGTACGAGGGCATGATCGTCGGCGAGAACTCGCGCTCCGACGACATGGACGTGAACATCACCAAGGAGAAGAAGCTCACCAACATGCGGTCCTCCTCGGCCGATTCGTTCGAGGCGATCGTCCCGCCGCGCAAGCTCTCCCTTGAGCAGTCGCTGGAGTTCTGCCGCGACGACGAGTGCGTGGAGGTCACCCCGGAGGCGGTTCGCATCCGCAAGGTGAACCTGGACGCCCGCGAGCGCGCCCGCGCCGCGAGCCGCGCCAAGCACGGCTGATCCGACCGCCGGCGACCGTCGGCAGCCCGGTTCTCCCTCAGCGGGGAACCGGGCCTTCGGCATGCCCGTAAGAAGCCTGTCCGTGACCTATGCGATACCGTCCGGTAATCGGTAATCCGTCCATCGTGTTTCGGACATGTGAATAGAAATCCATTGCTATATGTCCGTTTTGACGGTCTGTCGGTTCACGTGTCAAGCGCGCGCAGGTGTCAATCTTTGCAATTTTTCCTCAAAATATGGCCGGTAGGGAGATCCCTATGTCTTCCGCCCTTGACGCGCGTTGAACACTTTGGCGAAAGTTCCCCCAAACCACAGAACCTGCCGGTATCTGTGCTGCGCTCAACTCTCCAACCCCCCGGGGGAAGTACACACATGACCAGTCCAGTCGCCTTGGACCCCGAGCTCGAGACGGATGCCGAGCCTGCCAAGGGCGAGCAGAAGCTCGAGGGTCGTTCTCCCGGCCAGTTGATGTGGCAGCGCTTCAAGCGTGACCGTACCGGGGTCATCAGTGCCTGGGTAGTGATTTTCTACTTCGTCGTTGCCCTCGCGGCGCCGCTGCTGACCAAGATCAGTGGGACCAACCCGTACTCGCTGTACGGCCAGGACCCGGCCTATCAGGACAAGCCGATCCTGGACGAGTTCGGGCTCCCGCTCGGCTACTTCGGTGGCATCTCCGGGGACCACTGGTTCGGTGTGGAGCCGCAGTTCGGCCGCGACCTGTTCGCCATGCTGATGTACGGCATGCGGACCTCGCTGCTCATGGCGCTCGGCGTGACGGTCCTGCTGATGGTCACGGGCGTGATCATCGGTCTGCTCGGCGGGTACTTCGGCGGCAGGACGGACTACTGGCTGGGCCGGGTCACGGACTTCTTCCTCGCCTTCCCGCAGCAGCTGTTCTTCATCGCCTTCATGCCCGTGGTCACCTCGTTCTTCGTGGACCCGCGTGAGGAGACGCCCACCTACTTCCGGGCGCTGGCGATCCTGATCGTGCTCTGGGTGCTCGGCTGGATGGGCATGGCCCGGATCGTGCGCTCCGTCGTACTGTCGCTGCGTGACCGGGAGTTCGTCGAGGCCGCCATGGTCTCCGGTGCCTCGCCCTGGCGGATCGTCCGCAAGGAGATCCTGCCGAACGTGGTGACGCCGATCCTGGTGCAGTTCACGTACCAGCTGCCCAGCACCATCCTCACCATCGCCTTCCTCTCCTTCGCGGGTGTCGGTTTCGTCGAGCCGACCCCCGACTGGGGCCGGTTGTTCGCCGCGGGTGCCAACTACACCCAGCAGGACCCGGCGTTCATCTTCTTCCCCGGGATCGCACTGGTGATCTTCGTCCTGGCCTTCAACCTCCTCGGAGACTCGGTCCGGGATGCCTTCGACCCCAAGTCCGGGCGGTAACCGTCCATTGGTGGGGGGTGACTGCCGCCCCCGCGTCGGCCTACCAGCCGCGTCAGGCAGTACTCATGGATAACAACCGACAGGTAGGTGCATTCGCCACATGAAGTCGTTCACCTCGCGCAGAGCGCGTGGCATCGTGGTCGCCATAGCGGCCGGCTCACTCGCGCTCACCGGCTGCTCCGAGAACAAGGGCTCGAACTCCGGCGCCGACTCCAAGAAGGACCAGAAGGAAGCGGCCACCCAGTCGAAGGCGGTCACCTACGCCGACGCCGCCGCCTCCACCGGTCCGGCCGCGGACGTCGCCGGCGCCAAGAGCGGCGGCACCATCCAGGTCTACCAGGAGTCGGGCCTCACCCACCTGGACCCGGGCCAGATCTACGTCTCCGACGCCGGCCAGGTCGCCAACCTGCTCTTCCGTCGCCTGACGCAGTTCAAGGAGGACGACAAGGGCAACGTCACGGTCGTGGGCGACCTCGCCACCGACTCGGGCCAGTCCTCCGACGGCGGCAAGACGTGGACCTTCAAGCTGAAGGACGGCGTCAAGGACTCCAACGGCAGCGCCATCACCTCCGCCGACATCCGCCACACGGTCGAGCGCCAGTTCGCGAAGTTCATCTTCGATGGCCCGCCCTACCTGCAGCAGTGGCTGGCCGGTAAGAAGTACGCCAGCGACTACCGCAAGCTGCTTCCGGGCGGCGGCTTCGACGGCAAGCACCTGCCCGCCTCGGTCCTCGACACGCCGGACGACAAGACGGTCGTCTTCCACTTCGACCAGGCCCGTCCGGACCTGCCGCAGACGCTGGCCATGGCCGGCTACGCGGTCGTGCCGGAGAAGACCGACACCAAGGAGAAGTACGACACGGCCCCGGTCGCCACGGGTCCGTACAAGATCGCGTCGTACAAGGTCGGCAAGTCCCTCGTGCTCGCGAAGAACACGAACTGGGACCCGAAGACCGACTCCGTGCGCCATCAGTACGTGAACGGTTTCGACTTCCAGTTCGGCGTCACCGAGTCGACCCAGACCAAGCGTCTGATCGCCGACCAGGGTGACGACAAGAACGCCATCCAGTTCACCGGCGGCGTCGAGGCCACTCAGATCCAGGACGTCATCGGCAACGCGTCGGTCAACAAGCGCACCGTCAAGGGCTACCAGCCCTACGTGATGTCGTTGTCCTTCAACCTCGACCGGGTCAAGGACCTCAAGGTCCGCCAGGCCGTGACCTACGCGGTCAACTCCAAGTCCCTCATCGCCGGTGAGGGTGGCGCGTACGGCGGCGACGTGGCCCCGAACTACTTCGCCCCGACTCTGCCCGGCTACGAGGCGAACTACGACCCGTACGGCCGTCTGAAGACGCCGCAGGGCAACCTCGCCAAGGCCAAGGAGATCCTCAAGGGCGTCCCGGCCTCCGAGAAGACCCTGGTCTACGCCTACAACAACAACGAGCCCGGCCAGAAGCGCAAGGTCGCCATCGAGGACGCGCTGACCTCGGCGGGCTTCAAGGTCGTGGCCAAGGAAGTCGACTCCGCGAGCTACTACGAGCAGATCGGCAAGCTCAACAACCCGTACGACATCTACATCACGGGCTGGGGCCAGGACTGGCCGTCCGCGGGCACGGTCATCACGCCCATCTACGACGGTTCGCTCGTCTCCGACGGTTCGCCGAACTACTCGCACGTCAAGGACGCCAAGGTCGACGCCCTCATCCAGAAGGCGCTGACCCAGGAGCCCACCGAGGCCGCCGCGACCTGGAAGGAAGCGCAGCACTACCTGCTGGAGAAGGTCCTTCCCGGTGCTCCGCTGTGGTACACGAAGAGCTTCCAGCTCAGCGGTTCCAACGTCGGCGGTGCCCGCTACAGCAGCGTGTCGAGCCTCATCGACATGACCCGCCTGTACCTGAAGTCGTAACTCTCTACGGCTGATCGCGGGGGCGCGCACCAGGCGGAGCGCGCCCCCGCACCTCCGTGAAACCTCCCACCGTCTCCGCAGAGAGCAGCCCTCCCGCCATGTTTCAGTTCATCCTCCGGCGCACGGTCGGTGCCCTGGTCACCCTCTTTCTCATCGGCGCCGCCACGTTCTTCCTGTTCGTCGCCGCGCCCTCCGACTACGCCTCCCTGGCCTGTGGCAAGGACTGCTCTCCCCAGAGACTGGCGGACATCCGCGAGGCGCTCGGCCTCAACCTGCCCATCGCGCAGCAGTTCTGGGACTTCATGTCCGGCATTGTGACCGGCCGTGACTTCCCCCAGGGCCACTGCAGCGCCCCCTGCCTCGGTGTCTCCTTCAACCAGGGCGACATGGTCTGGTCCACGATCATGGACCGCTTCCCGACCACCCTGACGCTCACCGCGGGCGGTGCCGTCGTCTTCCTGGTCGTGGGTGTGGGCGCCGGCATGATCGCCGCCTACCGGCGGGGATCACTGCTCGACAAGGTCGCCACCGGCGCGTCCATGGTGCTCAGCTCGTTCCAGATCTACTTCCTCGGTCCGATCGTCCTGTGGATCCTCGTCTACAGCACCGGACTGATGGAGAGCCCCAAGTACGTCCCGATCACCGAGGACCCGTGGGGCTGGTTCATCGGCATGTTGCTGCCGGTCCTGGTGATGGCCACCATCTTCACCGCCCAGTACACGCGTATGGCGCGCTCCTCGATGATCGAGCAACTCGCCGAGGAGCACGTCCGCACCGCCCGGGCCAAGGGCATGTCGAAGCCGTACGTCTTCTTCCGCTACGCCTGGCGCGGATCGCTCATCCCGATCGTCACCGTCCTCGGCATCGACATCAGTTCCATGCTCGGCGGTGCCGTCGTCACCGAGATCACCTTCTCCCTCCAGGGCGTGGGCCGTCTCGCCGTTCAGGGTGCGCAGACCAAGGACCTCCCGCTGACCATGGGCGTCATGCTGTTCGGTGCCTTCTTCATCCTGATCATCAACATCCTCACGGACATCGCGTACGCCCTCATCGACCCGCGCGTCCGTCTCTCCTAGGAAGAACGAACCACCGTGACCACACTGACCAAGACCGAGGACGCCCCGGCCCCTTCAGGCTCGGACAGCTTCCTCTCAGTGCGCGATCTGAAGGTGCAGTTCTCCACCGAGGACGGCATCGTCAAGGCCGTCGACGGCCTGTCCTTCGACGTCGAGCGCGGCAAGACCCTGGGCATCGTCGGCGAGTCCGGCTCCGGCAAGTCCGTCACCAATCTGACGGTCCTTGGCCTGCACAACCCGCGCACCACCACCGTCGACGGCGAGATCGTCCTCGACGGCAAGGAACTCGTCACCGCCACCGAGCGGGAGCTGGAGCAGCTCCGCGGCAACAAGATGGCGATGATCTTCCAGGACCCGCTGACCGCGCTGTCGCCGTTCTACACGGTCGGCCGCCAGCTGTCCGAGCCGTTCATGAAGCACCGCGGCGCCTCCAAGAAGGAGGCGAAGGACCGGGCGGTCCAGATGCTGGAGAAGGTCGGCATCCCGCAGCCCAAGATGCGCTTCGACGACTACCCGCACCAGTTCTCCGGCGGTATGCGCCAGCGCGCGATGATCGCCATGGCGCTGATGTGCGACCCCGAGCTGCTGATCGCCGACGAGCCGACCACCGCGCTGGATGTCACCGTGCAGGCCCAGATCCTGGACCTGCTCAAGGACCTCCAGCAGGAGTTCGGCTCCGCGATCATTTTCATCACCCACGACCTGGGCGTCATCTCCACCATGGCCGACGACCTGCTGGTGATGTACGCGGGCCGGGCCGTCGAGCGAGGCAACGTCCGCGAGGTCATGCGTGCGCCGCGCCACCCCTACACCTGGGGCCTGCTCAGCTCGATGCCGCGCCTGGACAGCGACGTCGACGAGGAACTCGTGCCGATCCCCGGTTCCCCGCCCTCGCTGCTCAACCCGCCCTCGGGCTGCCCCTTCCACCCGCGGTGCACCTTCAAGGACGAGGTGGCCGGCACGCTCTGCACGGACTCCCGGCCGCCGCTGGCCGAGGGCCGCGCCTCTGCGTGCCATCTGACGGCGGAGCAGAAGCAGACCATCTTCATCGACAAGATCCAGCCCCGGCTGCGCTAGGGAGAACCGAGACATGAGCGACAACCTCACCCTCCCCGCCCAGCAGGGTTCCGCCGATACCGCCGCGCCCGAGACACTGCTGAAGGTCGAAGGGCTGACCAAGCACTTCCCGATCTACGGCGGCTTCCCGATCAAACGAAAAGTCGGCGCGGTGCAAGCCGTGGACGGCATCGACCTCTCGGTCGGAGTCGCCGAGAGCGTCGGCCTGGTCGGCGAGTCCGGCTGCGGCAAGTCGACCACCGGCCGGCTCATCACCCGGCTCCTGGAACCGACCAGCGGCAAGATCACCTACGCGGGCCAGGACATCACCCGTGCCTCGCGCCGCCAGCTCGCGCCGGTGCGGTCCGAGATCCAGATGATCTTCCAGGACCCGTACTCCTCGCTCAACCCGCGGCAAACCGTCGGCACGATCATCAAGTCGCCGATGGAGGTCAACGGCATCGAGCCGGAGGGCGGCCGGGAGAAGAAGGTCCGCGAGCTGCTTGAGCTCGTCGGCCTCAACCCGGAGCACTACAACCGCTTCCCGCACGAGTTCTCCGGCGGTCAGCGCCAGCGCATCGGGGTGGCCCGCGCGCTAGCCCTGAACCCCAAGCTGATCGTGGCCGACGAGCCGGTCTCCGCGCTGGACGTGTCGATCCAGGCGCAGGTCGTCAACCTGCTCAAGAAGGTCCAGGACGAGCTCGGCATCGCCTTCCTGTTCATCGCCCACGACCTGGCCGTCGTACGGCACTTCTCGCAGCGTGTCGCGGTGATGTACCTCGGCAAGGTGGTCGAGGTCGGCGACCGGGACTCGATCTACAACCGGCCGCGGCACCCGTACACCCACGCCCTGCTCTCCGCGGTGCCCGAGGTCGAGTTGGACGACGACACCGAGCGCCGGGAGCGGATCCGGCTCTCCGGTGACGTCCCCTCGCCGATCCACCCGCCGTCCGGCTGCCGCTTCCGCACCCGGTGCTGGAAGGCGCAGGACAAGTGCGCCACGGACGAGCCCCCGCTGGTCCAGATCTCCGGCAACAAGGTCGGCCACCTGACGGCCTGCCACTTCCCGGAGGACCCGACCACGGAGGCCCGCGACGAGGACGTGATCATGGATCCCGCCCTGAAGGCCCTGGAGGACGCGGCGGAGTCGGCGGAGTCGGCGGCTTCCGACCAGGGGCCGGCCAAGGACTGACGACCCCTGCACGACCCCGACCGGGGGCGGAGGCCGGCTGCCTCCGCCCCCGGTCGTCGTATGCCCCTCCGGGGCGGCCCCTCACTGCCCCCAAAGGCCTATCCAGACATGCGGTATGCCCTTTCTGGACTGATATTGGCCGGTAACGGATCAGTCTTGAGGAGGCACTCCATGCGTGGAGCCACGCACGCCAAATGGGCCGCATGCGCGGCGGCCGTAGCCCTCGCGGCGACGGCCTGCGGCGGTGGGGACGGCGACAGTGGCGGCAGCGGGGACGGCGGCGCGGTGCTCAGCTCCTCGTGGGGCGATCCGCAGAACCCTCTGGAGCCCGCCAACACCAACGAGGTGCAGGGCGGCAAGGTCCTCGACATGATCTTCCGCAGTCTGAAGAAGTACAACCCGGAGACGGGCAAGGCCGAGGACATGCTCGCCGAGAAGATCGACACGAGCGACTCGCAGAACTTCACGATCACGATCAAGGACGGCTGGACCTTCAGCAACGGTGAGAAGGTCACCGCCAAGTCGTTCGTGGACGCCTGGAACTACGGGGCCTCCCTCAAGAACAACCAGAAGAACGCGTACTTCTTCGGCTACATCGACGGATACGACAAGACGCACCCCGAGGACGGCAGCAAGCAGACCGCCGACACGCTCTCCGGGCTGAAGGTCACCGGCACCAACACCTTCACCGTCAAGCTCAGCCAGAAGTTCTCGACCTTCCCCGACACTCTCGGCTACCCCGCCTACGCCCCCCTCCCACAGGCGTTCTTCACCGACCACGAGGCCTGGGTGAAGAAGCCGGTCGGGAACGGGCCGTACGCCATCGACTCGTACACCAAGGGCTCACAGATGGCCCTGAAGAAGTGGGACGCCTACCCCGGCGCGGACAAGGCACAGAACGGCGGTGTGACCCTCAAGGTCTACACCGACAACAACACCGCCTACACCGACCTGATGGCCGGCAACCTCGACCTGGTCGACGACGTGCCAGCCGCCCAGCTCAAGAACGTCAAGAGCGACCTGGGTGACCGTTACATCAACACTCCCGCCGGCATCATCCAGACCCTCGCCTTCCCGTTCTACGACAAGAACTGGAACACGGCCGGCATGGAGAAGGTCCGCACCGGCCTGTCCCGGGCGATCGACCGAGAGCAGATCACCGAGACGATCTTCCAGAAGACCCGCACCCCGGCCACCGACTGGACCTCCCCGGTGCTCGGCGAGGAGGGCGGCTTCAAGGACGGTCTGTGCGGGGACGCCTGCGACTACGACCCCGACGCCGCCAAGAAGCTCATCGAGGACGGCGGCGGGCTTCCCGGCGGCCAGGTCAAGATCACGTACAACGCGGACACCGGCTCCCACAAGCAGTGGGTCGACGCGGTCTGCAACTCCATCAACAACGCGCTCGGCAATGACAAGGCCTGCGTCGGCAACCCGGTCGGCACCTTCGCCGACTTCCGCAGCCAGATCACCGCGAAGAAGATGAGCGGCCCCTTCCGGGCGGGCTGGCAGATGGACTATCCGCTCATCCAGAACTTCCTCCAGCCGCTCTACTACACCAACGCCTCCTCCAACGACGGCAAGTGGTCCAACAAGGACTTCGACAAGCTCGTGAACGAGGCCAACGCCGAGGCCGACACCGCCAAGGCCGTCGAGAAGTTCCAGCAGGCCGAGGAGGTCGTACGGGACAACATGGCCGCCATCCCGCTCTGGTACCAGAACGGCAGCGCCGGTTACTCGCAGCGGCTCTCGAACGTGAAGCTCAACCCGTTCAGCGTTCCCGTCTACGACGAGATCAAGGTCGGCTGACCGCGCCATGGGACGGTACGTCGTCCGGCGCCTGCTCCAGATGATCCCGGTGTTCATCGGGTCTACCCTGCTGATCTTCCTCATGGTGAACGTGATGGGCGACCCCATCGCCGGCCTGTGCGGCGACAAGCAGTGCGACGCGGCGACGGCCGCCCAGCTCAAGAAGGAGTTCGGCCTCGACAAGCCGCTCTGGCAGCAATACCTGACCTACATGGGGAACGTCTTCACCGGCGACTTCGGCACCGCGTTCAACGGCCAGAAGGTCACCGAGCTGATGTCGACGGCGTTCCCGGTCACCATCCGGCTGACCGTCGTGGCCATCGTCTTCGAGATCGTCATCGGCATCACGCTGGGCGTGCTGACAGGACTCAGGCGAGGGCGCCCGGTGGACACCACGGTGCTGTTGCTGACCCTCGTCGTGATCTCCGTGCCCACCTTCGTCACCGGTCTGCTGCTCCAACTGCTCCTCGGGGTGGAGTGGGGCTGGATCAAACCGTCGGTGTCGACGGATGCCACGTTCAGCGAACTCATCGTGCCGGGCCTGGTCCTCGCCTCCGTGTCACTGGCGTACGTGACCCGGCTGACCCGCACGTCGATCGCGGAGAACAGGCGGTCCGACTACGTCCGTACGGCGGTGGCGAAGGGACTGCCGAGACGCCGGGTGATCATCAGGCATCTGCTCCGCAACTCCCTGATCCCCGTGGTCACCTTCATCGGCACCGACATCGGCGCTCTGATGGGCGGTGCGATCGTCACCGAGCGCATCTTCAACATCCACGGCGTCGGCTACCAGCTCTACCAGGGCATCCTGCGGCAGAACACCCAGACAGTGGTCGGCTTCGTCACCGTCCTCGTCCTGGTGTTCCTGGTGGCCAACCTGCTCGTCGACCTGCTGTACGCCGTCCTCGACCCCAGGATCCGCTATGCCTGAACCCCAGGAATCAGAGGGTGCGATCGCCGCGACCGGCATGGGCGGCGCGATGGACCTCGCCGTGAGCGAGGCGACCACCCTGGAGAAGGGCCCCGAGGGAACGGGCCCTCGGGACAGGCCCCGCTCGCTGTGGTCCGACGCCTGGCGCGACCTGCGCCGCAACCCTGTCTTCATCATCTCCGCGCTGCTGATCCTCTTCCTGGTCGTCATCTCCCTGTGGCCGTCGCTGATCGCGTCGGGGAACCCGTTGAAGTGCGACCTGTCGAAGGCCCAGGAGGGCTCGCAGCCCGGCCATCCCTTCGGCTACGACGGTCAGGGCTGCGACGTCTACACGCGCACGGTGTACGGCGCCCGTACGTCGGTCACGGTCGGTGTCTGCGCCACGCTGGGCGTCGCGATCCTCGGGTCGGCCCTCGGCGGCCTCGCCGGCTTCTTCGGAGGCGGGTGGGACTCGATCCTGTCCCGCATCACCGACATCTTCTTCGCGATCCCCGTCGTCCTCGGCGGCCTGGTCCTGCTGTCGGTGGTCACCAGCAGCACGGTCTGGCCGGTGATCGGCTTCATGGTGCTGCTCGGCTGGCCGCAGCTCTCCCGCATCGCGCGCGGCTCGGTCATCACCGCCAAACAGAACGACTACGTACAGGCGGCGAGGGCACTGGGCGCCTCCAACCTGCGCCTCCTGCTCCGCCACATCACCCCGAACGCGATCGCCCCGGTGATCGTCGTGGCGACCATCGCCCTCGGCACCTACATCTCGCTGGAGGCGACCCTGTCGTACCTCGGTGTGGGCCTCAAACCCCCCACGGTCAGCTGGGGCATCGACATCTCCTCGGCCTCCGCCTACATCCGCAACGCCCCGCACATGCTCCTCTGGCCGGCCGGAGCCCTCGCGATCACCGTGCTCGCCTTCATCATGCTCGGCGACGCGGTCCGCGACGCCCTCGACCCGAAGCTGAGGTGAGCGAACGTGGTGGTGACCATGCGGGTGAGGCGGGATGGGGCGGCACGGTGGGCCTTGCGCCCCTTCCGCTTCTGCCCGGACCTCGCGGCCTGCCTGGCGGGGGCGTACAGGGCGCGCGCGCCCGGGAGCCGAGGGGCGGGCGGCTGCGCTGCTCTGCGGACCGGGGCGTGCGGCTGTGGCGCTGTGCGGGCGGACCAGGCGGGGAGGCCGGGAGCGGATGTGGTGGTGAGGGGGCGGGAGGGGTGTGGTGGGGCGGCGCGGTGGGTCCCGCTCCCCTTGCGCCCGGACCGTCGCGGCCTGCATGTCGGGGGCGTACGAGACGCGTGCCCGGGAGCCGCGTGGCCGTGGCGCTTTGGGCGTGCGGCGCACCCAGTTCCTCCTGTTCTGCGGCGCCACCCGCGGCGCCCCGACCAGAAGCTGAGGTGAGTCGTCGTGTTGCTCGAAGTGCGTGATCTGCATGTGGAGTTCCGGACCCGGGACGGGGTCGCCAAGGCCGTCAACGGGGTCGACTACGGTGTGGACGCGGGGGAGACCCTCGCGGTGCTCGGGGAGTCCGGGTCCGGGAAGTCGGTGACCGCGCAGGCCGTGATGGGGATCCTCGACATGCCGCCCGGCCGGATCACCGGCGGGGAGATCGTCTTTCAGGGCAAGGATCTGCTGACCCTCAAGGAGGAGGAGCGGCGGAAGGTCCGGGGCGCCGAGATGGCGATGATCTTCCAGGACGCGTTGTCCTCCCTCAACCCCGTGCTCTCCGTCGGCGACCAGCTCGGCGAGATGTTCGTCGTGCACCGGGGGATGTCGAAGAAGGACGCGCGGGCCAGGGCCGTGGAGCTGATGGACCATGTGCGCATCCCGGCCGCCAAGGAGCGTGTGCGGGACTACCCGCACCAGTTCTCCGGCGGTATGCGCCAGCGCATCATGATCGCGATGGCCCTCGCCCTGGAACCCGCGCTGATCATCGCCGACGAGCCGACCACCGCCCTCGACGTCACCGTCCAGGCCCAGGTGATGGACCTGCTCGCCGAGCTCCAGCGCGAGTACAACATGGGGCTCATCCTCATCACCCATGACCTCGGCGTGGTCGCGGACGTGGCCGACCGGATCGCCGTCATGTACGCCGGGCGGATCGTCGAGCAGGCCCCCGTCCACGACATCTACAAGGCGCCAGCCCACCCCTACACTCGTGGACTCCTCGACTCCATCCCGCGTCTCGACCAGAAGGGCCAGGAGCTGTACGCGATCAAGGGGCTGCCGCCCAACTTGATGAACATCCCTCCGGGTTGCGCGTTCAACCCCCGTTGCCCGATGGCTCAAGAGGTGTGCCGGACGGACGTACCACCTCTGTACGACATTGACGACACACGGACGAGTGCCTGTCACTTCTGGACGGAGTGCCTCAATGGTTGAGCCGATCCTGGAAGTGAGTGGACTGGTCAAGCACTACCCGTTGACCCAGGGCATTCTGTTCAAGAAACAGATCGGTGCCGTCAAGGCTGTTGACGGTGTTGACTTCGTCGTCAACAGAGGAGAGACCCTCGGCATCGTCGGGGAGTCCGGCTGCGGCAAATCAACTGTCGCCAGGATGCTCGTCAATCTTGAGCGGCCGACGCGTGGGTCGATCAAGTACAAGGGCGAGGACATCACCAAGCTCTCCGGCAAGGCGCTCAAGTCGGTCCGCCGCAACATCCAGATGGTCTTCCAGGATCCCTACACCTCCCTCAACCCCCGCATGACGGTCGGCGACATCATCGGGGAGCCGTACGACATCCACCCCGAGGTGGCCCCCAAGGGCGACCGGCGCAGGAAGGTCCAGGACCTCCTGGACGTGGTCGGCCTCAACCCCGAGTACATCAACCGCTATCCGCACCAGTTCTCCGGCGGCCAGCGCCAACGCATCGGCATCGCACGCGGGTTGGCGCTCCGCCCCGAGATCATCGTCGCCGACGAACCGGTCTCCGCCCTCGACGTCTCCGTCCAGGCCCAGGTGATCAACCTTCTCGACCGGCTGCAGAGCGAGTTCGAGCTGTCGTACCTGTTCATCGCGCACGACCTGTCGATCGTCCGGCACATCTCGGACCGGGTCGGGGTGATGTACCTCGGGCGGATCGTCGAGATCGGCAGGGACACCGAGATCTACGACCATCCGACGCATCCCTACACACAGGCGCTGCTGTCCGCCGTGCCCGTGCCCGACCCGACGGCCCGGGAAGACCGGGAGCGGATCATCCTTGCCGGTGATGTCCCGTCCCCGACGAACATCCCGTCGGGGTGCCGCTTCCGCACCCGCTGCTGGAAGGCCGAGGAGCGTTGCGCGTTGGAGGTCCCGGCGCTGGCGGTACCGGCGGAGTTCCGGTTCATGAGCGGACCGGTCGCGCACGACTCCGCCTGCCACTTCGCCGACGAGATGCAGGTCGTGTCGCCCGAGGAGCCGGAGTAACACGGCGGCAACTTGGCCGACCCGGTTCCGATATACGGACGCGTCAGGCTGAACGACGTACGGCCGTGCGGGTGCCGTAAACGGGCCGGGGCGCGCCATGTCGCCCCGGCCCGTTGTTGTGCCTACGCCATCCCCAACGACCGCTTCAGGAATTCCAGCTGAAGCCGCAGCAGGTTCTCGGCGACCGTCTCCTGCGGGGTCATATGGGTCACCCCGGACAGCGGGAGCACCTCGTGCGGGCGCCCCGCGGCCAGCAGGGCCGAGGACAGCCGCAGGGAGTGGGCGACCACCACGTTGTCGTCCGCGAGCCCGTGGATGATCATCATCGGGCGGTGCGGCTGGGCCGCGTCGACCAGGCCCTCGTCGTCGATCAGTGAGTTGCGGCGGTAGACCTCCGGCTGCGCGACCGGGTGGCCGAGGTACCGCTCCTGGTAGTGCGTGTCGTACAGGCGCAGATCGCTGACCGGGGCGCCGACCACCGCCGCGTGGAAGACGTCGGGGCGGCGCAGGGCCGCGAGCGCCGCCAGGTAGCCGCCGAAGGACCAGCCGCGGATCGCGACCCGGGAGAGGTCCAGCGGGAACTCCCCGGCCAGTGCCTGGAGCGCGTCCACCTGATCCTGGAGCACCACCGCCGCGAGCTCGTCCCGGACCGCCTTCTCCCAGGCGGGTGAGCGGCCCGGAGTGCCCCGGCCGTCGGCCACGACCACCGCGAAACCCTGGTCGGCGAACCACTGAGAGGTCAGGTGCGGATTGTGCGCGGAGACCACCCGCTGCCCGTGCGGGCCCCCGTACGGGTCCAGCAAAACCGGAAGCGGGGTGTCACCGGCGTAGTCCCGTGGCAAAAGCACGGCGCACGGGATCTTCCGTGCGCCCCCCTCGGTGAGCGTCACGCGCGGGGACAGACCGGGATCTTCTGCGTACGACGTGACAGTCGCCGTCTTCTTGCCGTCGCGCAGCACCCGCGCGCGGGCGCCCGGCCGGTCGAGGGTCGCGGACACCAGCACGGTCACGCCCCCGGCGCGCACTGCCGAGTGCATGCCAGGCTCCTGCGACACGCGCTCCATTCCGAGCTCGTTGACCCGGTAGACGTGCACCTCGCCCGTCTCCGGGGCCTCGGCCTCCGGGCCGGCCGACGCCGAGACCAGCACGTCGTCCCCGCCGACGTCGAGCACCGCGCGGACGTGCAACTGCGGTCCGGTCAGCAGGCGTTCTCCGACCGCCAGCACGCGTGCGCCGCCCTCGTCGGCGATCCGCACAAGCTGCCCCGAAGGGCTCCAGCAGGGCACCCCGGGGAAAAGATCCAGCCAAATTGGATCTTCGTCCGCGTGCACCATCCGGGTCGTCCCGGTCTCCGGATCCACCGCGAGAAACAGCTGGCTGCGCTGGTCGCGCGCCTGTACGAGCAGCAGCGGAGCGCCCGCCGCTGACCAGTGAACACGGGCCAGATACGGATAGCGTGCCCGGTCCCAGGAGACCTCCGTGCGCATGCCGTCCAGGGTGATCACCGACAGCCGTACGTCCGCGTTGGGAGTGCCCGCCGCCGGATACGGGACGTGTTGTGGATCACGCTCGGGGTGGGCCGGGTCGGAGATCCACCAGCGCCGCACCGGCGTGTCGTCCACGCGCGCGACCAGCAGTCGGTCCGACTCCGGCGACCACCAGAAGCCCCGTGAGCGGCCCATCTCCTCGGCCGCGACGAACTCGGCCAGGCCGTACGTGACTTGATCCGACTCCGGTACGGCCAGTGCCCGGTCGTCCTCACCCTCGGCGCCCACGACCCGCAGGGCGCCCTGGGCGACGTACGCGATCTGCCGTCCGTCGGGGGCCGGACGGGGGTCGATCACCGGTCCGGGGGCGGGCAGTTCGCGTGCCGTGCCGGCCCGCAGCTCCGCCGTGAAAAGACGCCCTGACAAGGCGAAAGAGGCCAACTCTACGGCCGTGTCGGTGGCGTAGCCGACGATGCCGGCGCCGCCCTCCCGGCTGCGCTCGCGCCGGGCCCGTTCCTGGGGAGAGAGGTGCTCCTCGGCGCCGCCCAGGAGGGCGCGCGGGTCGGCCGCCACGCGCTCCCCGCCCTCCGCGGTGTCGAGCAGCCACAGCGAATGGGCCCGGTCCGTGCCGGAGTTCGAGCGGAGGAACACGACACGCGATCCGTCGGGCGCCACGGTGAACGCGCGCGGCGCGCCGAGCGTGAAGCGCTGGGTGCGGGCGTGCCGACGGGGGAAGGAGTCAGGCTCGGTCGTCATGCCCCGACCATATTGGCCATGCGCCCCCTTGTGCGGCCGTGCGCCGACGGATGCGCAGGCACGGATAGTTATGATCACTACCGCATAGTGGGTATGAACCTGCTGGCTGACGTATGGATTTATCTGCCCCCCTGGTCCGACCCCCACGTCCCTGGGATCTTTGGAGGTGAACCGCCGTGGCACTCTCGATTTCGGCGGTGGTGCTGCTGGCGATCGTCGTCTTCTTGTTGATCAAGAAGTCAGGGCTGAAGGGCGGGCACGCGGTCGTGTGCATCCTGCTCGGGTTCTATCTCGCAGCCTCTTCGATCGCCCCGACGATCAGTGAGCTGACGACGAACATCGCGGGCATGATCGGCAGTATCAAGTTCTGACCCTGGTCCGGCGACCCCGCCCGCGCGGGACTGTCGGTGGCTCCTCGTAGGCTGGGGCCATGACGGAACAGCCCGCTCGGCGTCTCCTCCTGGTGCACGCGCACCCGGACGACGAGTCGATCAACAACGGCGCGACCATGGCCAGGTACGCGGCCGAGGGCGCCCGGGTGACCCTGGTCACCTGCACCCTCGGCGAGCTCGGCGAGGTCATCCCGCCCGGGCCGCGGCATCTGACCGGTGCCGCCCTGGGCGAGCACCGGCGGGGCGAGCTCACCGCGGCCCTGCGTGAGCTCGGCGTCGCGGACTTCCGTCTGCTCGGCGGCGCCGGGCGCTACCAGGACTCCGGAATGATGGGCCTCCCGGAGAACGACGACCCGGCCTGCTTCTGGCAGGCCGACCTCGACGAGGCCGCCGCACACCTGGTCGAGGTGATCCTGGAGGTCCGCCCCCAGGTCCTCGTCACCTACGACGACAACGGCGGGTACGGCCACCCCGACCACATCCAGGCCCACCGAGTCGCCATGCGCGCGGTGGAGCTCGCCGCGGAGACGGGCTGGTCGATCGAGAAGGTCTACTGGAACCGCGTACCGCGCACGGTCGGCGAGCAGGCCTTCGCCCGGCTCCACGACGACCTGCCCGACCTCCCCTTCACCAAGGCCGGCGTACTCGACGACGTACCGGGCGTGGTGGACGACGAGCGGATCACCACGGAGATCGACGGCACGGCGTACACCGCCGCCAAGAGCGCCGCCATGACCGCGCACGCGACCCAGATCGACGTGTCCGGGGCGTACTTCGCGCTCTCCAACGAACTCGCGCAACCTCTCTTCACCACCGAGTACTACGAATTGGTCAGAGGGGAACACGGAGGCACCAGGGAGAGCGACCTGTTCTCCGGGATCGAGGGCGCGTCATGAGCGACCGTACGTCGATGCTGGCCCAGCCGCTGCCACGCCCGTCGGCCGGCCGGGTCGCCGCCTACCTCGGCCTCTTCGTGCTCGGCGCGGTCGTCGGGCTGGCCGGAGCGCTGGTGCAGGGCGGTTGGTTCCCCGGCGGACTGCTGCTCGCGGTGCTCGGCGAGGCCGGACTGCTGCTCGGCGGGGCACGCGCCGCCGACAGCCGGGCCGGGGCCGTCGCGCCCGCGGGCGGCTGGATGGTCGCGGTCATCTTCCTCACCGCCAGCCGTCCGGAAGGAGACTTCGTCTTCGCCGCGGAAAGCGGCTCCTACCTCTTCCTGCTCGGTGGCATGGCTGTGGCTGTGATCTGCGCCACCCTTGGACGAGGGCGGCAACCGGGCGGCGGCGCCGTCCGACTTGGCAAGTGACGTACTACTTCTCCGCATCGCGCGCGTGGGAGTCCCGTGTGGGTTTCCCCAGCGGTCGTGGGATACGGGCCAGAAGTGGCCAGTATGGTGGTGCGCGCCGCCGACGCCCGAAGCAGTGAGGTCGAAACGGGCGGCGGAGCCAACCGGGAGAACCTGCCTTGAGTCGTGAAACTGACAGTCCGTCCTCCGGGCCCAACGGGCGCGGCGGAGCCGCCTACCCCTCGGGCACGCCGCCGTACGGGACGCCCCAGGTGTCCGACGGCGGTCCGGACGCGGGCCGTTCGTCCGCGCAGCCGGAGGAGCGCAAGACCGAGACCACGCTGACGACCCGGATCCGGATCAACATCCCCGGATCGCGGCCCATTCCGCCGGTCGTCATGCGCCAGCCCGTCGGCGATACGGAGGGCTCCGCCGACACCGGCCCGGTGGCCGAGGCACCGGCGCCGAGTCCCTCCTCGACCACGGGCACCGTCGAGCTTCCCGCCGAACCCACCCCGCCCGCCGCCGAGGAGAAGACGAGCGACTGGTTCGCGCCCCGCAAGTCCGGCCCCGCCAAGGGTGGTCCGGGCGGCGATGCCACCAACGGGCAAGGTCTGCCGGGCGGTTCGGGCGCGGGAGCGCCGGGTGTGGCGGGTGCGGGTGCCGGTGGTCCCGGTGCGCCCGTTTCCGGTGGTGCGCGTCACGGGGCCGGTCGGCCCGGTGGCGTGGTCGGCTCGATGAGCGTGCCGGGCGGTTCCCGCTCCGGCGGCACGAACGGCGCCGGGCTCCCTGGCGCCACCGGCGGTCCGGTGGCTCCCGGCCACGGCGGCGGCACGGGCTCCTTCGACGTCACCGAGGCCCTGAACGCCGGACAGCGCGGCACCGAACCCCGCCGCGACGACCTCCCGTACTTCGCGGAGAACGGCAACGGCTCCGTCGGCCCGAACGGGGGGAGCGGCCAGGGCGGTTTCGGCGGCCAAGGCGGTCAGGACGCCCTGAACGGCCAAGGCGGCTTCGCGGGCCCCGGCGGTCAGGACGGCCCGAACGGCCAGAGCGGGTTCGGCACGCAGGGCGGCCCTGGTGGGCCCAACGGGCAGAACGGCCAGATCGACTACGGCGGTCAGGGCGGCCAGATCGACTACGGCGGCGGCTTCGGCGGACCGAAGGGCCCCGGCGGCCCGGGCGGAACCCACGGCCCCGCAGGCCCCACCGGCGGCCCGGTCACCGGCGACGGCCCGGTCGTACCGCCCGCCGGACCGGACCCCTTCGCCAGGCCCGAGTCCTTCGGCGGCGAGTCCTTCAACGGCTCCGACGGTTTCGGCGCGCAGGACGGACCCGGCGCGCAGGGCGGACCCGGCGGCACGGGCGGATCCGGCGGCCCGGGCGGCCCCCGCCGCAAGGGCGGCCCCGGCGGCGCCCCAGGTATCTCCGGCGGCTTCGCAGGCCCCGGCGCTCCGGGCATCTCCGGCGGTCAGCCCGGCCAGTCCACGCAGGGCGGCCCCGGCACCCTCGGTCGCCCCGGCGGTCCCGGCGCCCCCGCACCCGGCGCTCCCGGCGCGGGCCTCGGCCCCGGCGGCGGACTGAGCGACGACACCGCGATCCTCACCCCGCAGAAGCCGGCCCCCGAACCGGGCGGCCCCGGCTACGGCAACCCGGACAACGTCTCCGGGCACACCGTCACCAGCGGCATCCCGGTCGTGCCCCCCGGCACGCAGGGACACGTCACCGACGGTCCGCACACGGCCCCGAAGCTGCCCGACACCGCATCGCAGGAGCCGGCCGCCTCGTCCAAGAAGAAGAAAAAGAAGGGCCGCAGCAAGCTGGCGATGGTCGGCGGCACCGTGGTCCTCCTCGGCGTCGGTGCCTACGGCGCCGGCCTGCTGATGAACCGTTCCGACGTGCCCAAGGGCACCACCGTGCTCGGTGTCGACATCGGCGGCGGCACCCGCGACGACGCCGTCAAGAAGCTCGACGACGCCTTCGGTGACCGGGTGAACGAGGCGCTGAAGCTGTCGGTCGGAGGCGGCACCGTCTCGCTCAAGCCGGACCAGGCGGGTCTCCAGCTCGACGAGCAGGCCACGGTCGCCGCGGCCGCCAAGAGCGACTACAACCCGGTCTCGGTCATCGGTTCCCTCTTCGGCAACCACCGGGTCGTCGACCCGGTCATGCCCGTCGACGAGGAGAAGCTCCGGGCGGCCCTGGAGGACGCCTCGGGCGGCTCCGGCTCGTCCACGGACGGCACGATCAAGTTCGAGAACGGCAAGGCCGTCGCCGTGTACGGCAAGGCCGGCAAGGGCATCGCCGTCGACCAGTCGGTCTCGGCGGTCGAGGAGGCGTACCGCGCCCAGGTCGAGACCGGCACCGCCGGTTCCGTCACGCTCCCGACGACCACCAAGCAGCCGTCGATCTCGAACTCCGAGGTCGACCGGATGATGAAGGAGTTCGCGGAGCCCGCGATGTCCAGCGTCGTCACCATCCAGACCGACGCGGCGCACAGCATCAAGTTCGGCTCGCTCTCCCTGCCGAAGATCCTCGGCTTCAAGGCGGTGGGCGGCAAGCTCGTGGAGACGTACGACCTCGAAGCGCTCAAGGAGGCGTACGGCACCACCTTCGCCGGCGTGCAGATCAACGGCGCCAGCGGCAAGCGTGACGTCCTGCCGCAGGATGTCGCCTCCGCACTGGGCAAGGCACTGCGCGCGAAGACGGCGGCGGACCGCACCGTGACCATCGACACCGACCCGAGCTGACCGACCCGCGGAAACCGCACCGGAGTGCCGCCCGACATGACATCTGTCATGCGGCACTCCGGACGGCCGACACTGCCCGCCGCCGCACCCTCGAAGCCACCATGGCCGTATGACAACGACAGCCTCGGTGGTCGCGTTCGACCAGGTGAGCAAGGCATACGGCGAAGTACGGGCCGTGGACGGACTGTCCCTGACCCTGCGTCCGGGGGAGACCGTGGCGCTGCTGGGTCCCAACGGGGCCGGCAAGTCGACCACGCTCGATCTGCTGCTCGGCCTCAAGCAGCCCGACAGCGGCACTGTCGGGCTCTTCGGCACCACCCCGCGCGAGGCGATAGTCGCCGGGCGCGTGGGCGCGATGCTGCAGAGCGGCGGACTGATGGACGAGGTCACGGTCGCCGAGTTGGTACGGCTCGCCTGTGACCTGCACCCGAAGCCGTACAAGCTGAACGATGTCCTCGCCCGTGCCGGTATCTCCCAGATCGCCGACCGCAAGGTCAACAAGCTCTCCGGCGGCCAGGCCCAGCGCGTCCGCTTCGCCCTCGCGACCGCCGGTGACAGCGACCTGATCGTCCTGGACGAGCCCACGACCGGCATGGACGTCACCACCCGCCAGGCCTTCTGGGCCACCATGCGCGAACAGGCCGACCAGGGCCGTACGGTCCTCTTCGCCACCCACTACCTCGAAGAGGCCGACGCCATCGCCGACCGGGTGCTGGTCCTGCACCGAGGCCGCCTCCTGGCCGACGGCACGGCCGCCGAGATCAAGGCCAAGGCGGGCGCCCGCAGGATCGCCTTCGACCTGGAGGGCACGATCGACGAGGGGCCCCTGCGCGAACTGCCCTTCCTCACCTCAGTCGATATCTCGGGCCGGACCGTCCGCATCCAGTCCACCGACGCCGACGCGACCGTCCACGCCCTCTACGGCCTCGGCGTCTACCCCCGCAACCTCGAAGTCACCGGGCTCGGCCTTGAGCAGGCGTTCGTCGCGATCACCGAGGCCGAGGAGGCCCGTACCCCATGAACGGTCTGATCAAGCTGGAACTCGTCCGCGCCCTGCGCAACCGCAAGTTCCTGTTCTTCTCGGTGATGTACCCGTCCCTGCTGTTCCTGATCATCGCGGGCAACGCCGACAGCACGTCGAAGGTCGACGGCACCGGCCTGACCCTGCCGACCTACATGATGGTCTCGATGGCCTCCTTCGGCGCCCTGACCGCCGTCCTGATGGGCAACAGCGAACGCATCGCCAAGGAGCGGGAGGGCGGCTGGGTACGGCAGCTGCGGCTGACCACGTTGCCGGGCCACGGCTATGTCCTCGCCAAGACGGCGAGTGCCGCCGTGGTGAGCCTGCCCTCGATCGTGGTCGTGTTCGTGGTCGCCGCTGTCGTGAAGGACGTACGTCTGGACGCATGGCAGTGGCTCGCCCTCACCGCCTCGATCTGGGCCGGGAGCCTGGTCTTCGCCGCGCTCGGCGTGGCCATCGGCTATCTCGCGACCGGGGACGCGGTCCGCCCGATCACGATGATCACCTATTTCGGTCTGTCGATGCTGGGCGGCCTGTGGATGCCGACGACGACCTTCCCGCAGTGGCTCCAGGACATCGCCAAGTGGCTGCCCACACATGCGTACGCTGCTCTCGGGCAGGCCATCGAACAGAGCCGCGCCCCGCACGCACAGGACATCGCCATCCTGGCCGTCTCCTTCGCCCTGTTCGCGGGCGGAGCGGCCTGGCTGTACCGGAAGGACACGCTGAAGGCGTGAGCACCGTCGGCATCGGGCAGCGCCCGCAGAACCGCAGGCAGCAGGTCGTCAAGTTCCTCTGGATCGGCATCTGGCTGGCCTATCTGAGCGCGCCCGTCGGCGACCTGCTGCACGGCGGGCACAGCGACGGGGTCACCGTCCTCGGCTGGATCGGCCTGGTCGCCTTCGTGGCCTGGTACTTCGCCCTGGTCTTCCGTACCGGGCGCGGCGAGCTCAACCAGGCGGTACTGGGCTCGGTGGCGGCGCTGGCGGCCCAGTCGACCGTGCTCTCCCTCACCCTGGGCCGGGAGTGGCTCGTCCTGTTCGTGTACGTGGCGATCGCCTCCGGCGCGGCCCTGCCGTTCCGGATGGCCCGCTGGACCGTCCCGGCCGTCTCCGCCCTGCTGACGTGCGTCGCGTTCGCCGTCCCGGGCGGCACGGCGTTCCTGGCCGGACTGCTCTTCCCGGCCCTCCTCGGCGGCTTCTCGATGACCGGCGTACGCGAACTGATCCGTACGACCATCGAGTTGCGCGAGGCCCGCGCCAAGGTCGCCCACCTGGCCGCCAACGAGGAACGCCTGCGCCTCGCCCGCGACCTGCACGACCTGCTGGGCCACTCCCTCTCCCTGATCACCCTGAAGAGCGAGCTGGCGGGCCGGATGCTGCCCGACCATCCCGAGAAGGCGGCCCAGCAGGTCGCCGACATCGAGCAGGTCAGCCGCCAGGCCCTGGTCGACGTCCGCGAGGCCGTCACGGGCTACCGGCGCCCCCGACTGGCCGCCGAACTGGCGGGCGTCGAGGCCGCGTTGACGTCGGCCGGGGTCACCGCTCAGGTTCCCACCGACCCCGACCTCACCGGCGTCCCCGAGGAGAGCGAGTCGGCCCTCGCCTGGGCCCTCCGTGAGGCCGTCACCAACGTCGTACGGCACAGCGGCGCCCGGCGCTGCACCGTGGAGCTGCTGCGCCGCCAGACCCTCGACGGAGCGATGCTCGAACTCTCCGTCGAGGACAACGGCTCCGGAGGCTCGGGAGAGGGCCCCGGCAACGGTCTGACCGGCCTCACCGAACGTCTGGAGAAAGCCGGCGGCACCCTGGAGGCCACCGGCACCCGGCACGGCTTCCGGCTGGTCGCCCGCGTGCCCGCCGGTTCCGCGGCCGACGTAGGATCCGCCTCATGACGAGCCGCACGATCAAGGTCCTGCTCGCCGAGGACCAGTCGATGGTCCGCGAGGCCCTGGCCGCCCTGCTCGGCCTGGAGGACGACATCGAGGTCGTCGCCCAAGTGGCCCGCGGCGACGAGGTCCTGGCGGCGGCCCGCGCCCACGACATCGACGTGGCCCTCATGGACATAGAGATGCCGGGCGCGACGGGCATCGAGGCGGCGGCCCGGCTCCACAAGGAACTCCCGTCGGTGAAGCTGGTCATCCTCACCACCTTCGGCCGCCCCGGCTACCTGCGCAGCGCGATGGAGTCGGGCGCCGACGCCTTCCTGGTCAAGGACGCCCCGGCGGCCCAACTGGCAGCGGCGGTACGCAAGGTGCTGGCGGGGGAGCGGGTCATCGACCCCACGCTCGCGGCGGCGGCGCTGGCGGAGGGCGCGAACCCGTTGACGGACAGGGAGCGAGAGGTCCTGAGGGCAGCGGCCGACGGCTCGACGAACGCCGAGCTGGCCAAGGCACTTCACCTCTCCCAGGGCACGGTGCGCAACTACCTCTCGACGGCGATCCAGAAACTGGCGGTACGGAACAGGGCTGAGGCAGTCCGCATCGCAAGAGAAAAGGGCTGGCTGTAAGCGCTTTGCGTTTTCAGGGGCGCGGGGCTGTATCGATATGCGGCTCCGCCGCGTGGGCGCGACAAGCCCCCACCGGGCTGCACACGCCGCACAACCGTCAGTTCAACCTCGCTCGCGCGGCCCGCGCCTGCTGTCGCAGACGATCCGCAGCGGCCTCGTCCACCGCGACCACCACCCCCGCATACGCCTCCAACTCCTCAGCCCCCTCGACGAAGTCACCGCGCTGCACCAGCAGTTGCGCCCGCTCATAACGCAGTCGCGCCGGATGCGAGGGCAGCAACAAGGCCAACTCCACGGCCCACAGGCCCACGTCCGACCGCTCCGGCCGGGCCGTGGCCCAGGCCCGCACGTTGTTCAGGATGCGCAGGACCACGTCGAGCGGAGCGGCCGGTGTCAGCATCGCCGGGTCCAAGGGCGCCCCGGTCGCTCCCGCCACCAGCAACTCGGCGTCGGCCCCCGCCAGGACCCGCCCCCCGTCGAACGGATCCGCCAGCACCTGCTCCTCCGGCGGCCCGAACCCCACCACGAAGTGCCCCGGCAGGGCCACCCCGTACACCGGCGCCCCGGCCCGCCGAGCCACCTCCATCCACACCACGGACAGCAGGATCGGCAGCCCCCTCCGCCGCCGTAGCACCTCGTGCAACAGCGAGGACTCCAGCCGCTGGTAGTCGGCGGGCGCCCCACGGAACCCACACCGGTCCCCGAGCAGCTCCCGCAGCGACACGGCCCACGACCGCGGACCGCCCGGGCGGAAGGGCAACTGCCCGGCCAGCCGGTCCAGCTCGATCTGCGCCCGGTCGATCCCGGCCTCGTCGAGCTCCCCGTCCGCCTCCGCCCCCAGCAACAGACACAGCGCGGACAGATCGGGCCGCTCGGACCGCGCCTCTTCGGCGAACCGCCTCCGTAGCTCGGCGGAACGTTCGGGCGGTGGCGGATACGGGGGACGCATAGCTGGCTCGTGCCCTTTCGCGGCGATCGCTACCGTGCTCCGCCGGAGAGGCCCGGCTCGCGGTAGTGGTGGTAGGCGTGGTGCGCGGCGAACCCCATCCCGGCGTACAGCGCCCGCGCACCGGCGTTGTCCGACTCGACCTGGAGCCACCCGGCCGACGCCCCCTCGTCGAGCGCCCGCTGTGCCAGCGCGGCCATCACGGTGGAGGCCAGCCCCCGTCGCCGTAGCGAGGGATCCACCTCGACCGCGGCGAACCCGGCCCACCGTCCGTCCACGACACATCGCCCGATCGCGGCCGGCGTCTCCTCACCGGCGACGGTGGCGAACCACACCGACGCCCCGCTCCCCAGCACCCGCAGCGCCACCTCGCTCACCCCCTTGCGCTGATAACGCGCCAGCCAGCCCTCGTCGGCCTCCCGGGACAGCACGACACCCGCGGCCTCGCGATCGGCGACCGGCGCCAGCGCCCCGGTCCACAGCTCCGCCGTCACCTCCCGCGTCCAGCCGCGCGCCTCCAGCTCCGCGCACAGCGTCTCCTGAGTGCCCGCCGCGCCGGTCGCGGTCTGTATGTACGCCGGCAGCCCACGGTCGCCGTACCACCGGCGTACGGCGCTCAGGGCCTCGTCGAGCGGCATGCCGGGGTCGCCGAGCGGGAGGACGGAGTTCGCGCGGCGGGTGAACCCGGAGGCGGCGCGCAGCTCCCACTCGCCGAGCCGCTCGCTCTCCACGGGCCGCCAGCCGCGCGCGGCGATCCGGGCCAGTTCCGCGTACGACGCGGCGGGGCCCCGGCGGCGGGCCGGCTCGGCCGGGACGACCTTGCCCGCCACCAGCGCGGATTCCGGAATGCGGACGCTCTCGCCGTCCCGGCGCGTGATCATCAGCACACCGTTGTCCCATGATGTGAGAACACCCACCGTGTCGGTGAACTTCTCCTGCGTGACGGCGGTTTCGTCCTGGCGTCGCACGGATACCCGTTTGCCCACGTCAGCTGCGGAGATACGGACGACGAGGCGCCCCGCGGCGGAGATTTCCACAGGTCAGTTCACCCCTCCTGTTCGGATCATGCCCAAGAACGGAGATACTAGGGGCGGGCATCGACGACGCCGCGCTCCCGCGCGCGAGGCGGCGGAGCCTGAGGAGGCCCGCCAGCGCCCTATGGAGGAGGAACGACAGCGTGACCTACGTCATCGCGCAGCCTTGTGTCGACGTGAAGGACAAGGCCTGCATCGAGGAGTGCCCGGTCGACTGCATCTACGAGGGCTCCCGGTCCTTGTACATCCACCCGGACGAATGCGTCGACTGTGGTGCCTGTGAGCCGGTATGCCCGGTCGAGGCGATCTTCTACGAGGACGACACCCCGGATGAGTGGAAGGACTACTACAAGGCGAACGTCGAGTTCTTCGACGAGCTCGGTTCGCCCGGTGGCGCCAGCAAGCTGGGCCTGATCGAGCGGGACCACCCGTTCATCGCCGCGCTCCCGCCGCAGGCCTGAACATCCGGCACCCCTGAGGTGTGCCGCCTCGGTCCCGTACGGCCTGATCGCACCGATCGCCGCCGTACGGGACCGAGGCGTTTGCCGTACGACCCGAAAGTGAGCCCGAACGCCGTGTCCGCAGTCTCCGACCGCCTCCCCACCTTCCCCTGGGACAAGCTGGAGCCGTACAAGAAGACGGCCGCCGCGCACCCCGGAGGCATCGTCGACCTGTCGGTCGGCACCCCCGTCGACCCGGTCCCCGACCTGATCCAGAAGGCCCTGATCGACGCGGCGGACTCCCCGGGCTACCCGACGGTCTGGGGCACCCCGGCCCTGCGTGACGCGCTCACCGGCTGGGTCGAGCGCCGCCTGGGCGCCCGCGAGGTCACCCACCGCCACGTCCTGCCGATCATCGGCTCCAAGGAACTCGTCGCCTGGCTCCCCACCCAGCTGGGCCTGGGCCCCGGCGACCGGGTCGCGTACCCGCGCCTGGCCTACCCGACGTACGAGGTCGGCGCACGCCTGGCCCGGGCCGAGTACGAGATCTACGACGACCCGACCGAACTGGACCCGGCGGGCCTGAAGCTCCTGTGGCTCAACTCCCCGTCGAACCCGACGGGCCGGGTGCTGTCGAAGGAGGAGCTGACGAGGATCGTCGCCTGGGCCCGGGCACATGGCGTCCTGATCTTCTCCGACGAGTGCTACCTGGAGCTGGGCTGGGAGGCCGATCCGGTCTCCGTCCTGCACCCGGACGTGAACGGCGGCTCCTACGACGGCATCGTGGCCGTCCACTCGCTCTCCAAGCGCTCGAACCTCGCCGGCTATCGCGCGGCCTTCCTGGCGGGCGACCCGGCCGTCCTGGCGCCCCTCCTGGAGATCCGCAAGCACGGCGGCATGATGACGTCGGCGCCGACCCAGGCCGCGGTGGTGGCGGCCCTGGGCGATGACACCCACGTCCGCGAGCAGCGGGAGCGGTACACGGCTCGCCGCTCTCTGCTGCGCGACGCACTGCTCGGACACGGCTTCCGCATCGAGCACAGCGAGGCCAGCCTCTACCTCTGGGCGACGCGGGACGAGTCCTGCTGGGCGACCGTCGCCCACCTGGCGGCACTGGGCATCCTGGTGGCCCCGGGCGACTTCTACGGCGAGGCGGGCGAGAAGTTCGTCCGCGTGGCACTGACGGCGACGGACGAGCGGGTGCGGGCGGCGGTGGAGCGTCTGGCGTAGCTGCCCCTGCCACCGCCGTGGGTCCTCGATCCGCAGGGCGGAACGGGTGGGCTCGGCCTGGAGCACGGGGCACCGCTCGAAGACGCCCCGGCCCCGACCGCCGCAGGCGGTTCGGCGCACAAGCCGAAGGGGTCCAGGGAACTCCCTGGACCCCGACATCGGCTCAAGCCAGGCGCTTAGCCGAGCGGCAGGCCCTTCGCCGGCAGGGTGTCCGCCGCCGGAAGGCCGCCGCCCTTGGTGAGGGAGTCGGTCGGGACGCCGCCCTTCGTCGCCGTGGACGTTGTGTCGCCGAGGAGGTCCCCGGCGGAACCGGCGGCCTCGCCCGCCGTCTTCTGCGCGGCCGGAGCCGCCTTCTTCACGGCCTTGCCGCTGGTCTTGCCCGCGGTCGGCACGGCCTTCTCGACCGTCTTGCCACCGGTCTTACCCGCGGTTTCGGTCAGGTTCTGCGCGGTGCCGTCCACCGTGTTGCCGACGTCCGCCCCGTCCAGAGCGGTCAGCCCGCCGAGGTTCGGGGTGGCCGGCAGCTGTGCGGGGGCCGCGCTGGCGGCGCCGGCCGCACCGACCCCGGCTGCCGCCCCCGCAGCGACGAGCAGCGCTGCACGGGCGATCCTGCGGGTCAGGGGGAGGGACATGTTGCTCCTTCGACGGAGGAAACGTTGCTAGGACGCCGTGACTACCGCTCGAAGCCGAGGAAGGTTGCGGAGGCACAACGTAAAGAGTTGGCAATGCGTCGCATAATCGCCTGCGGATAAAAACGGGCAAAAAGCTTCCGGTCCGAAAGTCTTTCGAATCCGTGCAGCCCTTTGTTCTCAAGGGTTTTCGCGGATGCGGGGGTGACGGGGCGAAAACCTGCGCACACCCGCTCCGACGGCGGGCGGATGTGACCCTTCCAGGTGATCTTCCGAACTACCGTGCCGTGACTATCCGCACCGAGTCCGTGGCGCCCGCGCTGCCCGCCGACCGCCACCGGCTGTCCGTGTTCCCGGCGGTCCACTGCCGCCCGGCGTACGAGACGCGCTCGATGCGCAGCGCCGAGGAGTTGGCGACGGCCCAGTGCGCGAGCTGCCAGCCGCGCTCCGTGAGACTGCGGTCGGCACCCGGGCTGGAGTCCTTGCGCACGGGAAGGGTCACCGTGCGCGCGTCACCCGTGGTCGGCGTCGGGCTCGGCGACGCCTTGCCGCCCACCTCCGCGGCGGTCGTCTCCAGTGCGTCCCGCCCGAAGTCCCGAACGAGGGCGGACCGCACCGCGTCCGGGCCGGTGGCGGTGGCCTGGGCCGCCTGTGTGGTGTCCTGGCGCCCATCACAGGTGAGGGTGGCCGCCGAGGTGCCCGTGAGGGCGGCGGCGAGCATTGTGGCGTCCGGCTCGTGCTTGGCGTACGCCTCCGGATAGCCGCTGCGCTGCACGCGCTGCGCGGCGACCGTCAGCGGGAGATCCTGGTAGTCGTCCACCTTGACGAGGTGCTTGTAGAACTCGGCCGCCGCGTACGTCGGGTCCTGGATCTCCCGCGCGGTGCCCCAGCCCTGCGAGGGCCGCTGCTGGAACAGCCCGAGCGAGTCACGGTCGCCGTGCGCGATGTTGCGCAGGCCCGACTCCTGGAGCGCGGTGGCGAGCGCGATCGTCACGGCCCGCTCGGGCAGCCCGCGCCCGGTGCCGACTGCGGTGATCGTCGCCGCGTTCACCGCCTGCTCCGGCGTGAAGTCGTACGACGCTCCGCCGGCCTTGCCCGACACGACTCTGCAGACCGGACCGCCCGAGCCTCCGGTGACGTACTGCACCACGAGGTAACCGGCGACCGCGCACAGGACCACGAGGGCCGCCCCGAAGCGGAGCAGGCGGCCGCGGCGCTTACGAGTAGGGGGCAACGGCTCTGGCATCCGGACAAGATACTGGAGAGTACGGAGACGTCCGCGCCGGATGGGGACAGTGGGCGCGATCGGTGGGGCGTTAGGGTCAGGAGCATGGCCGACACCCCTCTTGACCTTACGCTGGACGCAGCTCAGCTCACCGCGCGGCTCGTCGACTTCCCCTCCGAGAGCGGCACCGAGAAGCCCCTCGCGGACGCGATCGAGACCGCTCTGCGCGCCCTGCCGCACCTCACGGTCGACCGCCACGGCAACAACGTCGTCGCCCGCACGAACCTCGGCCGCTCGGAACGCGTCATCCTCGCCGGCCACATCGACACCGTCCCCATCGCGGGCAACGTGCCCTCCCGCCTCGACGACGAGGGCTACCTCTGGGGCTGCGGCACCTGCGACATGAAGTCCGGCGTCGCGGTCCAGCTGCGGATCGCTGCGACGGTCCCCGAACCCAACCGCGACCTCACCTTCGTCTTCTACGACAATGAAGAGGTCGCCGCCCACCTCAACGGCCTGGGACATGTGGCCGAGGCCCACCCGGAGTGGCTGGAGGGCGACTTCGCGGTCCTGCTGGAGCCGACGGACAACCAGGTCGAGGGCGGCTGCCAGGGAACCCTGAGGGTGCTGCTGACGTTCAAGGGAGAGCGGGCGCACTCCGCGCGCGCGTGGATGGGCTCCAACGCGATCCACAAGGCCGCTCCGGCCCTCGCGAAGCTGGCGGCCTACGAACCGCGCAAGCCGCTCGTGGACGGCCTTGGGTACCACGAGGGCCTCAACGCGGTCGGAGTGAAGGGTGGCGTGGCCACGAACGTCATCCCGGACTCCTGCGTCCTGACAGTCAACTTCCGCTACGCGCCCGACCGCAGCGAGGCCGAGGCGGAGGCCTTCGTACGGGATTTCTTCGCGGACTGCGGCGTCGACGAGTTCGTCGTCGACGACCACACCGGCGGCGCCCGCCCCGGCCTCACTCACCCGGTCGCTCAGGCCTTCATGGCCGCGGTCGGCGGAGTGGCCCGCCCCAAGTTCGGCTGGACGGACGTCTCCCGCTTCAGCGCGCTGGGCGTGCCCGCGGTGAACTACAGCCCCGGAGAACCGCTGCTCGCGCACAAGGTGGACGAGCGGGTGAAGGTGTCGCTGATCCCGGAGGCGGAGGAGAAGCTGCGGGCCTGGCTGACGTCGTAAGGAGGCGGTGTGGCGGTGGGCGCTTCATGGCGGACACGCGTACGTCCCCCCTCCGTAACCCGCGTAGATCTAGGCTGAGATGGAAAGACCAGGCAAGCGGAGGGAGCGCACATGGCTACCGGGAACCCCGAGGGCAAGAAGCAGCCGCCGGAGGAGCAGCGCCTGGGACCGGTCCTCCGCAGGCGGGGACAGGTCACGGCGAGCACGACCGACCAGCGCCTGCTGGACGCGGGCGGCCCCTCGGACTGGGTCCACACCGACCCCTGGCGCGTTCTGCGCATCCAGTCGGAGTTCATCGAGGGCTTCGGCACGCTCGCCGAACTCCCGCCCGCGATCAGCGTGTTCGGCTCGGCACGGACGCCGGTCGACTCCCCTGAGTACGAGGCGGGGGTGCGGCTCGGACGCGGCCTGGTGGAAGCCGGCTTCGCGGTCATCACCGGCGGCGGCCCGGGCGCCATGGAGGCGGCCAACAAGGGCGCCTGCGAGGCCAGCGGCACCTCCGTCGGCCTCGGCATCGAGCTCCCCTTCGAGCAGGGACTCAACCCCTACGTCGACATCGGCCTCAACTTCCGCTACTTCTTCGTCCGCAAGATGATGTTCGTGAAGTACGCGCAGGGCTTCGTGGTCCTCCCGGGCGGCCTCGGCACCCTGGACGAACTCTTCGAGGCGTTGACGCTGGTCCAGACCCAGAAGGTCACCCGCTTCCCGATCGTTCTCTTCGGCAGCGAGTACTGGGGCGGCCTGATCGACTGGCTCAAGAACACCCTCGTCGCACAGGGCAAGGCCTCGGAGAAGGACCTGCTGCTGTTCCACGTGACGGACGACGTGGACGAGGCGGTGGCGCTGGTGTCGAAGGAGGCGGGCCGCTAGCGCGGGGCCGTTGCTGGAATTGCCTGGACCGGCAAAATTCAGCCCCTCCGGCGTTTGAGGAGCGGGGGTCGAAGGGGGCGGAGCCCCCTGGAGGACGGGACGG